>NZ_JBXWRV010000008.1:0-128111 GCF_059613065.1 Ruegeria sp. BHSC026 | reverse complement strand
GGCCGGGCGGCGCGGCGCGGGTCAGTTCCTGTTCCAGCGTTTCCTTTTCTTTCCGGCTGTTGGCAATGGCCGTGATCTTGACCAGTTCGGGGCTGGCCGAGATCTTGGCCCGCGGGAGCCTCGACAGGGCCAGTACGGCATAGTCGATGGCGGCATCCCAGCCTTTGGGTTTGGGGTAGTCGGCGGTTTCCATCAGGTCCGATACCGAAACGCTTGTGTCCAGCCTTTGCAGCCGCTGCACCAATGCGTTTCGGTCGACGCTGGCCGGGATCAGGCCGATCACCGAAATGCCGCTGTCATTGCGCAGGATTTCGGCCGAGAAGCGCGGCGGCGCGAGGTCGGCGGTGGGCGCCACGTCCATCTCGTCGATGACGCGCGAAGTATCCACCTCGGATCCTGCGGCGGTCAGTGCGGCAAAGCGGGTGGCCTCGTCGGGCGCCGTGCCGGTCAGAACGACGCGCAGCCCGTCGGCCTCGACCTCAGCCCATTCGTGACCTTGCAGGCTCAGCGCCCTGCGTACGGCCAATTCCGAGTCTTCCTCGACCCGGGTCACGGCGAAACTGGCGGCCAGCAGGCAGAGGGCGGCCGACAGGGCAAAGACCACGGCTGATGTCAGGAAGTAGGGCAGGCGCATGGACGGGCTTCGATCTTCTCGGGCGATTGAGGTCGGGTTTTACAGGCTGCGGTACAGCGGTGCAATCACAGCAGCAATGCGACGCAAAGGAAGATGAGCGGAATCAGGCCGGTATCCCGGTTGGCGCGAAACAGTTGCAGCAGTTTCGCGTTGTCTTCGATGTCCAGCCCGCGCAGTTGCCACGCCATGTGCCACCCCATCGCCCACGGCCCGCCGATGGCCACGACCAGTGCCAGGAAACTGGCATCGGGCAGGGCGGCCTCGACGATGGCCAGCCCCATCAGCGCCACGGTCGCCACAAGGAAATACTTCAGCCATTTCGCGGTGTCGGTCCCGAACAGGCGCGCGGTGGACTTGATGCCGATCAGCTCGTCATCCTCGGCGTCCTGGTGGGCATAGATCGTGTCGTAGAACAGCGTCCAGGCGATGCCGGACAGGTACAGCAGGATCGCGGGCCATTCGACCGTACCGCGATGCGCCGCCCAGGCCAGCAGGGCGCCCCAGTTGAAGGCCAGCCCCAGAAATACCTGCGGCCACCACGTGAAGCGCTTGGCATAAGGATAGATCGTCACCGGCAGCAGCGACAGGACGCCCATCGCGATGGCCGCCTGGTTGAAGGTCAGCAGGATTGCCAGCGCCAGAAGGCACTGGATGCCCATCCAGATCACGGCCTGCCGCACGCTGACCTGACCCGAGGGGATGGGCCGCGAGCGCGTGCGGGCGACCTGCGCGTCGAACTTGCGGTCGGTGATGTCATTCCAGGTGCAGCCCGCGCCACGCATCAGAAAGGCCCCGGCCGCGCACCCCGCGGCAATCCAGAGGTCGCCCCACCGCGGCTGACCGTCATGCAGGATCGCCAGCGCCAGGCCCCACCAGCACGGTATCAGCAGCAGCCACGTCCCAATCGGCCGGTCCGCGCGCGACAGCCGCAGATAGGGGCGGGCAAAGGCCGGGGCGCGGGTATCGACCCAGTTGCCGGTAACGGCGTCGGCGACCTGACCGTCTGGTGTTGGGGCATTGCCTTGCATATGTAGGGTCTCATGAGTGCGAAGATCAGGCTGTATGTAGATCACCCTTTGGGTGCGGGGCAATCGGTTCCTTTGACGCGCGAGCAGGCCCATTACCTGTTCGGCGTGATGCGTCTGGCCGTGGGTGGGCAGGTGGCCCTGTTCAACGGCCGCGATGGCGAGTGGCTGGCGCAGGTGGCCGAGGCGGGCAAACGCGGCGGTACTCTGCGCTGTCTTGAACAGACCCGACCACTGCAACTGCCGCCGGACCTGTGGCTGCTGTTTGCTCCGATCAAGAAGGCGCGCACCGATTTCATCGTCGAAAAGGCGGCCGAGATGGGGGCCGCGAAGATCATGCCGGTCCAGACCGCCTTCACCAATTCCGAACGCATCCGCCAGGACCGTCTGCAGGCCCACGCGGTCGAGGCGGCCGAGCAATGCGGCGGCACCTTCGTGCCCGAGGTCTGCGACCTACAGCGGCTGGACAAGCTTTTGGACAACTGGCCCGACGGCCGCCAGCTGATGTTCTGCGACGAGGCCGAGGCCGGGTCGGCCCTGCGCCTGGCCGCGCAGGACAAGGGTCGGCCCTGGGCCATCCTGATCGGCCCCGAGGGCGGGTTTTCCGATGCCGAGCGCCAGCGGCTGAAGGATCTGCCGTTCACGCATGTGGTCAGCCTGGGGCCGCGAATCCTGCGGGCCGATACGGCGGCGGTGGCCGCGATGACCCTTTGGCAGCAGTCGCTGGGGGATTGGTCCTGATGTGGCGCCCGGCGCGGCTACGCGAACCCGCTGACGTCCGAAGGGCCGTGTTGTTTTTGGCTTCAAAAGCCGCCGCGCGTGCTTATGTTGCGATTGGGTTTGCCCCTGCCGGGACCTTTTCACTGGTCCTGTTCAGCGATCAGATGGAGGCCGCGTCATGAGTTTCATCCGACCCGAAGCCAAACTGGCCCTGTGGCGCTGGCGCGAGGTGCTGGCCGCCGGGTTCGTTCTGATCCTTGGCCTCAGCTGGATCGGCGGTCCGGGCGGGTTGCTGGGCTGGTTGGGCTGGGTGCTTGTGGTGGTCTCGGTCGCGCTGGCCGTGATCGGCATACAGCGCGCGCGGTTCCGGCTGGGCGCGGGCGGGCCTGGTGTGGTGTCTGTGGATGAAGGGCAGATTGCCTATCTGGGGCCGTTGGACGGCGGCATCGTCGCCACCCGCGAAATCGAGAGCCTGACGCTGGACCCCACCGCCAGCCCCGCGCATTGGGTGCTGCAGCAGCCCGGCCAGCCGCCGCTTCACATTCCCGTGAATGCCGAGGGGGCCGAGGCGCTGTTCGACGTGTTCTCGGCCCTGCCGGGGCTGCGGACCGAGCGGATGCTGTCGGAACTGAGGGCCGGGGCGTCGCATCCGGTGGTGATCTGGGAACGCCACCCCTCGCGTCCGGCACACATCCGATTGAACTGAGGATGCATTGACACCGGGGGAGATTGCGACCACCACTGACCCCCACGACTCGACACATCAGGATCGGAGCACGGTTCATGTCCATCCCTCAGTCCGGCGGCGGGCCGATCGAACGCCACGAACAACTGGCCGAATACCTAGCCGATGGCTGCAAACCCAAAAGCGAATGGCGCATCGGGACCGAGCACGAGAAATTCGGCTATTGCAAGGACACGTTGAAGCCGCTGCCCTATGAAGGCGAACGCTCGATCCTGGCGGTGCTGGAGGGGCTGCGCGACGGGCATGGCTGGACCCCGGTGGAAGAGGCGGGCAAGCTGATCGGGCTGGAAAAGGATGGTGCCAATGTCTCGCTGGAACCGGGCGGGCAGCTGGAACTGTCGGGCGCGCCACTTGAGACCATCCACGAGACCTGCGACGAGGTGAACGCGCATCTGCGTGACGTGAAGGACATCGCCGACAAGATCGGCGTGGGCTTCATCGGGCTGGGCGCCGCACCGATCTGGAAGCACGAGGACATGCCGCTGATGCCCAAGGGCCGGTATGTCCTGATGAACGACTACATGGAAAAGGTCGGCGACATGGGCCGCGCCATGATGCGCCGGACCTGCACGGTTCAGGTCAACATCGATTTCGGCTCCGAGGCGGACATGGTGCAGAAGCTGCGCGTGGCGTTGGCTCTGCAGCCGGTGGCGACCGCGCTGTTTGCCAACTCGCCCTTCTTCGAGGGCAAGCCCAATGGCCACAAAAGCTGGCGCAGCTATATCTGGCGGCATTTGGATGACGCGCGCACCGGCATGTTGCCCTTCGTGTTCGAGGACGGCTTCGGGTTCGAGCGCTACGTGGAATATGCCTTGGATGTGCCGATGTATTTCGTCTATCGCGACGGCAAGTATATCGACGCGCTGGGCCTGTCGTTCCGCGATTTCCTGCAGGGCAAGCTGCCCGCGCTGCCGGGTGAGACGCCGACGCTTTCGGATTGGGCCGACCACCTGACCACCGCCTTCCCCGAGGCGCGGATCAAGAAATTCATGGAAATGCGCGGGGCTGACGGCGGCCCGTGGCGCCGCCTGTGCGCGCTGCCCGCCTTCTGGGTGGGGCTGACCTATGACCAGTCCGCGCTGGATGCCGCATGGGATCTGGTCAAGGGCTGGGACGCCGAAACCCGCGAGGGGCTGCGCGTGGCCGCGGCCCGGGACGGGCTGCAGGCGCAGGTCGGCGGCATCAACATGCACGATCTGGCGCGCGAGGTGTTGGCCATTGCCGAGTCCGGCCTGAAGGCGCGGGCGCGGCCGGGTGCGGGTGGGCTTGTCCCGGACGAGACGCATTTCCTGAACGCGCTGAAGGAAAGCATCCAGTCCGGCAAAGTACCGGCCGACGAACTGCTCGAGCATTACCACGGCGACTGGCAGGGCGATCTGACGCGGATCTACCCCGAATACAGCTACTGACCGCGACCTGTTGCAATTAGGGGCCTGTTAGCCACTTTCCCGCATCGCGCCTTGTTCGGCGGCGGCGTTTGCGCGATATATTCGGGTCAGGTTTTCCGAGCGTGGTACTGACATGGCGCGTATCAGTGAGCTGCACTATTCCAATGCCTATGCCGCGAGTTCGGGCGTGTCCGAGTTCCTGGAGGTGTCACTTCGCCCGGACGAAGACCCGGCGGATTTCACCGTGTCCTTCTATCAGGCCAACGGGCAGGTCGGGATCGAAATTCCGCTGGACGATCCGGCCATTCAAGTCACCGTGGACCCGGACAACAACGAGATCGTCTATGTCATCTCGGCCGATGATTTCCCGATCCTCTTGACCGACCCGAATGGCGGCGGCCCCAACAATTACGAAGCCTATGCGCTGACCAACACCGCCACGGGTGAGGTGATCGATTTCTACGACATCGGTGGCGGCACGCAGAACATCGTCGCGGTCGATGGGCTGGCGGCCGGGGAAACCTCGGTCAACCTGCCGGTGCTGGTCGGGCCGAACCAGACCACGACGACCCTGCAGTTCAACCAGCCCGATCCTGACACGCTGACATATGGCCCCTTATCGCCCGGGGATACCGGGGCCGCCTGTTTCACGGCAGGAACCTTGGTGGATACCCCCGAGGGGCCCCGCCGGATCGAGACGCTGCAGCCCGGCGACACGGTCCTGACCGTCGATGACGGCCCCTGCCGGGTGCGTTGGATCGGTGGCCGCACGGTGCGCGGCGTGGGCCGGTTCGCGCCGGTGCGCATCCGCGCGGGTGTTCTGGGCGCCAAGACAGACATTCTGGTCTCGCCCCAGCACCGCATTCTGGTCGGCGGCTGGCAAGCCCAGCTTCTGTTCGGCGAGGATGAGGTTCTGGTCCCCGCCAAATCGCTGGTCAACGGCGATACCGTCACCGTGCAGTCCTGCGACATCGTCCGCTATGTCCACCTGTTCTTCGACCGGCACCAGCTGGTGACCACTTCGGGCCTTGTGTCCGAGAGCTTCTTTCCGGGGCAGGAGGCGCTCTTGGGGCTGGAACAGGAGGCCGCAAGCGAACTGTTTGCGCTGTTCCCCGAACTTCGGACCCATCCGCAGGGCTATGGCCCCACGATCCGCCCGGTCCGGTGTGATCGACAGGCAGCGGTTCTGCGCGCGACCTGATCGCGCGGCCCGGCCCTCTTGCTTTCGCGCGCTGCTGTGATAGCAGGACAGCAACAGAATTCAGGGGACCGTCATGGACGATCTTAAGGCAAAATACCTGGGTCAGATCGCTGACGCAGGCGACGAAAGCACGCTGGAAGCGATCCGCGTGGCCGCGGTGGGCAAAAAGGGCGAAGTGGCGCTGAAGATGCGCGAACTGGGCAAGATGACGCCCGAGGAACGCCAGGTCGCCGGCCCCGCGCTGAACGCGCTGAAGGACGAGATCAACGCGGCGCTGGCCGCCAAGAAGGCCGCATTGGCCGATGCCGCGCTGGATGAACGTCTGCGGACCGAGTGGCTGGACGTGACGTTGCCCGCGCGCCCGCGCCGCCAGGGCTCGATCCACCCGGTCAGCCAGGCCACCGAGGAGCTGACCGCGATCTTTGCCGAGCTTGGCTTTTCCGTCGCCGAAGGCCCCCGGATCGAAACCGACTGGTACAATTTCGACGCGCTGAACATCCCCGGCCACCACCCCGCGCGGGCCGAGATGGACACGTTCTACATGCACCGCGCGCCGGGCGACAATCGCCCGCCGCATGTGCTGCGCACCCATACCTCGCCGGTGCAAATCCGCTCGATGGAGAAGCAGGGCGCGCCGATCCGCGTGATCTGCCCGGGCGGCGTCTATCGCGCCGACTATGACCAGACCCACACGCCGATGTTCCACCAGGTCGAAGGCCTGGCCATCGACAAGGATATCTCGATGGCGAACCTGAAATGGGTTCTGGAGGAATTCGTCAAGGCGTTCTTCGAGGTCGACGATGTCGAACTGCGCTTCCGCGCCTCGCATTTCCCGTTCACCGAACCCTCGGCCGAGGTCGATATCCGCTGTTCCTGGGAGGGCGGCCAGCTGAAGATCGGCGAGGGCGACGACTGGATGGAGATTTTGGGCAGCGGCATGGTCCACCCCAAAGTGATCGCCGCCGGCGGGATCGACCCCGAGGTCTATCAGGGCTTTGCCTTCGGCATCGGCATCGACCGTCTGGCGATGCTGAAATACGGCATCCCGGATCTGCGGGCGTTCTTTGACAGTGACCTGCGCTGGCTGCGCCACTACGGGTTCGCGGCGCTGGATATGCCGACGCTGCATGGGGGGCTTAGTCGGTGATTTCTTGGCTAAGCTCGCTTGATGCTAAGGTTTTA
The DNA here is from genome assembly GCF_059613065.1 of Ruegeria sp. BHSC026. Lineage (NCBI taxonomy): Bacteria > Pseudomonadati > Pseudomonadota > Alphaproteobacteria > Rhodobacterales > Roseobacteraceae > Ruegeria > Ruegeria sp. BHSC026. The sequence goes on along the minus strand of NZ_JBXWRV010000008.1, from coordinate 121,216 downwards.
CAGGGACTATTAACACTGGCTGCGGCTGCTTCAGCAAGTATCACTGCGCTGGTGGTGGCGTTTTTTGCGTATCCTTGGCAAAGGCAAAGGGATCATGAGTTCGAGTTGCGGCGAGAGCAACGAACTTCGTACAGAGAGTTTCTTGGAGTAATGAATCGGCTCTTCACAGCCATAATAAGACAAGACGATGAAGAGGCTTCTCGAGAGCAAATGCACTTGCATCAGGTTGCTTCCGAGTTTCTGTGCTTTTCCTCCAAAGAGTCTGCCGTTGCGGCACGCGACTATATCAATGCTGTGCAAAAATATCGGAAGGCAACCTTTCAAAAATCGAAGCTGAAGCAAAATGATGCAGATACTTGGCGCAAGGAGCGAAGACAGGCTCGAGAAGACTGCGTAATCGCCCGAAGGAAAATGCTCTGCAAAATGCGGGCCGACTTGACCGGTGAAGATGCTTCATTCTCGGAAGGCATCATGCGCGCGCATTTCCCAACAGAAACGGGACTGGAAACATGAAATTCACCCTCTCCTGGCTGAAAGACCACCTGGACACCGACGCCTCGGTTGACGAAATCGCCGAGGCGCTGACCGATCTCGGGCTCGAGGTCGAAGAGGTCATCAACCCGGCCGACAAGCTCAAGGATTTTACCCTGGGCTATGTGAAACATGCCGAGAAACACCCCGATGCCGACAAGCTGCGCGTCTGCAAGGTGGACACCGACGAGGGCGAGTTGCAGATCATCTGCGGTGCGCCCAACGCGCGCGAGGGCATCACCGTCGTGGTCTGCAAGCCAGGCACCTACATCCCCGGCCTCGACACCACCATCAGCGTCGGCAAGATCCGCGGCGTCGAAAGCTTTGGCATGATGGCGTCCGAGCGCGAGCTGGAACTGTCGGACGAGCACGACGGCATCATCGAGCTGCCCTCGGGCGAGGTGGGCCAGCGGTTCGTCGACTGGCTGGCCGAGAACGACCCCGCCAAGATCGACCCGGTGATCGAGATCGCCATCACCCCCAACCGCCCCGATGCGCTGGGCGTTGCGGGCATCGCGCGCGATCTGGCGGCGCGGGGTCTGGGCAAGTTGAAGCAGCGCGACTATGCCCCGGTGCCGGGGGATTTCGAAAGCCCGATCAAGGTGACGATCGACGACGACACGCTGGATGGCTGCCCGCATTTCGCCGGCCGCCTGATCCGCGGCGTCAAGAACGGCCCCAGCCCGCAATGGCTGCAGGATCAGCTGAAGGCGATCGGCCTGCGTCCGATCTCGGCCTTGGTGGACATCACCAACTACATGACCTTCGACAGCAACCGCCCGCTGCACGTCTTTGACGCCGACAAGGTCAAGGGCAACCTGCGGGTGCACCGCGCCAAGGGCGGTGAGAAACTGGTGGCGCTGGACGAAAAGGAATACACGCTGCAGCCCGGCATGATGGTGATTTCCGACGACAACGGCCCGGAATCCATCGCTGGCATCATGGGCGGGCAAGAGACCGGCTGTACCGAAGACACGGTGAACGTGTTCCTGGAAAGCGCCTTCTGGGATCATGTCCAGATCGCGCTGGCGGGGCGCGCGCTCAAGATCAACTCGGACGCGCGGTACCGGTTCGAACGCGGGGTCGATCCGGCATACACGCTGGAAGGGTTGGAGCACGCGACCCAGATGATCCTGGATATCTGCGGCGGCGAGGTTTCGAAGGTGGTCGAAGCCGGCAAGGCGCCGGACCATTCGCGCGCCTATCGGCTGGATGCGGCGCGGGTGCAGTCGCTGGTGGGCATGGACATCCCCGAAAGCGAGCAGCGCCAGACCCTGACCCGGCTGGGCTTCCGGCTGGAAGGCGATATGGCCCATGTGCCCAGTTGGCGCCCCGACATCCAAGGCGAGGCCGATCTGGTCGAGGAGGTTGCCCGCATCGCTTCGCTGACCAAGCTGCAGGGCAAGCCGCTGCCGCGCGTCACGGACGGTATTCCCAAGCCGGTCATGACTCCGGCCCAGCGGCGTCAGTCGATGGCGCGGCGCACCTGCGCGGCGCTGGGGTACAATGAATGCGTCAGCTATACCTTCATCGATAGGGCCTCGGCCGCGCTGTTCGACGGCGGCGATGACGCGACAATGCTGGAAAACCCGATCTCGTCCGAAATGAGCCACATGCGCCCGGACCTGCTGCCCGGCCTGCTGCAGGCTGCGGCCCGCAACCAGGCGCGCGGCTTTGCCGATTTGGCCTTGTTCGAGGTCGGCCCCGTCTTTTTCGGCGGTGAACCCGGCGAGGAACGCACCCAGATCGCGGGCCTTCTGGTCGGACGGACCGGACCCAAGGATGTGCATGGCACCACCCGCGCGGTCGACGTGTTCGACGCCAAGGCCGATGCCGAGGCTGTGCTGGCCGCCATCGGTGCCCCGGCCAAGGTGCAGATCCTGCGCGATGGCGATGCCTGGTGGCATCCGGGCCGTCACGGCAAGATCTGCCTGGGCCCCAAAAAGGTGCTGGGCGTGTTCGGGGAACTTCATCCACGCGTGCTGCAGCAGTTGGATATCAAGGGTCCGGCCGTGGCCTTCACCATCTGGCCGGACGAGGTGCCGCTGCCGCGCAAATCCGGCACCACCCGCTCGGCGCTGGAACTGCGCGACCTGCAGGCGGTCGAGCGTGACTTTGCCTTTGTCGTCGATGCCGATGTCGAGGCGCTGACGCTTGTGAATGCCGCTGCCGGAGCCGACAAGGCGCTGATAGAAGAGGTGCGCGTGTTCGATGAGTTCATCGGCGGCAGCTTGGGTGAGGGCAAGAAATCTCTGGCCATCACCGTTCGTCTGCAGCCGACGGAAAAGACTCTGAAGGAAAAAGACATCGAGACGGTGGCGGAAAAGATCATCGCCAAGGTCACCAAGGCCACCGGCGGCGTTCTGCGCGGCTGAGGTGGCGTGAACCCGAAGTGACACGCGCGCCCGTGGCGCGCGTGTTTCATTTTGCGAAGAACTCCGCCAGCAGGTCAAAGACCAGCCGGATGCGGCGGCTGGTATGCAGTTCGCGATGGGTGGTCAGCCAGATCGGGAACCGCAGCGGCTCCATGTCGGGAAGCACACGCTCCATACCCGGCGTGGCATTGCCCACCGGCTCGGACATGGGCGCGATGCCAAAGCCCTGCCGGGCAAACTCCCACGCGACGATGCCGTTCTGCGACCCCAGCCGGAAGTTTTCTTCCGTGAGGTGCAGGCCGATCGGTTCGAAATAGGCGATCATCTGGGCTGTGTCGCCGAAACTGATGAACTCGTGCCGGGACAAGTCTGACAGTGATTTGGGACGTCCAGCGCGGTTCAGGTAGGCGGAGGCGGCATAGAAATGCCCGTCAGCCTCTTGCACCAGTTTTGCGATCAGGTCTGGCTGGTCGGGGCGGACATGGCGGATGGCGATATCCGCCTCGCGCCGCATCAGATCGCGGATGTCGTTCGCGGCGATCACGTCGATCCGCAGTTTCGGAGCCTGCGCGCGGATCTTGCGCAGCAGATCCGGCAAGATATAGGCCGACATCACGTCGCTTGCGGTGATCCGCACCTGCCCCTCGATCGACTGCGCCTGACCGGACGCCGCCAGCGCAATGCGATCTGCAGCTGCGCCCATGGTCCGTGTGTGCTCCAACAGCTCGATCCCGGCGGTGGTGATTTGAAGTGACCGGCCGACCCGCTCGAACAGCATCACGCCCAGGTCGGATTCAAGCGCGACAATCTGGCGGCTGAGGGTCGGTTGTGTCTGGTCCAATCGTCGTGCCGCCGCCGAAAGCGAGCCGGTCTCGGCCGTGGCCAGAAAGGCGCGGATATGGTTCCAGTCGAATTTGCGCGGATCATCCATGCATGAATGTATAAAGATTCTGCGAATTTCGGCAATTCACCTTTGAAACGCGTATCACTACCTTGCGCTCAAAGGAGAGCCGAAATGACCGCCACAGCCAAATTCTGGGATGGTATCGCCGAGAAATACGCGAAATCCCCGATCCGGGACATGGAGTCCTACGAGCACACGTTGCAACGCACGGTGTCCTATTTGAAGCCGACCGATCAGGTGCTGGAACTGGGCTGCGGAACGGGGCGCACCGCGCTTCGGCTGTCCCGCCATGCGGCTACGATCACGGCGAGCGATGTCTCTCCAGGCATGTTGGCCGTGGGGCAGAGGCTGGCCCAAGAGGAGCAGATCGAAAACGTCGTCTTTGTCGAGGCAGACGCGAACCGCCCCCCGAATGGGACTTTTGATGTGGTAATGGCGTTCAATCTGCTACACCTGATCCGGGATCTCGACGCGACGCTGGCCGGGGTCCATGAGGTGTTGAAACCCGGCGGCCTGTTCATTTCAAAAACGCCGTGTCTTGCCCAAGGTGGTTTGGGGTTCAAGTTCGGCTTGCTGAAGCTGCTGCTGCCGGTCATGCAGCTTTTGGGCAAGGCGCCATTCGTCAGCCAGTTCGACATCAAGACGCTGGAAACGACCATTGAAAGGGCCGGGTTCGAGATCATCGAAAGCGGGAATTTCCCGGCGAAACCGCCCTCGCGCTATCTGGTGGCCCGCAAGCTGTGAAACCAGCGCCGCATCGGCAGGCAACTTCCGCGTTGGGCTTTGCGGGATTGGGCAGTAAACAGGGCCAGAAGCAAAATGAGGAGGCTGCAATGGGATTGAATGTCTACCTGTCGGGCGAGATCCACACGGATTGGCGCGAACAGATCATCGAAGGCGCGCAAGGGCTGGACGTCACGTTCAACAGCCCAGTGACCGATCATGCGGCCAGCGACGATTGCGGAGTCGCCATTCTGGGGGCCGAGCCGAACAAGTACTGGCACGACCACAAAGGCGCGATGGTCAACGCGATCCGAACCCGCAAGGGGATCGCCGATGCCGATGTCGTCGTGGTGCGGTTCGGGGACAAGTACAAACAGTGGAACGCGGCTTTTGATGCGGGCTATGCTGCCGCCTTGGGCAAGTCGATCATCGTGCTGCACGGCCCCGAACATCAGCATGCGCTGAAAGAGGTCGATGCTGCCGCGTTAGCGGTGGCCGAAGAGCCGCGCCAGGTGGTCGAGATCCTGCGATATGTTCTGACCGGGAAGCTGCCCGGTTGACCGGAACAGAGGCTGCAGCCCGACACGTGTTCGGTATGTTTACAGGCTGGCCGCGGCGACAGTCGGCAGGCCGGGCTGCATCTCGGCCCGGAGGATTTTGGTTCTGCAATTCGGCCGTGCGCCCCAGGCTTGAACGATGCCCAAAAGATGCATTTTGGGGAAAAGTTTGTGCTGTTTCCCATGAAATACTGCACAAGGTTCGTGGAAAAGAGATATCGAATGATGCGTATATGCGCGAATTGAAACGCACGGGGACGAAATGCTCGAGGAATTCAAATCATTTGTTGCCAAGGGCAATGTCATGGATATGGCTGTCGGTATCATCATCGGGGCAGCTTTTACCGCAATCGTCACTTCGCTGGTCGGCGATCTGATCAACCCGCTCATCGGGCTGTTCACGGGAGGCGTCGACTTTACCAACAACTATGCCGTTCTGGCCGGCGATGTTCCGGAAGGTGCCAGCCTCGAGGCTGCGAGGGAAACCGGCGCTTCGATTTTTGCCTATGGGGCGTTCATCATGGCGGTCATCAACTTTTTGATCATCGCCTGGGTGGTCTTCCTTCTGGTCAAGATGGTGAACCGGGTGAAGGATGCCGCTGCGAAACAAGAAGAGTCAGCGGAAGAGGCGCCGGCAGGACCCAGCGAGTTGGATATTCTCATGGAGATCCGCGACGCTTTGAAAACATAAGTGCGCTTTCGGCAACCCGTTCGGGGTTGCCGTTCCGAAACAGACGGGAGGGGACAGATGGATCAAGCAATGGATATGGCGGGCCAGGCGTGGCCGTTGGTGATCAGCGCGGGCAAGGCGCTGATCGTTCTGGTTTTAGGGTGGATCGCTGCGGGGTCGATTTCGGGCGTTGTCCGAAATCGTATCAACCGGACCCCGCAGATAGACCCGACCCTTGGGAATTTCGCCGCCAGTACGGTCAAATGGGTGATCTTGGCCATTGTCCTGGTCGCCGTCCTTGGCATCTTCGGCATTCAGGCAACCAGCATCGTGGCCATTCTGGGCGCCGCCTCGCTGGCGATCGGTCTTGCGCTGCAAGGTACGCTCAGCGATCTTGCCGCCGGTGTGATGCTGGTCGTGTTCCGGCCTTACAAGCTGGGTCAGTTTGTCGATATCGGCGGGACGGCGGGAACGGTGAAAGACCTGAACCTGTTCACCACCGAACTGGTGACGCCGGACAACGTTCAGATCATCGTGCCGAACGGTCAGGCCTGGGGGTCGATCATCACCAACTACTCGGCCCATGACACGCGGCGCGTCGACCTGGTGTTCGGGATCGACTATGGCGACAGCGCCGACGAGGCGATGAAGATCATTCTGGATGTCGCAAAGGCGGATGGCCGCGTTCATGCCGACCCCGAGCCCTGGGTGCGGGTGACCAACCTGGGCGACAGCTCGGTCGATCTGACCGCGCGCCTGTGGTGTGCCGCCGCCGACTATTGGGACGTCAAGTTCGATCTGACCAAGGCGGTGAAAGAGGCGTTTGATGCCAAGGGCATCTCGATCCCCTATCCGCATTCGGTGGAGATCCACAAAGAGGGCTGAGCGCTCCCGCCCGTCAGTCGGGCATTGGAAATGCCCTGTTTCGGTTGGGCGTGGCGCCGCGCGTTTCGCGCGGCGCCGTTGTTTCTGGCCGAGGCAGGATCAGCCCTTGATTACAACCGACGGGGAAACCACGTCGATCCCCAGCGCCTTGCCGACGGCGTAGTAGGTCAACTGCCCGGCATGGACGTTCAGCCCGGCCAGCAGGTGCGGGTCGTCTTGGCAGGCCTGCCGCCAGCCTTTGTCGGCCAGCGCCAGCATGAAGGGCATGGTTGCGTTGCCCAGGGCGATGGTCGAGGTGCGGGCGACCGCGCCCGGCATGTTGGCCACGCAGTAGTGCATGATGCCGTCGACCTCGTAAATCGGGTCGGCATGGGTGGTGGGTTTCGATGTTTCGAAACACCCGCCCTGGTCGATGGCCACGTCCACAAGAACCGCGCCGGGCTTCATGGTCGACAGCTGAGCGCGGCTGATAAGTTTCGGCGCGGCCGCGCCCGGAATCAGAACCGCGCCGATCACCATGTCGGCATCGCGGATCAGCTCGGCCGTGGCGCCGGCGGTCGAGTACTGGTTCTTGAACTGGCCGCGGAACACATCGTCCAGATACCGCAGCCGCGGCAGCGAGCGGTCCAGAACCGTGACATCCGCGCCCATCCCGGCAGCGATGCGGGCCGCGTGGGTGCCGACCACCCCGCCGCCGATCACCACGACCTTGGCCGGCCCCACGCCTGGCACGCCGCCCATCAACACGCCGCGCCCGCCATTAGCCTTTTGCAGCGTCCACGCGCCGACCTGCGGGGCCAGGCGTCCGGCGACTTCGGACATCGGCGCCAGGAGAGGCAGCCCGCCATTGGCATCGGTCACGGTTTCATAGGCGATCGCGGTGCAGCCCGACGCCAGCAGATCCTTGGTCTGTTCGGGGTCGGGGGCGAGGTGCAGATAGGTGAACAGCACCTGGCCTTCGCGCAGCATCTTGCGTTCGACCGCCTGGGGTTCCTTGACCTTGACGATCATCTCGGCGGTGGCGAAGACCTCGGCGGCAGTGTCCACGATGCGGGCACCGGCGGCGACATAGGCATCGTCGTCAAACCCCGACCCCAGGCCGGCGCCGCGTTCGATGATGACCTCATGCCCGCGCGCGACGGCCTCTTGCGCGGCGTTCGGGGTGATGCCGACGCGGAACTCCTGCGGTTTGATTTCTTTTGGGCAACCGATTTTCATTGGGCTCTCCGTTCACAAACTGCACAAATTATGTGCAGTTTGTGGTGCAATTTTTGTGAAACTCGATGCGCATTCGAACTAAAATGCGGGACAATATTCGATAGACTTAGAAAAACTTGCAAAGAAAGTGCGTCAATGAGCCTGGATGCGACTGACCGAAAGATTCTGGCCGCGCTGCAGCGCAAGGGGCGGATGTCGAATGCGGAACTGTCCGAACAGGTCAACCTGTCGCCCTCGGCCTGTCACCGCCGGGTGCAGCGGCTGGAGGCCGACGGCTATATCCGCGACTATGTCGCCCTGCTGGACGCGCGCAAGCTGGGCGTTCCGACAACTGTGTTCGTCGAAATCACCCTGCAGGGTCAGGCGGAAGAGGTTCTGGAGGCTTTCGAGAAGGCGGTGCGGCGCATCCCCGACGTGCTGGAGTGCCACCTGATGGCAGGAACCGCTGACTATGTGCTGAAGGTCGTGGCCGAAAACACCGAGGATTTCGCGCGCATCCACCGCCAGTATCTGTCTCGGTTGCCGGGCGTGGCGCAGATGCAAAGTTCGTTCGCGTTGCGAACGGTGTTCAAGACCACGGCTTTGCCGGTCTAAGCGCGGCCGGCGGCGGTTGTATCCGCCGGGCGGCCGGGCCAAGATCGGGGTCCGACGGTAGCGGTCGCCGCGTCATGTCCCGGTTACATGGGATGGCTAAGACCCGCAGCCACGAAAGACAAGGAGCAGCCCAATGGCCGAAGAAGAACAACAAACCCCGTTGGCCGACCAGAATGAAAACGGCCGCGACGCCGACGACGACACCCCTGACTGGCTGGAGGCCGAGCTTCAGGACACGCTGGACGAGGATATCGAGATCGAGTTCAGCGAGCCGATGCTGTCGATGGAGGTGCGCAAGATCTACCGCGAGCAGCACCCCGACATGCTGGATCGCCGGGTCTATTTCCGCAACCTGCTGCGCCTTCAGGCCGAGCTGATCAAGGTACAAGACTGGGTTCAGCATACCGGCGCCAAGGTCTGCATTCTGTTCGAAGGCCGCGATGCGGCGGGCAAGGGGGGCGTGATCAAGCGGATCACCCAGCGCCTGAACCCCCGCGTCGCACGGGTCGTGGCGCTGCCGGCCCCCAGCCGGCGCGAACAGAGCCAATGGTATTTTCAACGCTATGTGCCACACCTGCCGGCCGCGGGCGAGATCGTGCTGTTCGACCGGTCCTGGTACAACCGTGCCGGGGTCGAGCGGGTAATGGGTTTTGCCACCGAAGACCAGGTCGAACAGTTCTTCCAGGACGTTCCGGAATTCGAGCGGATGCTGGTGCGGTCGGGTATCATCCTGCTGAAATATTGGTTCTCGATCACCGACGAGGAGCAGCAGCTGCGGTTCCTGATGCGGATCCACGACCCGATGAAACAGTGGAAACTGTCGCCGATGGACCTCGAGTCGCGCATCCGCTGGGAGGACTATACCAAGGCCAAGGAGGACATGCTGTTCCGTACCAACATCCCCGAGGCGCCCTGGTACATCGTCGAAGGCAACGACAAGAAGCGCGAGCGCCTGAACTGCATGGAGCACATTCTGACCAAGATCCCCTATGAGGACGTCCCGCACGAAAAGGTCACGCTGCCCGACCGCAAATACAACCCCGAATACGAGCGCCGTGTGCTGCCCGACGAGTTGTACGTGCCCAAGATCTATTGATGGACCGCCCCGATCCGGGGCGCGCCTCTCACGGGATCAAAACAGGAAATCGCCGCGTCCGAGGTCTGCCAGAAGGATGTCTTCCAATATCATCTGGTGGCCCAGACCATCGTCGATCATCACGTCGTTGCCTGACTGAACGGCGTGGTTGTTCATCAGATCAGCATAGTTGGCGATTGCGTCGCTGCCGCGCAGATCGACAAGATCGGCGGCGCCAAAATCGATGACCCGGTCGATGCCGCTGGAAAAGACGAACTGATCGGCTCCGCCACCGCCGACCAGGGTGTTAGCCCCTCCGCCGCCGACCAGCCTGTCGTTGCCACTGCTTCCGACCAACCGGTCGTCTCCGGTCGCGCCAAGCAACAGATCATTGCCGGCGCCGCCGTGCAAAAAGTCATTTCCGCCGCCGCCCAGCAGGCGATCGGTGCCGGCCGCCCCGACCAGCCGGTCGTTGTCGCCCAGTCCTTTGAGAACGTCATTGCCGTCGCCACCGTTGATCCGGTCATCGCCGGATCCGCCCGCGATCAGGTCGTTGCCGCCACGTCCGTTCAGCGTGTCCGCACCGTTGCGCCCAATCAGGACATCGCGCCCGGATTGACCGATCACTATGTCGTCGCCGGCACCGCCGTCGATGCGTCCGGAATCTCCGGCTTGCAGAACCAACCAGTCGTCGCCGTCGCTGCCCACCGTTCCCGCGGCGACGATCTGACGCTGTGGGTCCGTCGTGGCGGGCGGTGTTGGGGCGGTGCCGGTATCCAGTTGGACAGGCGCCGCAGTGCGCGCAAAATTTTGCGTCACCATGACCGCGTCATAGTTGACGCCGTTGTGCAGGTACTTGCCCAGCTCGATGCCGATTCCGACAACTGTGACATTGGGGTCCAGTATATTCGCCCGATGGCCGGGGCTGTTCATCAAGGCGGTATGCAGGTCCTGCACGTCGTCGCTCAGCCCGGGGGCTCCGCGCACGCTTTGCCATGCAATATTTTCGGTCGCGCGCCAACTGCCCGAAAACGAAAACCCGGCGCTGGCCATCCTGTCCCACGGGTCAGACCCGCCGGCGCCGGTGTGGCTGAACTGGTCCACCTGCAGCATCCAGCGGCTGTGGTCTTCGGCCGCATCATTCAGGCGCAGCTCGAGTTGGACAGGAGCAAGACCTCGACTGCTGCGTTCGGCATTGATGAGGTCCAGCATCTGCCGTTCAAGGTTGCTCGCGACTGACAAAGTTCCGTCTCCAGTGACTCGGGTCTATTCTGGCCGGACCATAGTGGCGACAATTTGACGATGGAACGCGGAAAGCCTGCTGAAATCGCCGTTGGGCAGATCACCACTCAGAGATGCGCGCCAATGTGCGGCAATCTGCCTATGCGCGTTGCCCTGCTGTTGCACCGGACGTGGCACGCAATGCGGTCAGATTCGGCCAACGCAAACGACAAACCCCCGGGCCAGGCCTCGGGGGTCGTCAATAGTGTCATCCAAAGCTGGAGGAGGTTTGCTCAGAGCAGACCTTCGCGCTGGGCTTTCTTGCGTGCCAGTTTGCGGGCACGGCGGATCGCTTCAGCTTTCTCGCGCGCTTTTTTCTCGGACGGTTTCTCGAAATGCTGCCTCAGCTTCATTTCGCGGAACACGCCTTCGCGCTGCAGCTTTTTCTTCAGGGCACGGAGCGCCTGATCGACATTGTTGTCGCGAACACTAACCTGCATGTGGTTGTCACCACCTTTCTAAGTTCGAGTTGCAAGGAAATTGCAGGAATTGGCCGTATAGCAAAGCGGTCCTAACTTGTCTAGTACTATGCCAGACAGTTGGAGAGCCGCCATGACCGTGATCTATGAAGACGCCAAGCAGCAGTTGCTGCACGCCATCCTGACCCATGTGCCCTTCGACGGATGGTCGGATACCAGTTTTCGCGCGGCGATTGCCGATTGTGGCCTGGACGAGGAGCTGGCGCGCGCGATCTGTCCGCGCGGCGCGGTCGATCTGGCCTTGGCCTTTCACGACCGGGGCGATGCGGCGATGCTGGAACGGCTGAAATCCGAGGATCTGAGCGATCTGAAATTTCGCGACCGGATCGCGGCGGCGGTTCGGTTCCGCTTGCAGGCGGTTCCCGACAAAGAGGCCGTGCGCCGGGGCGTGGCCCTGTTTTCTCTGCCCATGTATGCCGGTGACGGCGCCAAGGCGGTCTGGGGCACTTGTGACCTGATCTGGGATGCGCTGGGCGACACGTCCGAAGACATCAACTGGTATACCAAACGCGCGACGCTGTCGGGGGTGTATTCCTCGACCGTGCTGTTCTGGCTGGGCGATGACAGCCCCGACCATCAGCGCACATGGGAATTTTTGGACCGTCGCATCGAAAACGTGATGCAGTTCGAAAAGCTCAAGGCGCAGGTGAACAAGAACCCGCTTCTCAAGCCGTTTCTGGCCGTTCCCAACTGGCTGGCGGGCCAGGTGCGGGCTCCGATCCGGATGCGCGCCGACCTGCCGGGCATGCTGCACCCGCGCAAGTAAGCAACTGTTCCCGCTGGGCCTTTCCAGATTCGCCTGATACCAGTTGCGCAAAGGAGATTTGCCGATGACCAAGATGATGCGCGCTGTCGAGATCACCTCGCCGGGCGGCCCGGATGTTCTGCAACTGACCGAACGCCCCATACCCGACCCCGACCATGGTCAGGTGGTTCTGAAAGTGGCCTATGCCGGCGTCAACCGCCCTGATGCGTTGCAGCGGGCCGGGGCCTACGATCCGCCGCCGGGGGCCAGTGATCTTCCGGGGCTCGAAGCGTCGGGCGAGGTGGTCGCCATCGGTGCGGGGGTCTCGGGTCTGGCCCTGGGCGACAAGGTCTGCGCGCTGTTGCCGGGTGGTGGCTATGCCGAATATGTCGCCACGCCCGCTGCGCATTGTCTGCCGGTGCCCACCGGCATGGGCCTGAAAGAGGCCGCCTGCCTGCCCGAAACCTTCTTTACCGTTTGGTCCAACGTCTTCACCCGCGGCGGGCTCAAGGCGGGCGAGCGGTTCCTGGTGCATGGCGGCTCCAGCGGTATCGGCACCACCGCGATCCAGTTGGCCAACGCGTTCGGCGCCCGGGTCTTTGCCACCGCCGGGTCTGACGAGAAATGCGCAGCCTGCGTGGCGCTGGGGGCGGAAAAGGCGATAAACTACAAGACCGAGGATTTCGTGGCCGTCCTGCGGGCCGAGGGCGGGGCCGACCTGATCCTCGACATGGTGGGCGGCGACTATATCCCCCGCAACGTCAAGGCGCTGGCCGAGGATGGGCGGCTGGTCCAGATCGCCTTTCTGCAGGGGCCGGTGGCCGAATTGAACTTTGCCCTGATGATGGTCAAGCGTCTGACCCTGACCGGCAGCACCCTGCGCCCGCAAAGCGACCTGGCCAAGGCCCGGATCGCGCAGGACCTGCGCGAGGCGGTCTGGCCGCTGCTGGAGGCGGGCAAGGTTGCGCCGGTCATGGACAGCGAGTTCGATTTGGCCGAAGCGGCGGCCGCGCATGCGCGGATGGAAAGCTCGGGCCATATCGGCAAGATCGTTTTGAAGGTTTCGGGCTGAGGGCGGCAGCCCCGCGTGCCTCAGGCGACGGCCCGGCGGTACAGGTGCCAGGTGGCGTGACCCAGAACCGGGATCACCACGATCAGCCCCAGCATCAGCGGAAGCGCACCAAGCACCAGAAATGCGGCCACGATGCATCCCCAGGTCAAAATGACCCTGGGGTTGCGCCGCAGTACCCGGACCGAGGTGACGACGGCCACCGGTAGGCCGACCTTTCTGTCCAGAAGCAGGGGAAAGCTGACCACGCTGATGGCCAGCGCAACCAGCGCAAAGCAAAAGCCCACCAGGGTACCGGCCAGGATCATGGTCCAGCCCGCGCTTGTGGTGACGGCCTGCGTCAGGAACGGGCCCAGCGCCGTTGGCGCTTGTGGCCCCATCGTGTGCAAGAAGATCGCATGCGCCGCCGCCAGCCACACCAGCAGCAACATCACCAGGTAGAAGCCCAGCGCCAGGATCGCGCCCAGTGACGGCGAGCGGAACACGCCGAACGCGTCCAGCCAATGCACTTCGTGCCCCTGTTCTCGTCGGCGGCTGATTTCGTACAGGCCAAGTGCCGCCACCGGGCCGATCAGGGCAAAGCCCGCGATCAGCGGGGCCAGCAGGGGCGCCATTTCGGCCTGCATGCCAAGCCCGAACATCACCAGCCCGGCGATCGGATAGATCAGGACGATGAAGATCGCGTCGGCGCGGCCCGCCTTGAAATCCTCGTACCCGGCCTTCAGGCAGGCTCGCAGGTCCTGCAGGGTCAGCCTGCGCACCTGCGGCAGGTGCCGGATGTCCGCGCTGCCGATACCTGTGACGTTTTCCGCGATATGCTCGGTGGTCGCACCCAGATTGCGGGCGGCCCAACTGACTGGATTGCCGATCGTTTTTGCCATCTTGATCCCTTTCCTTGGCCCATTCGCGCCGCGGAATGCATCCGGCATCGGGTTGCCCGTGGCCGGATGACCCGGCAACGCCCTATTTCAATTTACCACATTCCGGCAGTCATGCACTTCACTGTTCCGAGATCGGGTGATTGCCCTGTGGCGCAGGCATGTTAGCTTGGCAGCAGTTTTCAGGAGGTGAGCATGCAGCAATCGGCGCGTAACGTAGTCATCCATGAAACCGGCGGCCCCGAGGTTCTGAAGATCGAGGACAGGCCTCTGCGCGATCCCGGGCCGGGGGAGGTTCTGATCCGGCACCATGCCTGCGGGTTGAATTTCATCGATGTCTACCAACGTTCGGGCCTGTATCCGCTAGACCTGCCGCATGCGCTGGGCATGGAGGGCGCCGGCGTCATCGAGGCCGTGGGCGAGGGGGTGACCCATCTGCAACCCGGCCAGCGCGCGGCCTATGCCGCCATGCCGCCGGGCGCCTATTGCGAGGCGCGGGTGATGCCGGCGGCCCAAGTCTGCCCGCTGCCGGGCGGGATTTCATTCGAGACGGCGGCGGCCATGATGCTCAAGGGGTTGACGGTCGAATATCTGTTCCACCGCACCACGCCGCTCAAGCGGGGCGACACGGTCCTGTTCCACGCCGCTGCCGGGGGCGTGGGCCTGATCGCCTGTCAGTGGGCCAAGTCCGAAGGCATCAAGCTGATCGGGACCGCGGGCACCGACGACAAGTGCCGGTTGGCGATGTTCAACGGTGCGACCCATTGCATCAACTATCGCACCGAAGATTTCGAATCCCGCGTGGCCGAAATCACCGGCGGCAAAGGTGTCGATGTGGTGATGGATTCGATCGGGGCCGACACGTTCAACGGGTCGCTGAACTGCCTCAAGCCGCTGGGTATGATGATCTCGTTCGGGAATGCCTCCGGCCCGGTGCCGCTATTCGACATCGGCATTCTGGCGAAGAAAGGATCTCTGAAGATCACCCGCCCAACGCTGTTCTCCCACATCGCCGACCACGCGGTTTGTCAGGCAATGGCCCGCCGGTTGTTCAACAAGGTCACCGGCGCCGAGGTCAAGATCCACATCGACCAGCGGTTTGCGCTGGATGAAGTGGCCGAGGCGCATCGCGCGCTCGAGGCGCGCAAGACCACCGGCAGCACGATCCTGCTGCCATGAAAAAGGCCCGGCGCATCTGGCCGGGCCTTTCGATTTAGGGGGAGGGGTCAGAACCGGTAGGCCGCGCGGATCTGGAACGTCGTGGCGTCCACGTCCACGCCGGTCGAATTGAAATTGTCGAATTCGTGGTACAGGATTTCGCCCGCGATCGAGACGTTCGGAGCGATGATCTGTTCATAGCCTGCGCCGATGAACCAGCCGTCGTCGCTGCCCAGTGTGTCTGTACTGGCCTCGGCGTACCCGGCCACGCCGTACAGCAGGCCCTGCGGGTTAACCTTGTAGCCGGCACGGGCTTTCAGTCGCCAGACATCCTCGACCGTCGCGGCCCCCGACAGATCCACATCCGACCAGTCATAGTCGAAGCCGCCGCCGACGACCCAATCGCCCAGATCATAGTCGTAGCCCAGGATGATACCGCCGATCACGCCGTCGCCATCGACCCCGGACAGGCTGGTGCCAATATCGGCATAGCCGATCTGCGCGCCGCCGTAGAAACCGGTCCAATCGCCCGAGGATTGCGCCATCGCGGTGCTGGCAGCCAAGGTCGCAACCGTAGAAAGAAGTGCCAATTTTCCCGTCATCTTCGTTCCTTTCAGTCAAATGATGTGCCGCGGCCACAGGTCGCCGGCGGTCCGTGAAATCGTATACGGCCGGTCGCCGGCCGTGGATCAATCTGGTCTGACGCTCGGGCCATATGACGCCCCCTTTTGGGGAAGAAATGTGCTGGCTTCATTGAAAATAAATGGACCTGCGCACACGGCTTTCAAGCAACGCCCGGCGGCAGAGGCGAACTGCCGCCGGGGTGTCAGCGGATTATTGCTGCAGTTCGGCCGGATCCTTGTCGGCGATGGTTTCCCAGTTTGCGCTGGCTTTTTCGATAAAGCCGGGAATGTCGCCTTCCCAGCGTTGCTGGATGTCTTCCGACAGGTTCAGGTACAGCTTGTTGTCGACGATCTTCCAATAGGTCGGATCCCCGTCGAACTTGAAGCCCATCGCGGCCCCGAATGCGCAATAGCCGCCATAGGCCGGCAGATATGCCTCGGGGTTGGCCTCGAAGGCTGCCTTGTGTTCCTCGGTCGCGAAGCGGTACAGCGCGTCATTGTGCAGGGCCGTGATCTTGTAGCTGCCCTTGGTCGCCTCACCTTCGGTGAAATAGGCCACCGGGTCATAGCCCTGCATGGCCAGACCGGTCGACGAGGCGTTGATTTCGACCCCGGCCGCGAGGGCCGAGCTTGCTATTGCGACCGACAGCGCCACGCCGCCCAACAGGGATTTGATCTTGTTCATGGTTCCACCTTTCCTGATCGGGCCAGCCCGGCATGTCCACGCGCGGGTGTTCCGGCTCCGAAATTGCGTATCGTGCGCCCGGTGATCGGGTGTCACGACACCTCAGGTGGGAAAGGCGCCGATCACGTTCAAAGCAATCAAACGTGATTGGGCCGTGGACGGGCAGACGGCGCTAGGATTTGCCGATCTTGGGTTCGGTTCCGGCCTTGATGCGGGCCAGGTTTTCACGGTGCCGCCAGTAGATCAACAGCGTCAGCACCGCGCCAAGGGCAAAGGTGGCGCCGTTGGTCAGCAGGGTGATCCAGATGGTCGACAGCGCCGCCGCCGCAAGGGCACCGATGGATGAAATCCGCCAGATCGCCGCCGCCACCAGCCAGGTCAGGCAGCAAGCAACGCCGACCCGCCAGTCCAGCGCCAACCAGAGACCCAGAAAGGTGGCCACACCCTTGCCGCCCTTGAAGCCCAGCCAGACCGGGTAGCAATGGCCGACGAAAGCCGACAGCGCCGCGATCTGCGCTGCGTCCTCGCCAGCCAGCGCCCGAGCCAGAAGAACCGCCAGCGCGCCTTTGCCCGCATCGAACAGCAGGGTCAGCGCGGCCGCCGCTTTGTTCCCGGTGCGCAGAACATTCGTGGCGCCGATATTGCCCGATCCGATCTTGCGCAGGTTGCCCAACCCCATCAGGCGCGCGACAAGCATACCGAAGGGGATGGACCCCATCAGGTATCCGATCGCGGCCCAGATGATCAGTTGGGTCGTCGTGCTGTCGAGAGGGGGCATCAGGGTCTCCGGTAGATTTCTTTGCCTGCAACGTAGGTTGCGGTGACCTTACCCTGCATCCGCTGCCCGTCAAACGGCGTGTTCTGCGATTTCGATTTCAGCGTGAACCGGTCCAGCACGAAGGGCACATCCGGGTTAAACAGCACCAGATCGGCCGGGGCGCCCGCGCTCAGGCGGCCGCAGTCCAGCCCCAGTCGTTTCGCCGGGTTCAGCGCCATGGCCCGGAACAGGGTCGGAAGGTCCAGTTGATCGGCATGATACAGGCGCAGCGCAGCCGGCAGCAGGGTTTCCAACGCCACCGCGCCCGAGGCCGCCTCTTCGAACGGCAACCGTTTGCTTTCCTCGTCCTGCGGCGTGTGCATCGAACTGATCGTGTCGATCAGGCCGGAGCGCACGGCCTCGATCACCGCCTGCCGGTCATCCTCGGAGCGCAGCGGCGGCTTGACCTTGAAGAAGGTGCGATAGTCCGCCACGTCCAGTTCGTTCAGTGTCAGGTGATGGATCGAGGTGCCGGCGGTGATGTCCAGCCCGTTGCGCTTGGCCCGCTCCAGCGCGGGCAGGGCGCGGGCCGTGGTGATCTGATCGGCGTGATAGGCGGCGCCGGTCATTTCCAGCAAGGCGATGTCGCGGTCCAGCCCCATGCGTTCGGCCATAGGCGAAACGGCTGGCAGACCGCGCAAGGCGGCGAACTTGCCGCTGGTGGCGGCGGCCCCGTGGCTCAGGCCAGGGTCCTGCGGGTGGGCGATGACCAGCGCGCCGCAGGCCCGGGCATAGGTCAGTGCGCGGGAAAACACCTTGGTATCGGCCACCACATGGTCGCAGTCGGTAAAGGCCACCGCACCCGCATCCATCAGAAACCCGATCTCGGTCATTTCGCGCCCGTCGCGGCCCTTGGTCAGGGCGGCCATGGGCAGCACGTTGACGGGCGTATCGGCCTGGGCGCGGCGGGTGACGAATTCGAGCGTTTCCGGCGTGTCGATCGCAGGCAGGGTGTCGGGTCGGGTGACCATTGTGGTCACGCCACCGGCCGCGGCGGCAAGGCCCGCGGATTTGTAGCTTTCCTTGTGTCGCTCGCCCGGCTCGCAGACCTTGACGCCGATATCGACGATTCCGGGGGCCAGACACTGACCGCCGCAATCGATCATCTGCGCGTCCGCTGCGGGCGCCGAACCGCCCCCGCTGGCCACGATCCGTCCATCGGCCACGTGCAGCCAGCCCAGCGCGTCGGTTCCGGCTTCGGGGTCGATAAGGCGGGCGTTGGTGAAGATCAGGTTGGTCATGCCATTGCCCTTTCAATCGCGGCTTTGGTGGCGACCGGGTCGGCCTGGTACTTGATCAGGTGCTTGTCGCCGCCCTTGGTGACGATCTGCACGAAGCTGCCCATGATATTCACGGTCGCGATCTGCTTCAGCGGCACGCTGCGTCCGCCGGGGCCGGTCAGGGTGGTGTTGGTCATCTGCCAGTTGGTCGCCAGTTCCTCCGACGCCAGGTACCACGCCCGGACGCCCACCGCCGCCAGACCGGCCGGGGCGCCGGTCCAGACATAGGGATTGCCGATCAGCCACAGCACGGACATCGCGCCCGCCATCGCGCCCGCGGCCAGCCAGGCGTTGGTGCGGACATAGGCGCCCTTGTCCGGCGCAAAGATCACAGGATCAGCCACAGAGCACCTCCGATGACCAGCAGTATGATCAGGGCAAGTATGGCCGATCCCGTCCGGCGGGGTTGCCCGCTCGAAACCGGGTTCGGCGCGGCCGAGTACGGCCTCGCGCTTTCGGTCGCGATAGTGCCGCCGGTCCAGTTCGTGGCCTCTTCGGTGTAAAGGCCGATCAGGCGCAGGCGCGGGTCGGGGTCCAATGTGACCGCGCGCCCACCCAGAGCGGCGCTGCGCAGCACCAGAACCCAGCCGTCGACCGACTCCAGCTTGGCCCGGTCCAGCTGGTCCTCGGAGACGCCGCAGCCCTCGCTGAGATAGCCGTAGAGGCCCAGATCCTCGAGGTCGGACACCGAAAAGACGTCGATCTGCTCGGGGTCCAGCCCCGAGACCCCAAGGACCTGATCGGCCGCGCCAGGTTCGCGCAGGAACTTCGCTTCTTCGGGGCGCATGTCCAGCGCGAACAGGCGGATCACGCCGCGCTCGCCAGCGGATAGGGTCAGATCTCTCATGCCGCCTCCTTTAAGTTGCGGGCCAGCAACTCCATCGCGGCCATGCGCACGGCGACGCCCATCTCGACCTGTTCCTGGATGACCGAGCGGTTGATGTCATCGGCCAGCGTCCCGTCGATCTCGACGCCGCGGTTCATCGGGCCGGGATGCATCACGATGGCGTCCGGCTTGGCCAGCGCCAGCTTGGCGGCGTCCAGGCCATAGCGGTGATAGTATTCCCGTTCCGACGGGATGAACCCACCATCCATCCGCTCTTTCTGAAGGCGCAGCATCATCACAACGTCCACGTCGCGCAGGCCTTCAGTCATGTCGTCATAGATCTCGGCCCCGAATTCGGCGAATTGCGCGGGCACCAGCGTCGGTGGGCCGATCAGGCGGATGCGGTTTTCCATCTTGCCCAGCAGGATCAGGTTTGACCGCGCCACGCGGGAATGGGCGACATCCCCGCAGATCGCCACGTTCAACCGGTGCAGCCGCCCCTTGGCCCGTCGGATGGTCAGCGCATCCAGCAGCGCCTGCGTTGGGTGTTCGTGCCGCCCGTCACCGGCGTTCAGCACCGCGCAGTTGACCTTCTGGGCCAGCAGATCCACCGCGCCCGAATGCGGATGCCGCACCACCAGCAGGTCGGGATGCATCGCGTTCAGCGTCATCGCCGTGTCGATCAGGGTCTCGCCCTTTTTGATCGAGCTGGCCTGCATCGCCATGTTCATCACATCCGCGCCCAGACGCTTGCCCGCAAGTTCGAAACTGGCCTGCGTGCGGGTCGAGTTTTCGAAGAACATGTTGATCTGGGTCAGCCCCGCCAGAACGTCCGAGTGCTTGGCCGATTGCCGGTTTAGATCGACGTATTTTTCGGCCAGGTCCAGAATGGCGGTGATGTCGGATTGGGACAGATGCTCGATGCCAAGTAGGTGACGATGGGCGAAACGCATGGGCCGGGCTCCTGTCTGACAGTCGCGCCGCTTATAGAAAGCGCAGCGCGCCGGGGCAACTGGACTCAGTCCCCATCTTGCAGTTTCTCGCATCCGCCTTCGGGCAGGCACCGCTCGCCGGGTTTGCACCACTTGCCGTATCCGCAATCGACGGCCTTTCTGGGCACGCAGCCTTGATTGGCCGAGCATTTGAACCCGGTGCGGCATTGCGATCCGGTCTCTTCGCACAGGTACCAGCCGGGGCGGGTGCAACCTCCGCCGGGCAGGCAGGTCGAGCCGGGTGCGCAGGTCCGCCCGTCGTCGCAGGGCGTTGCCGGTTTCGGTGAGGGGTCGAAGTCTGGCGAACTGCGCTCGCATTCGCCGCGCCCGTTGCAAAAGGTCCCGCCCGGGCAATCCAGCCGCGAGGCGCATTTGTTCGCCCCTGCCGGTGCACATCGGGTGCCCCCGGCCACGCATTTCTCGAACGGTCCGCAGGACCGCCCGCCGCCGCAATAGGTGCCCCCGGCCTGAATGCAGAACCCGTCAAAGCTGCAGCGTTGGCCGACCGAGCAGCATTTCAGACCGCACTGGAACTGGCCCGCGCGGCATTGTCCGCGATCATCGAGAAACGACTGGGCCAAGGCCGTGCCTGTCGGCAGGACGAACAGGGCAATCAACAGGAGTTTCAGCATTCGGACCATGACAGGGCCATGGTCGGCCGGGCAACGGGTCAAGGCAAGGCCAATTCGCTTTCCCTTCTCGCAAAGCTGGTTAGATTGATGAGCATGGAATCGGCCCTTGATCCTTTTACCGCGCGCGCCCTGCTGGAATGGCAGGTCGAACTGGGTGTGACCGACGCGATCGTCGACACCCCGATCGATCGCTATGCCCTGCCGGACACGACGCCCAAGGCGCGGAAACCTGCTACGCCTCAGGCCGCGCCGCAGAAGCCGGTTGCGCTGGACCCGGTGGCCGAGGCGAAAAAGTCGGCTGCGGCCGCATCGTCTCTGGATCAACTGCGCGCGGCGATGGAGGCGTTCGCTCATTGCGACCTGAAGCGCGGCGCGCGGCACCTGGTCTTTGCCGACGGCACCGCCGGTGCGCCTGTCATGATCGTCGGCGAGGCTCCGGGCCGTGATGAGGACCGCGTGGGCAAGCCATTCGTCGGCCGCGCCGGGCAGTTGCTGGATCGGATGCTGGCCGCGATCGATATGGACCGCGCCCAAAACGTCTACATCACCAATGTCCTGCCCTGGCGCCCGCCGCAAAACAGGGACCCTCGGCCGGACGAGATTGCCATGATGCAGCCGTTTCTGGAGCGGCACGTGGCCCTGGCCAAGCCGAAGGTTCTGGTGGTGATGGGCAACATCAGCTGTCAGGCAGTACTGGGCAAACGCGGCATCACGCGGCTGCGCGGTCAGTGGGATCAGGCGCTGAACCTGCCGGTCCTGCCGATGCTGCACCCGGCCTATCTGTTGCGCCAACCCCATGCCAAGCGTCAGGCCTGGGCCGATCTGTTGGAACTGCGCGCGTTTCTGGAGGGCAATAGATGAAGATACTGGCCTTTTCCGACCTGCACTTGGCCCGCAACAGGGCGGCCGAACTGGTAGCGGCCAGCGCGGACACGGATCTGGTGATCGGGGCCGGAGATTACTGCAACGGGCGGCAAGGGCTGGATCAGGCGATGGAGATGCTGTCGGGCATCTCGGCGCCAATGGTTCTGGTGCCCGGCAATGCCGAAAGCGCCGAGGAACTGGCCCGGGCCGCGCCGGACGGCGTGCATGTGCTGCACGGGTCGGGCATGACGTTGGACGGCGTTGAACTGTTCGGGCTGGGCTATGGCGTGCCGGTCACGCCCTTCGGAGACTGGTCCTGCGATCTGACCGAGGCCGAGGCCGAAGAACTGCTGAACCGCTGCGACGGGGCCGATATCCTGATCACCCATTCGCCGCCTAAATCCTGCGGGGATGTCACATCGCAGGGACTGTCCGTCGGCTCGGTCGCGGTGCGCGATGCGATCGAACGGATTCAGCCCGAATTCAACTTTTGCGGGCATATCCACGACAGCTGGGGCGCACGCGGCAGGATCGGCCGCACGCAGGTGGCCAACCTGGGCCCCAAGGTCAACTGGTTCGAGGTCGAGACATGATTGAAGCCACCACGCTGCTGGCATTCGTTCCGGCGGCCCTGGCGCTGAACCTCACGCCCGGGGCCGACATGATGTTCTGTTTTGGGCAGGGTCTGCGTTCGGGCGCGCGCCCGGCGGTCGTGGCCAGCGCCGGGGTGTCGGCGGGTCTGATGGTGCATGTTCTGCTGGCCGGGCTGGGCTTGGGCGCGGCGGTTGCGGCGCTGCCATGGTTGTTCGACGTGATCCGCTGGATGGGCGTCGGGTATCTGCTGTATCTGGCCTGGGGCGCGATCCGCAACGGGGCGATCTTGGCCGAGACACCGGCCCGGCCCACGCGTTTCGCCTTTCGCGACGGGATGCTGGTGAACCTGACCAACCCCAAGGTGATCCTGTTCGTGCTGGCCTTCATCCCGCAATTCGTCTCGCCCGACAGCGGGTCGGTCCTGCTGCAGTTCCTGACGTTGGGCGCGATCATCGCCGTCGGCGGGCTGGTGGTAAACGGCTTGGTTGGGGCCTTTGCCGGCGGAGCCGGGCGGGTGCTGGTCTCCAGCCCGCGCACCTCGCGCATTCTGGGCTGGGTCAGCGGCGGCGTCTTCACGGCGCTCGCGGTGCGGCTGGCCGTCATGGAAAGGACCTGAACCCATGTCCCGCATCGACGAAACGATCGAGTTCATCCCTGTCCGCATCGCCGTTCTGACCGTGTCGGACACCCGGTCCATGGCCGAGGACCGGTCGGGCCAGACGCTGGTCGACCGGATCGAACGCGCCGGTCACATCCTGGCCGACCGCAAGATCATCCGGGACGAACGCGACCAGATCGCCGACCAGCTGCGCGCCTGGGTCGCCGACCCCCGGATCGACGTGGTCATCTCGACCGGCGGAACGGGGCTGACCGGGCGCGACGTCACGGTCGAGGCGCACCGCGATGTCTACGAAAAGGAAATCGAGGCCTTCGGAACCGTTTTCACCCTGATCTCGATGGAAAAGATAGGCACCTCGGCGGTGCAGTCGCGGGCCACGGGCGGCGTGGCGGGCGGGACCTATCTGTTCGCCTTGCCGGGCAGCCCCGGTGCCTGCAAGGATGCGTGGGACGGGATCCTCGAAAAACAGCTGGATTACCGCCACCGCCCCTGCAATTTCGTGGAAATCATGCCCAGATTGGACGAACATCTGCGACGGAAGTAGACTGGTCGTGCGTTTCAGGTGGGTTAACTGCCTTGTGGCTTGGCATTTTTTGCTGTCAGGCTAGGTTCGTGTGCATGGCAGCCTGCTGCGACCGGAGTGAATGATCGATGCGATTTCTGCGGCAAAGCCTTGTCGGTATCTTTCTGGCGTCGCTGATGTTGGCGTTGCTGCTGGTGGCCGCGCAACTGATCACCGGTGCCGTGCAAGAGGTGATGACCCGCGATTCCGACCCGCCGCCCCCGCGCGAACGGGTGTTTGCCGTCACCGTCCAGAAGGCCGAGGTGACGACGGCCACCCCGTATCTCGAGGCTTTCGGACAGGTCCAGAGCCGCCGCCGGCTGGAGTTGCGGGCTGCGCTTGGCGGGCGCGTGATCAGCCTGGCGGAGAATTTCGAAGAGGGTGGCGAAGTCCGCGCCGGCGAGGTTCTGGTGCAACTGGACCCCGCCGATGCGTTGGCCGTGCTTGAACGGGCGCGATCGGATCTGCTGGATGCGCAGTTCGAACAGCGCGACGCGGAACGCGCGCTGCTTTTGGCGCAGGACGAACTGCGCGCCGCGCAGGCGCAATCCGACCTGCGCGAACGGGCCTTGCAACGCCAGAAGGATCTGCTGGAGCGCGGGGTCGGGGCAACGGCCAGCGTCGAAGAGGCGGAACTGGCTGCCGCCTCGGCCCGCCAGACGGTTCTGTCGCGCCGGATCGCGCTGGCCCAGGCCGAGTCGCGGGTCGATCAGGCGACCACGCTTCTGGCGCGCGCCCAGATCGCCTTGGACTCGGCCGAACGCGATGTCGATGACATGACGATCCGGGCCGGGTTCGACGGCACGCTTTCGGGTGTGTCGCTGGTCGAGGGCGGGTTGGTGACCGCGAACGAAAAGCTGGCCGAACTGGTGGATCCGCAGGCGCTCGAGGTCGCGTTCCGGGTGTCCACCGCGCAATATGTGCGCCTGCTGGACGAGCGGGGCGCGCTGATCACGGCGCCGGTCACGGTCTCGCTCGAGGTGACGGGGACCGATCTGGTCGCCACCGGACGCATCAGCCGTGACAGCGGCTCGGCTGGCGAAGGCCAGACCGGGCGTTTGATCTTTGCGCGGCTGGATCAGACGACGGGGTTCAAGCCGGGCGATTTCGTCACCGTCTCGGTGCAGGAACAGCCGTTGGAAAACGTGGTGCGCCTGCCGGCCTCGGCGCTGGATGCGCAGGGCACGGTGCTTGTGCTCGAGGGCGAGGACCGCCTTGCGGTTCTACCTGTCGAGCTGGTGCGCCGACAGGGTGACGCGGTTCTGTTGCGCGGGGCGGGCCTTGCCGGGCGCGAAGTGGTGGTGGCGCGCACGCCGCTGCTAGGCGCCGGTGTCCGGGTGCGCCCCGTCCGCATCGAGGACAGCGCGGCCGCCGACCCCGACATGGTCGAGCTTAGCGACGAACAGCGCGCGCGGCTGGTGGCCCAAGTC
Organism: Ruegeria sp. BHSC026; assembly: GCF_059613065.1. Lineage (NCBI taxonomy): Bacteria > Pseudomonadati > Pseudomonadota > Alphaproteobacteria > Rhodobacterales > Roseobacteraceae > Ruegeria > Ruegeria sp. BHSC026. The sequence goes on along the minus strand of NZ_JBXWRV010000008.1, from coordinate 96,150 downwards.
GAGGCCAGTGAGCGTATGCCGCAAGAGGTCAAGACCCGGGTGCTGAACCAGTTGGCCGCCTCGAAGGTGCCTGCGTCACTGGTGCAGCGCCTGGAAACCCGGACGGGGGGCTAGCGCGATGATGCGCGGGATCCCGGATGCGGCCGGCGGCCTGCTGAGCTATTTCACCCGGCACCGGACCGTGGCCAACCTTTTGCTGGTGGTGATGCTGGTCCTTGGGGCGGCCGCGGCCCCGAACATGCGGGCGCAGTTCTTTCCCGATGTCGTGATGCAATGGGTGGAAATCGACGTCGAATGGGACGGCGCCGGTCCCGAGGACATGGACAGTGGCATCGTCCAGATCCTAGAACCCGCGCTAAAGGGGATCGATGGCGTCGCCACCACCGAAGCGACTTCGCGCGAGGGAACCGCGAACATCGCCCTGGAATTCGAACCGAACTGGGACATGGCCCGCGCGATCGAAGACGTGCGCACCGCCATCGACAGCGTCACCAACCTGCCCGAGGACGCCGAAGAGCCCTCGATCCGGCGGTCAGCATGGAGCGATCGGGTGACGGATGTGGTCATCACCGGCCCCGTTGAGGCCGAGCAGCTGGCCCGGCTAACGGACGAGTTGATCAACCGCCTGTTCGCGGCCGGCGTGACCCGTACCACGATCCGGGGGCTGGCCGCACCCCGCATCGTGGTCGAGGTTCCCACCGCGCAGTTGATCGCCCGCGACATCACGATGTCCGAGATCGCCGCCGCCATTGCCGCCGAAGTCACCGTCAACCCCGCGGGCGATGTGTCTGGGGCCAATGCCCGGATCCGCACCGGGATCGAAAAGCGCAGCCCCGAACAGATCGAGGGCATCGTGCTGCGCAACTATCCCGATGGGTCCAAGCTGGTGGTGCGCGACGTGGCGCGAATCCGGCTCGAGGGGGTGACCCGTAACCGCAGCTATTTCGTGGGCGAGAACCCGGCCATGTCGATCCGCGTGGACCGGTCGAACCTGGGCGACGCGATCGGCATTCAGCACACGGTCGAAGACGTGGTGGCCGAGATGCAGGCCACCCTGCCCGAAGGCATCACGATCGACCTGATCCGTACCCGCGCGCAGGCCATCACCGACCGGCTGGACATCCTGATCGACAACGGCCTGATGGGGCTGGGCCTGGTGGTGGGCCTGCTGTTTCTGTTCCTGAACGCCCGCATTGCCTTCTGGGTGGCCGCAGGCATTCCGGTGGCCATGTCGGCCGCCATCGCCTTGATGTATATCGGCGGGCTGTCGATCAACATGGTCTCGTTGTTCGGGTTGATCATCACGCTGGGCATCGTGGTCGATGACGCGATCGTCGTGGGCGAACATGCCGATTTCCGCGCCCGCCGCCTGGGCGAGCCACCGGTGGTTGCCGCTGAACGCGCGGCCCGGCACATGGCGATGCCAGTCCTTGCCGCCACCGTCACGACGGTGATCGCCTTTTTCGGCCTGACCGTTATCGGCGGCCGGTTCGGCGAGCTGATCCGCGACATTCCCTTTACCGTGATCGCGGTGCTGGCCGCCTCGCTGGTCGAATGCTTTTTGATCCTGCCCAACCACATGTCCCACGCCATTGCGCATTCGGCGAAGGAACACTGGTACGACTGGCCCAACCGGGTGGTGAACCGGGGCTTTCGCTGGGTGCGCGACCATCTGTTCCGCCCGCTGGTCGCCTGGGCCATCTGGGCGCGTTATGTGGTGGTGGCGCTGATGGTCGCCATCTTGGCCAGCCAGATCGCGCTGTTCATCCGGGGCGACGTGACCTGGCGGTTCTTCAACGCCCCCGAGCGCGGCTCGGTCACCGGCAATTTCATCATGGCCGAGGGCGCCACCCGCGCGGATACCTTGGAAATGATGCACATGCTGCAGCGCGCGACCGAGGAACTGGGTCGGATCTACGAAGAACGCCATGGCCGCAACCCCATCGATTATGTTCTGGCCGAGGTCGGCGGCAGCGCCGGCTATGGCCTGTCGGCCGCGCAGGGCAAGGACAGCGATCTGCTGGGTGGCATCTCGATCGAATTGATCGACGCCGACCTGCGCCCCTATTCCAGTTTCGAATTCGTGGGCGAGCTGCAGGAATTCGCGCCGCGCCACCCAAAGGTCGAGTTGCTCAGCTTCCGGGGCTGGCGTTCGGGTCCAGGGGGCGATGCGATCGACGTACAGTTCTATGGCGCCGACGTGAGCACGCTGAAGGCTGCGTCCGAGGCGCTGCAAGCCGAGCTGTCGAAATACCCCGAGGTTTCGGCGCTTGAAGACAACCTGGCCTATGACAAGGAAGAGTTCATTCTGGATCTGACGGCCCAGGGCGAGGCGCTGGGCTTTCGCATCGAGACCCTGGGCCGGGTGTTGCGCTACCGCCTGAACGGGATCGAGGCCGCGACCTTCCCTGACGGACCCCGCAGTGCCGAGATCCGGGTCGAGCTGCCAGAAGGCGAACTGACGGCCGATTTTCTGGAACGCACCCTGATGCGTTCGCCCGAGGGTGTCTATGTGCCGTTGGCCGACATCGTTTCGGTTCAGCGCAAGTCGGGGTTCTCGACGGTACGCCGGGAAAACGGGCTGCGGGTGGTGACGGTCAAGGGCGACATCTCCGAGGATGACCCGGCCCGCGCTGCGGAAATCGCCCGCGCCATGCACGACGAGATTCTACCGAAGATCGCCGCCGACAAACAGGTCGACTGGCGCATGGCCGGCCTGAGCGAACAGGAAAACGAATTCCTGGCCGAGGCCCGAACCGGGCTGATCCTGTGCCTGACCGGGATCTACCTTGTGCTAGCCTGGGTCTTCGCCAGCTGGACCCGACCGCTGGTGGTGATGTCGATCATCCCCTTCGGCCTGGTGGGCACGATCTGGGGTCACTACATCTGGGATGTTCCGCTCAGCATGTTCACTGTGGTGGGGTTGCTGGGCATGACCGGGATCATCATCAACGACTCGATCGTGCTGGTCACGACCATCGACCAGTACCGGCAGGAGCGCGGGCTGGTGCCGTCGATCATCGAAGGCACGGCCGACCGTCTGCGGCCCGTGATGCTGACCACGCTGACTACGGTTCTGGGGCTGACCCCACTGCTTTACGAAGGGTCGCAACAGGCTCAGTTCCTCAAGCCGACGGTGATCACGCTGGTCTATGGGCTGGCGTTCGGCATGGTTCTGGTTCTGTTGCTGGTGCCGGCGCTGCTGGCCATACTGAATGACGTTGCCCGCCCCATGACCGCGATGCGCAGGGCGCTGCGCGCGCCGGACCGGGTGGTGCGCGCCTCGGCCATGGGTACCGGTGCCGCGATGCTGATGTGGATGATGGTCACGATGGTCTGGCCGTTGGTTGCGGGCGCCCCGGCCGGGGTTGTCGCGGGCTTTTACGGCGGGCCTGACGGGCCTGCGATCCTGCGCATGGGGCTGGGTGCCTTTGCGGCAGGAGCCGTGGTCATTCTGGTCGTCGGGATGCTGGTGTCGAGCCTGCTCTATGCGCGGTTCTCGGCCCGGGCGAGGGCCTGAATCAGCAGCTCCGGCACGCGCGCGCTCATCGGCAGGGCGCCGCTCAGGATACGTTCGGTGGGAAACCAGGCCGCGTCGAGCGCGTCGTCGCCGGCCTTGGGCGTGCCCGACTCGAACCGGCAGGCCACCCCCACCAGCAGGTAGTGCGCGCGGACTTGCCCGGTCTCGTCTCGGTGCAACAGGTCCAGGTTGCCCAGATAGTGCTGCGGGCTGGCGGTCACGCCGGTTTCCTCTAGCAACTCGCGGGCTGCGGCCTGCAGGACGGTCTCGCCCCACTCCACATGCCCACCGGGAAATCCCCAAAGCCCCGCATCTGGGGTCTTGCTGCGCTGTACCAGCAGCACCTGCCCGTCCTGCACCACCACGGCCAGGGCGCCGATTCGGGGGAACCGGCTCATAGGGTCAACCGGCGCTGCAGCCGCGGATGTCGACTGCGTGGCGCGCGCCCAGAACCGTGATCCGCAGGTTGGACCGGTCCAGAGCAAAGGGCCTGCCGTCGGCGCTGACCACCTCGGCCGAGGCAATCAGGGTGCCGCCCTGCCGGATGGTTTCGGCCGGTGATACCCACAGCGCGGGGTTGCCCGGTTCGATCACCGCCACTTCGGCACCGCCGGCCGGCGGCATCGAGATCCTGACCTGCACCGACAGGCCATCCGCCGTGGGTTTCAGGTGGCAGGTGGCGGACGATACGCCGGCTTCGCGCTCGGAATAGGGCCTCTGTGCCAATGCCGCGGCAATGGCGGGATTGCGAGGCGCGCCCGCGTCCAGCGCGTGGTCAAAGCCCAGCGTGGTCGGAATGCACACGTCCTTGCAGACGCCCAGATCGACCTCGCCCCTCAGCCGAACCGGCTGGCCGGCGGTCTTGGGCGTGATCTTGATCGGCAGCACGACCTGCCTGGCGTAGCCGATCGATTTCAGGCCGTTCTGGTCGAATACCTCGGGTGCGGGCCAGATGACGGACACCGCGCCGACATTGTCAGACCGGCCCCAGTCGAACTGAGGGGGAATGCCGGAATCGCCGGGCGCGCGCCAATAGGTCTTCCAGCCATCCTCGAGCCGCAGGCGCAGAGCGCCCAGATAGGTGCCGTCCTGCGACAGCCCTCCATCCAGGATGTCGAGTTGCACGATGTCGTCCACGCCCTGCGCCCGGACCGGCGCGGCCAGAAAAAGGCAGGTCGACAGGATCGTGGCAAGGGATTTGAACATGCTGGTCATGGTTCATACATGCGTGTTGTGGCCCGGTTTGCCAAGTCACGTTCCGGTCACCTGCGGCAAAGCTGCGAAATCTGGCGTGATCCCTTGCCAATCCGGGGCACGCGGGGCCATTGTGGGAGAATACGAAGAAAGAGTCTTCAACCGATGGATCTGACCGGAAAACTGTTGATCGCGATGCCCGGAATGGGCGATCCCCGCTTTGACCACTCGGTGGTCTACATCTGCAGCCATGGCGAGGATGGCGCGATGGGTCTGATCGTGAACAAGCCGTCGGACCTGCGGGTCAAGACGTTGCTGGGCCAGTTGAACATCCCCTGTCAGATCCCGATCGTGGGCGAGCGCCTGGTGCATTTCGGCGGCCCGGTCGAGCTGTCGCGCGGGTTCGTTCTGCACAGTTCCGACTATGACGCGAACCTGCATTCGCTGCATGTGGCCGGCGATTTCAGCATGACCGCCACGCTGGACGTGCTCGAGGATATCGCCGCGGGCAAGGGGCCGCTGAACGCGATGCTGATGCTGGGCTATTCCGGCTGGGGGCCGGGGCAGCTGGAAGAAGAGATCGGCCTGAATGGCTGGCTGACCGCCGAGGCGACCTCGAAACTGGTCTTTGATCTGCCCGACGATGACAAGTGGGAGGCCGCACTGGCTACGCTGGGGGTCGATCCGCTGACTCTGTCGGCCAGCGCCGGGCGGGCCTGATCAGGAATTGCGCGGGGCGGCGGCGCGGCGCAGGCGGTCGTTGATTGCGGCGCCCAAGCCGTGGCCGGGGATCGGGCTGACCGCGATCGGACGCCCGGATTTGTCCAGTTTGTGCAGATAGGCGAACAGGTTCGCGGCAGCCTCGAGCAGGTCGCCCCGTTCCGACAGGTTCAGATCGCAGGCCACCGGCCCGAAGCCCAGCAGCACCTCGTCCCCTCGGCGCTGTTCGGCGTTCAGTCGAACAGCGGCGTCCGGGGCGTAGTGCGACTGCAACTGGCCCGGTGCGGTCAGCAGGTCACCGGGCTTGTGATGGCTCAGCTTCGTGCCCAGAACGGCTTCGATCTGCTCGGCGGCGACACCGCCCGGGCGCAGCAGGGCCGGTGCGCCAGCCAGCCCGACGATGGTCGATTCCAGGCCTACGGCACAGGGGCCATCATCCAGGATCGCGGCAATGCGCCCGTCCAGACCTTCGCGTACATGGGCCGCGGTGGTTGGGCTGATCCGCCCCGATGGGTTGGCCGACGGCGCAGCCACGGGTCCGTCGACCGCGCGCAGCAGCGCCTGTGCGGTGGGGTGGGCCGGCACCCGAACGGCCAGCGTGTCCAGCCCCGCCGTCACCAGCGACGACACCCCGTGCCCCGCCCGCAGCGGCAGCACCAGCGTCAGTGGGCCGGGCCAGAAGGCATCCGCAAGCCGCTGGGCCTGATCCGACCACTCCACGTGGCGCTGCGCAGCCTCGACCGAGGCGACATGGGCGATCAGCGGGTTGAAGCTGGGCCGGCCCTTGGCGGCATAGATCGCCGCGACCGCGTTGCCGTTGCGGGCATCAGCACCCAGCCCATAGACCGTCTCGGTCGGAAAGGCGACCAGCCGGCCCTGGCGCAGCAACTCGGCAGCGTCGGCGATTCCGGCGGCATCGGCGGTCAGACTCTGCGTGTTCTGGAAGCTCATGGCTGGTGACGCGGCGTTTTGGTTGCTTGCAACAGGCGGACGGATAGGTAATCGAACAAGCTTGGATGAATACCGACGCGGGCCGTGGAAGCCAAGCCCGACAATGCGACCAACACAGGATTTCCGGGGGAAACCATGCCATATCGCGCGCCTATTTCCGATTACGAGTTTCTTTTGGGCCACGTCGTGGGCTTCAAGGACGTCGCCGCGACCGAGAAATTCGCCGAGGCCACCCCGGACGTGGTCAGCGCCATCCTGACCGAGGCCGGCAAGATGTGCGAAGAGGTGATGGCCCCGCTGCAGCGCCCCGGCGATCTGCACCCCGCGCGGCTGGAAAACGGGGTTCTGCGGACCTCGCCGGGCTATGCCGATGGCTGGAAAGCCATCGCCGAGGGTGGTTGGATCGGCATGAGCGGTGATCCGGAATACGGCGGCATGGGCCTGCCCATGACCGTGACCACCGCGGTGAACGAGATGATGAGCGCCGCCTGCCTGTCGCTGCAACTGGCCCCGCTGATGAGTCAGGGTCAGATCGAGGCGCTGGAACACCACGCCAGCGAGGAACTCAAGGCGCTGTACCTGCCCAAGCTGATGTCGGGCGAATGGTCGGGTACGATGAACCTGACCGAACCGCAGGCCGGGTCGGATGTGGGCGCGCTGACCTCCAGGGCCGAACCCAACGGCGATGGCACCTATTCGGTGACCGGGCAGAAGATCTACATCTCGTGGGGCGACAATGACTTCTGCGAGAATGTCTGCCACCTGGTTCTGGCCCGTCTGCCCGATGGCGCGCCGGGGACCAAGGGGATTTCCCTGTTCCTGGTGCCCAAGTTCATCCCCGATGATAACGGCAATCCGGGCGTGGCGAATGACCTGAAGGTGGTGTCGCTGGAACACAAGATGGGCCTGCATGGCTCGCCCACCTGCGTGATGCAGTATGACGGCGCCAAGGGCTGGCTGGTTGGCCAGGAGCACAAGGGCATGGCCGCCATGTTCACGATGATGAACAACGCGCGCCTCGGCGTCGGCGGTCAGGGCGTGGGCGCGGCCGAGGGCGCCTATCAGCACGCGCTGGCCTATGCTCTGGAACGCAAGCAGGGCAAGACGCCCTCGGGCACGATCATCGATCATGCCGATGTGCGCCGGATGCTGATGGACATGCGGGCCGACCTGTTCGCCGCCCGTGCGATCATGCTGGCCAATGCCGCGGCCATCGACATGGCCAAGGCCACCGGCAACGCCGACTGGGCCGCGCGGGCGGCCCTGCTGACCCCGATCTGCAAGGCTTTCGGCACCCAGACCGGCATGCGCGTGTCCGAGACCGGCCTGCAGGTGCATGGCGGCATGGGATATATCGAGGAAACCGGCGCCGCACAGTATTACCGCGATGTTCGCGTCACCGCGATCTACGAGGGGACCAACGGCATTCAGGCCATGGACCTTGTTGGCCGCAAGATGATGGACGGGGGCGAAGCCGCCGCCCGCCTGCTGGACGAGATCGAAGATCATGCCGAGCGCGCCCGCGCCACCGTGCCCGAGCTGGCCGGCCCGGTATGGGAGGCGACCGAATCCCTGCGCGAGGCGACCGAGTGGCTGGTGTCGCAAGAGGACATGAACAACCGCTTTGCCGGGGCCGTGGCCTATCTGAATGCCTTTGCCCGCGTGCTGGGTGCGCATTACCACCTGATCGCCGCTTTGGCCGATCCGGATGGTCCGCGCGCCAAGCTGGCGCGGTACTATATCACCGCGCGCCTGCCGGAATACGCGGGCCTGCTGGATCAGGCGCAGATAGGAGCCGGCGATCTGTTCGAGCTCAGCGCTGACGAACTGGCCGCATGATGGACGGCGCGCGGCCTCCGGCGTTTCGCCATCCCTGGCCCGAGCCGCCCGCGCCTGGACAGGCCACCGAGATTGCCGAGGGCGTGCTGTGGATGCGCCTGCCGCTGCCAATGGCGCTGGACCACATCAATGTCTACGCGCTGGATGACGGCGATGGCTGGACGGTGATCGACACCGGGATATCATCGAAAAAGACGCGCGGGCTGTGGTCCGACCTTATGGCCGGGCCGCTTGCGGGCAAACCGGTGACCCGGGTGGTGGTCACGCATCACCACCCCGACCACGTCGGAAATGCCGGGTGGTTTCAGTCGGAGCACGGCGCCGATCTGGTCTCGAGCCGCACTGCATGGCTGTTTGCGCGAATGCTGACGCTGGACGTGCAGGAGAGCTGGCCGGAAGAGACGCTCGACTTCTACCGCAGCGCCGGCATGGCCCCCGAGATCCTGGCCAAGCGCATGTCCGAGCGGCCTTTCAATTTTGCCGACACGGTCTATCCGATGCCTCTGGGCTTTGTCCGCATCAAGCAGGGCGACGTGATCCGCATGGGCGGGCGTGATTGGGACGTGCATATGGGCAATGGTCATGCCCCCGAACACGCCACGTTCTGGAGCCGCGACGACAATCTGGTGATCTCGGGCGACCAGATCCTCAGCTCGATTAGCCCGAACCTGGGCGTCTATGCCACCGAACCGATGGCCGACCCGGTGGCTGACTGGCTGGAAGCCTGCGAGCGCCTGCAACAGTTGGCGCGGCCCGATCAGTTGGTGTTGCCGGGGCACAAGCTGCCCTTTGTCGGCCTGCCGATCCGCATGAAACAACTAATCGAGAACCATCACAGCGCTCTTGCACGCCTGCTGGACGATCTGAACGCGCCCAAGGCGGCGTCGGACTGTTTTGTGCCCCTGTTCAAACGTCCCATCCGTGAAGGTGAATACGGTCTTGCTCTGGTCGAGGCGGTTGCGCATCTGAACCATCTTTATCACACTGGAGCCGTGACCCGGGCGCGCCGTGAGGACGGCGCATGGGTGTATCAGCGCAAAGGTTGAGACGATGCAGGACAAGATCGAAACCTCGGCCGAGGCCGCCGAAGCGGCGGCTCTGCCCCGGTTTTATGAGGTGCATGCCGACCCGGACAGCACGTCGGGCACCAAGGATCTGCCCGAACCCCTGCGCCGGCCGGTCGACAGCAAAAGCCCCGCCCAATGGGCGTATGAGCGGCTGATCCTGTACATCCAGAATTTCGAAGAAACGCTGGATGCCGATCACGAGGTCGCCATGGGCTTTACCGGCGGTGACGCCGGCGTGATGCGGATCGAGGGGATGGGATATTTCGACCCCGACGTGATCACTTTCTACGGCTCGGACGGTTCGGGCGCACGCACCCAGCTGGTGCAGCATGTCAGCCAGCTGAACGTCATGCTGCGCGCCCTGCCCAAAACGGTCGAGGACAAGCCCGCCACCCGCATCGGCTTCCGCCTGGCGGCCAAGCTCGAGGAAGGCTGAGCGTCACGCTTGCAATTCGCATCTGCGCGGCCTTGAATGAATTCAGCATTCGAAGGGGGGCCGGCGTGTCACATTTCTCAACCGTAACAGATGCCTATCGCGGGGCCTGGGCCCGGCGCCGGACCTTTGTCCCCATCTATCTGGCGGTGCGGCTGCTGCTGATCGCGCTGATCGCACCCGGTGTCGCTTTCACCGTGAACCTGGCGGTGATGATGTCCGATCAAACAGCGCTGACCGATCAGGACATCGCGATGTTCATACTGTCGCCGGTTGGTTTCGTGGCGGCGGTGGTCATTCTGGGCCTGTTCCTGCTGGCCGAGGTGTTCGTCTTTTCGGTCATGGCCGGATCGCTCAGGATCGGCGACAGTGACCCATGGCGGGCGGGCGGGTCGGCCTTGCGGTTGATCCTGTCGCGCCTGCCGTCGCTGTTTTCCTTCGCGGTGCGCTTCATTCTGCGCGTTCTTGTCCTGGCGGTGCCCTTCGTGGCGGTCGCGTGCCTGATCGCGTGGTGGACGCTGACCGAATACGACATCAACTATTACTTGACCTTTCACCCGCCCGCTTTCCGGGTGGCCGTCTCGCTGATCGGACTCGTGGTGCTGGCGTTGGCTTGGGTGCTGATCCGCCGCCTGTCGGCCTGGGCGCTGGCCCTGCATCTGGTGCTGTTCGAGGGCGTTGCCCCTTCAGGGGCCTTTACCGAAAGTGCCCGGCGAATGGAGGGCAAGCGCGGCCGGTTGAAGATCGACCTGGCGCTGTGGCTGGTCGTACGTTTGGCGATCGCCGCGCTGATTGCCGCCGTGGCCAGCCTGTTGTTCCACCTTGTACCTCTCGAACAGGGCACGAACCTGCGGTTTGCCCTGACGCTCAGCCTGCTGGTGGCCGGGCTGTGGTCTCTGGGCGGGTTGGTGCTGGCGGCGGTGGCGCTGGGCGCGCTGGCGGTTCTGCTGGATGCGTTTTTTGAACCGCGGGCGGCAGAGCTTCCTCATTCCGAAGCCGGAAACCTGCGTGCCCCGGTTTTGGTGACCGTCACCGCCGCCGTCGCCGCCCTGCTGGCCGGTATCTGGTTCAGCCAGGACGTGCTGGACCGGGTATCGGCGCCCGATCATGCCGACGTGATCGGCCACCGGGGCGCGGCGGCGCTGCGGCCGGAAAACACGATGGCCTCGGTCCTGAAGGCTATCGAAGACGGGGCCGACTGGGTCGAGATCGACGTACAGGAAAGCGCCGACGGCGAGGTGATCGTGGCCCATGACAGCGACTTCATGAAGCTGGGCGGGGTCAATCTGAAGGTCTGGGATGCCACGATAGAGGATGTGGCGCAGATCGACATCGGCAGTTGGTTCGGGCCTGAATATGCCGATCAGCGCACTCCGACCCTGCGCGAGGTTCTTCAAGCTGCGAATGGTAAATCCAAGGTCATCATCGAACTGAAATACTATGGCCATGACATGGACCTGGAAAACCGCGTGGCCGCCATCGTCGAAGAATTTGGGATGGAGCAGGACATCGCCACCATGTCGCTCAAATACCCGGCGGTGCAGAAGATGAAGGCGTTGCGCCCGGACTGGCGCGCCGGCGTTCTGGCCGCCACGGCGGTGGGCGATCTGACCGGGCTGGAGGGCGATTTCGTCGCGGTGAATGCCGGGATGGTCACGCCCGGGCTGATCCGCTCGGTCCATGATGCAGGCAAGGATATATATGTCTGGACGGTGAATGACCCGCTGCAGATGTCGTCGATGGCCTCGATGGGAGTCGATGGTCTGATCACCGACCGCCCTGCCATGGCGCGTGAGGTGCTGCGTGTCCGCTCCGAAATGGAACCTGGCGAGCGGCTGCTGCTGTGGTTGGCCACGACCTTTGGCCTGTCGGTCGATACCGAGGCGATGCGCGATGAAAGCCCGTAAGCTGTGGCCGCTTCTGGCCTGCCTGGCCCTGCCCGTTGCCGCGCAAGACGTGATGCGCGGTGTGGAACTGCCGGCGCACCGGGCCTTGATCTCTCAATCGGTGGGTCATTCGCTGACGCCGTTCGAAAGCGACGGCTGTTCGGGCGGTATGTCGGCCAGCTGGCGATTGGTCGCGGACACTTTTCCCAGCTTCGCCGCGGTCTACGAGGCACACCCGCCGTGGGAATCCTGCTGCGTGACACATGACCGTGCCTATCACGATGCGGGCGGGGCGGTGACGCCCGAGGCCAGCTATGACGCGCGCCTCGCCGCCGACCGGGCCTTGCGCCAATGCGTCAAGGATTTCGGGGCCGATCAGGCCCAGGACTATGCCGCCCGCTATGACATGACGCCCCAACAGGTGATTTCGGCCATGTCGATCACGGCCGAGGCGATGTATATGGCGGTGCGTTTCGGCGGCGGGCCCTGCACCGGACTGCCGTGGCGCTGGGGGTTTGGCTACCCGGACTGTTCAATATTTGCCGGAGAACCGTCGGGGCAGGATCAAGATGGTCCAACTGCGCGCGATTGACGTCGTGACACGGCCGAAAATATCATTTATCCAAACGGGCAAACACGCGAATTGGGATTCTTGGACACATGGCTGACTACAAGCACGGCGAGATGGACATCACCGAACAGAGCAAAACTTTCAACGGTTTCGTCAAGTTCACCACCTGGTCGGTGGCGGTGATCTTCTTCGTTCTTCTGTTCCTCGCGATCTTCGCGGCCTGATCCAGAAAAGATCGGCATGTTGCGGATTCTGATCGCCTCCCTGCTGGCGGTTGCGGTGGCGGGCTGTACTGGCTCGCAACGCCCTCAGGCCGATCCGGCCGAGATAGTGGCGCGGTCGTACCGCGATTCGGGTCCGCCGACCTTGACCCTCTACACGATGATCAACACGCGCACGGGGGCCGGAGCGCACACGTCGCTGATGATCAGCGCCAGCGAGCGGGTGATCTTCGACCCGGCCGGGTCATTCCGTGCCGATGTGGTGCCGATCAAGGATGACGTTCTTTATGGCATCACCCCCGCGGTCGAGCGCGCCTATCGCAGTTCGCACGCGCGTGAGACGCATTATGCGCGCATCCAGACCATCCAGGTGACGCCCCAGCAGGCCGAGATCGCCTATCAAGTGGCCAAACAGTTGGGTCCGGTTCCGGGGGCCTACTGCGCCCACTCGGCCGCGCGGCTGCTGCAGCAGGTGCCAGGGTTCGAACAGATCAAGACCACTTTCTATCCGGTCAAGCTGTCCGATCAGTTCGGACAGATTCCAGGGGTCGTCACGACGGAATACCGGGAAAATGACAGCGCCGATCTGCAGGCCGGGTTGGCCGCGAACAATGCGCTGCTCAACCAGCTTGAGACGGCCTCAGCCCAGTAGGTAGAGCATCCCGTACAGCGTGCCGGCCCCGGCAAAGATCGCGGCCAGCACGTTTCGGGTGATCAGGCCCACGCTCAGCGCGACCACCGCGGCCGACATACGGGGCAGGTCGGGCTGGCCACCCGTTGCGGTCGGCCAGACCACCAGCGGCGCAATCAGCGCCGGCAGAATTGCCGCCGCGGTATAGCGCAGATGCCGCAGCAGCCAAGGCGGCATCGGCCGGTCTCCGATCAGGCCGATGAAGACGAAACGCAAGCCGTAGCTACCGATCGCCAGCCCGAGGATGATGGTCCAGATGGTGATCGGATCGGGCGCGCTCATGGCAGGGCCTTTCTACGTTCCAGCATCACCTCGGCCTGCGCCCCGGCCACCATGCCCGCGCAGCCTGCGATCAGCAGGCCCAGATTGTACGGCACCCCTGCGCACAGTAGCGACACGATGATGGCCACCAGCGCGGCGATCACATGAGCCGGGGTGCGCATCATCGGGCCGATCATCGCCAGAAAGGTGATCGGCAGAGCGAAATCCAGCGCCCAGCTTTCGGGAATTCGCGTGCCCAGAACCGCGCCCAGATAGGTGGCCAGTATCCAAAGCGGCGTGATCGGCGTGACCGAGCCGACGAAATACGCCATGCGCTGGGCGACGGTCATGCCTGGTTCCTTCTCGAACTGCACGATCGAGCAGGCATAGGACTGGTCCACCGTCAGATAGGCGGCGCAGGCGCGTTGCCACAGCGGCGCCGCGCCCAGATAGGGCGTCAGCGAGGCCGAGTACATCGCCATCCGCAGATTCACCGCCAGGGCCGAGATCAGGATGATCGCGGTGGGCGTTCCGTCCTGCAGCAGTTGCAGGGCGGCGAACTGCGCGGCCCCCGCGAACACGGTTGAAGTAAAGGCCATGGTCTGCACGATGTTCAGCCCGGCCTCGGTCGCGAAGACGCCGAATAGGGTCCCGAAAGGCACCGCCACGAAGACGAACGGGGTCCCGTCGCGAAAACCCTGCCAATAGTATGACTTGGATGTGGAGGTTGCCATGGCTAGATCCTATGGTGGTCTGCGCAGCAGTAGCGGGTCAGAGAGAGGGTTGCAATTGGCCACTGAAGTCGATCTGTCGGAATACATCATCGCCCCCGATCCGGGCGCGGCGCGGTTGACCCGCGCGGTCGAGGGGGTGGACCAGAATGGCGAGGTCAGCCGTATCTCGGTTGTCGAAGAGCGCCCGCTGACGATCTTCCTCAATTCGCAAGAGATCGTGACCGCAATGACCATCGGCGATTACCCCGAATATCTGGCGCTGGGATTTTTGCGCAACCAGGGCATGTTGCGCCCCGATGACGAGATCACGCGCGTCGATTACGATGACGATCTGGAGACCGTGGTGGTGCGCACCGCCCGCGAAACCTCGTACGAGGACAAGCTGAAGAAAAAGACCCGCACCAGCGGCTGCGCGGTGGGCACGGTGTTCGGCGACATGATGGAGGGGCTGGAAGGCGTGCGCCTGCCGCAGGTTCAGGTGCGCACCTCGTGGCTGTATGATCTGGCGGCCAAGATCAACCGCACGCCATCGCTGTACCTGCAGGCCGGGGCGATCCACGGCACGGTTCTGTGTCGCGAGAGTCGCCCGCTGGTCTATATGGAGGACGTGGGCCGCCACAACGCGGTGGACAAGATCGCCGGCTGGATGCTGTCCGAAGGCGAGGCGGCCGGCGACAAGATCCTGTACACCACCGGGCGGCTGACCTCGGAGATGGTGATCAAGACGGCGATGATGGGCATCCCGGTTCTGGCCTCGCGATCGGGCTTTACGGCCTGGGGCGTCGAAATCGCGCGCGAGGTCGGCCTGACCCTGATCGGCCGGATGCGCGGCCAGCGCTTTGTGTGCCTGTCGGGCGAGGACCGGCTGCTGCGCGACGCGGACCCGGCCAGCGTGCCGGTCGAGGACCCGAAGCACCGAAGGAAAAGTGCCAATGGGAGTTGAAGCATCACGCCCCCTCGGCGTCATACTGGCGGGGGGTCTGGCCACGCGGATGGGCGGCGGCGACAAGGGGTTGCTGCAACTGGGCGGGCAAAGCTTGTTGGCGCATGTGATCGACCGGCTGGTGCCGCAGGTGCCCGGGCTGGCGCTGAACGCCAATGGCGATCCGGCACGCTTTGCTGATCTTGGCCTGCCGGTCCTGCCGGACAGCATCGCGGGTTACGCTGGTCCCTTGGCGGGTGTGCTGGCCGGGTTGGATTGGGCGGCGGGGCAGGGCGCTGATTGTATCGTCACCGCTGCCGCCGACACGCCGTTCTTCCCGCGCGATCTGGTCGACCGGCTGATGCTGGCGGCGCAGGGGCAGGCTCATCCGCTGGTTCTGGCCACCACGCCGCGCACCGGTGACGAGGCGCTGAAATCCGGCGGTGGCCGCCGGGTCAACCGGCACCCGACCTTTGGCCTGTGGCCCGTGGCTCTGCGCGACGATCTGCGCGCGGCTCTGACGGACGGGTTGCGCAAGGTGGTCCTGTGGACCGACCGCCATGACGGGCGCGAGGCGCTGTTTCCGGCCGACCCGTTCGATCCGTTCTTCAACGTCAACACGCCCGCAGATCTGATCCGGGCGCAGCACCTGTTGGAGCGGGCATGAGGGTCTACGGCGTTACCGGCTGGAAGAATGCGGGCAAGACCGGGCTGGTCGAGCGGCTGGTGGCCGAGATCACCGGGCGCGGGTTCAGTGTCTCGACCGTCAAACACGCTCACCACGCGGTTGACGTGGACCAGCCGGGCACCGACAGCCATCGCCACCGAACCGCCGGGGCATCCGAGGTTCTGCTGGCATCCAGCCGCCGCATCGCCGTGATGCAAGAGCTGCGCGGCGCGCCCGAGCCGCCGTTGGACGACCTTCTGGCGCGCCTGTCCCCGGTCGATCTGGTGTTGGTCGAGGGGTACAAGCGCGCGCGCCACCCCAAGGTCGAGGCTTTTCGCGCCCAGCCCGGAAACCCGCTGATCGCCGCTGACGATCCGACGATCCGCGCGGTGGCCAGCGACACGCCGCTGGATCTGGACCGTCCGGTCTTCGATCTGAACGACACGCCTGCCATTGCCGATTTCATCCTGGCCGAGGTCGGCTTGGGGCGGCGGCCAAGCCCCTGACCATGCCCGAGGACCGGACCATGCCGAAGATCGCGCCTCCACCGCTGAAAAACGACTGTTTCGCCCTGCCGCCGGGGGTCGAATGGACCCCGGTCGATGACGCGCTGGCCCTGCTGCGCGACCGGTTGCACCCGGTGGCCGGCGTCGAGACCCTGCCCGTTGGTCAAGCCTGCGGGCGCGTACTTGCGCAGGACGTGATCGCACAACGGTCGAATCCGCCGCTGCCCAACACGGCGGTGGACGGGTACGGTTTTGCCGGTGGTCGGCCCGAGGGCCCGCATGTCCTGCCGCTGGCCGAGGGACGCGCGGCGGCGGGCGTGCCGTTTGCGGGGGCCGTGCAGGAGGGGCAGGCGCTGCGCGTTCTGACCGGCGCGCAGGTGCCCGAGGGGGTGGATACCGTCATTCTGGAAGAGGACGTGACCGTGCAGGACGGCCACATCGCCTTCAACGGGCCTTTGAAGGCTGGCGCCAACACGCGCAAGGCGGGCGAAGACGTGCAGGCCGGGGCCTTGGCTCTGCCTGGCGGGCGACGCCTGACGCCTGCCGATCTGGCGCTGCTGTCGGCGGTGGGCGTGGCCGAGGTCCCGGTCCGCACGCCCTTGCGCGTGGGGGTTCTGTCCACCGGCGATGAATTGCGTGATCCGGGTCAGGCCGCGGGGCCGGGCCAGATCTATGATGCGAACCGCCCGATGCTGTTGGCGATGCTGCAACGGATGGGTTTTGTGCCGGTCGATCTGGGCCGCGTGGGCGACGACCGGGCCGCGCTGCGGGACCGGCTGGACCAGGCCGCGCAACAGACTGACGCGATCCTGACCAGCGGCGGCGCTTCGGCGGGGGATGAGGATCATGTGTCGGCCCTGCTGCGCGCGGCGGGGGCCTTGCAGGAATGGCGCATTGCGCTGAAACCGGGCCGCCCGCTGGCGCTGGGCCTGTGGCAGGGCACGCCGGTGTTCGGCCTGCCGGGCAACCCGGTGGCGGCGATGGTCTGCACGCTGATCTTTGCCCGGCCCGCGCTGGGCCTGATGGCGGGCGAGGGGTGGCGGCAGCCGCAGGGCTTTGACCTGCCCGCCGGATTCGCCAAGCGCAAGAAACCGGGCCGCCGAGAATACCTGCGTGCCCGGGTCCGCGACGGCCGGGTCGAGGTGTTTCAATCGGAAGGGTCGGGTCGCATCAGCGGGCTCAGCTGGGCCGAAGGGCTGGTCGAACTGCCGGACGGCCCGCTGGACATCCAGCCCGGAGACCCTGTGCGTTTCATACCCTATGGCAGTTTCGGCCTGTGACGGTTTCTGTCTCGTGCGGGTTTTCCCCTGATGAGCGCGCGCGGGCGGCCGCGCTGTTCTGGCAGGCATTCTCGGGCAAACTGTCGCGCGTCATGGGGCCGGATGCGCGCGGCCTGGCGTTTTTCGAACGGGCGCTGAACCCCGATTTCGCTCCGGTGGCGCGGGATGCGGATGGGCGGATGCTGGGGCTGGCCGGGTACAAAACCCGCGACGGCGGGCTGACGCAGGGCGGGCTGGCGGATCTGGCCCGGGTCTATGGCTTGTTCGGCGCCCTGTGGCGGGGCCTGTTCCTGAGCGTTCTGGAACGCGACCTGAAGCCGGGCGTGTTCCAGATGGATGGCATATGCGTGGCGACCGAGGCGCGCGGGCAGGGTGTCGGGACCCTGCTGCTGCGGGCGATCAAGGACGAGGCACAGAGGCTGGGCATGCACGAGGTGCAACTGGACGTGATCGACACCAACTCGCGCGCGCGGATCCTGTACGAGCGCGAAGGGCTTCAGGCGATCGGGCAGGACCGTACCGGCCCGTTCAAACACCTGTTCGGCTTCAGTTCGGCCACGAAAATGCGGTGGGTGGTGCCGGACGGTGGCTAGTCGAAGGTTCCGGCCACCCGGCCCAGCAGCATGAAGGCGCGCGCCGTGCGCGTGTCGCCCAAAGCGGTCAGGTCGGCGTCGCTGGCCTGAGGTTCGAACTCGACGATCATGGTGTCGAAGCGGCGCAGGAAGTGATGCACCGCATCGCGAAAGATCGGGTCCTGCTTCATCCGCGCCGAGGTCAGCGCCAGGCACGACCGGTCGCGGATACCGCCCAACGCGGCGACCGCACGTCCCCGTTCGCCCTTGGCGAACTGCCGCCAGACCTCGGGGCGGGCCATGTCGGGGTGCAGGTCGTCCATGTAGATGCCTTCCTGGCTGAGCAGGGTCAGCACGTCCTCGGCGGCCTGCACCAGTTGCGCGGTCTTGCGGTCTTTCATGGCGCGGCGCAGGGCGTTGAAGCCTTCGGTGTCCTCGGCGGTTTCGGGAAAGTTCAGCGCCCGGATGAAAATGTCGGTGGGCAGAGGAGTCGCTAACTCTTCGGCCGGGGTGCCCAGTTCCAACGAGGTCTGGCCCGAGGGCGCAGCAGGTCTTGCCTGCGGCGCAAGATCCCGCCGCTTGCTGGAGAACGTGGCCAGCGTGCTTTGGGTGTGCCGGGCAGCCGCAGCGATTTCATCCAGTTTCCGGGCCACCGCGGGTTCGTAGGTGCTGGCCGACCGCTGTTGCTGCGATACGTACGCCTGGCGGATCGCGTCGATCGCGGTCTGCAGCCGGGCGCTTTCTTCGCGCATGATGCGGCTCGCGCGCATGGCCAGCGCCCCTACCCAGATCATCGCCACCGGCATGAACACCGCCAGCAGCATCACGATGAAACTGCCGGCCTGCGTCTGCTCGGGCAGCACCAGAAAGACCACGGCCACCACCAGCCAGATCAGGCTGAGGGCCGCGGCCGCAATCTCGATCCCGGTGACGCTGGGGCGGCCCGGACGGTCATAGATGCCCAGCCAGGTGGGCCGTTTGCTGTCCGGATCAGGGTCTTGGCCCGACATGGCGCGCTCCGATCAGGCGTAGTGGATGCTCAGCACTTCGTACGAGCGCACGCCGCCGGGGGTGCGCACTTCGACGCTGTCGCCTTCTTCCTTGCCGATCAGGGCACGGGCGATGGGCGATTTGATGTTCAGCAGGCCCTTTTCGATATTGGCCTCGTGCTCTCCCACGATCTGCCAAGTCTTTTCCTCGTCGGTGTCCTCGTCCACCAGCGTGACCTTGGCACCGAACTTGATCGCGCCCGACAGTTTGGTCGGATCGATCACGTCCGCCAGCGACAGAACGCCTTCCAGTTCCTTGATGCGGCCTTCGATGAAGCCCTGTTTTTCGCGGGCCGAGTGGTATTCTGCGTTTTCCTTCAGGTCGCCCAGTTCGCGCGCCGAGGCGATGGCCTCGATGATCGCGGGGCGTTCAACGGACTTGAGTTGCTTGAGCTCTGCCTCGAGCGCGGCAAAGCCCGCGGGCGTCATCGGGATCTTTTCCATATCTTCTTTTTTCCACGCACAAATTGAGTCGCCCCGCCGCATGAGACCAGCGTCGGGGCGAAAGATCGGTTGGCAATTACCTGACCCAAATATGGCGTGAAATGCAAGAGGCCAAGGGGTTTGGCCTCTGCAATCCGCAACTTAACGCCGTCGGGGTGGTGGGGGTTTCCGATTGTGCCGATGCTCCAGCAGATCACCGCGTTTCCAACGATGCGCCTCGGCGCCGAACCAGAGCATCTCAATCATATTGAACGACCTCGAATTCAATGCCGTTGTCGTCGTCGAAATAGAACCGGCGACCGGGTTCATAGTCGGCGTGGTTGTGCGGCTCGAAGCCCGCGGCGCGGACCTTGGCTTCAGTTGCGTCGATGTCCTCGACCAGCACGCCCACATGGTTCAGCCCGCCGATGGTGTCATAGCTGCTTTCGCCCGACGGTTTCGGGTCGGCCGGGGCGTAAAGCGCCAGATAGGTATGCGCGCTGCCCACATGCACGGTATAGCCGCCCGCGATCGCCGGGCCCTCCCAGCGGGTCTTCCATCCGAATACGTCCTGCATCCAGGCGGCGGTCGCCTGCGGGTTGCGGACGGTGAAGTTCGTGTGTTCCAGCGTCGCCATCATGGGGTCTCCTTTTCATGTTCAGGCTTGTTTCGACTCACCGTAATTCCTAAACCTAACTTTAGCTCAAGAGATTTTTTCGGGAGGAGATCATGCCCGCATCCGAGGGCCTTTCCATCGGCGCGCTGGCGCGCCGCACGGGGTTGGCGGTATCCGCCATCCGCTATTACGAGGCGCAGGGGCTGATTTCCCCCTGGCGCAATCCGGGCGGTCAGCGGCGGTACCAGCGCGCCGACATCCGTCGGCTGAGTTTCGTTATGATCGCCCAGCAGTTCGGCCTGACCCTGCCTGAAATCCGCGAGGTTCTGGCCGGGCTGCCCGACAACCGCACGCCTACACCTGCGGATTGGAAAAAGATCAGCCTTGGCCTGCGCGCGCATCTGGATCAGCGAATCGACACTCTGCTGCGTCTGCGTGACAATCTGGACGGCTGCATCGGCTGCGGCTGCCTGAGCCTGCCGAAATGCGCGCTCTACAACCCCGACGACCGGGCAAAAACCTATGGTAGCGGTCCCAGGTACCTGATGGGTGACGCGCCCGAGGGCTGATCTGCCGCATTGCAGCAATGTTACGCCGTGTTTTGATTGACCAAGGTCTTTTCCAGCAGGTAATCAGCCGGGAAACAAAATTTCGCCGAGCCCGCGCCCCGGGCGCCAATTCGGATAGTTAGCGGAGGAGCCCACGATGGCCGAAATTGAACGCGAAGCGATGGAATACGACGTGGTGATCGTGGGCGCAGGCCCCGCGGGCCTGTCTGCGGCCATTCGTCTGAAACAGCTGGACGCCGACCTAAACGTGGTCGTGCTGGAAAAGGGCTCGGAAGTGGGCGCGCATATCCTGTCGGGCGCGGTGCTGGACCCGTGCGGCCTGGATGCGCTGATCCCCGACTGGAAGGAAAAGGGTGCGCCGCTGAACGTGCCCGTGCGCGAAGACAATTTCTATATGTTGGGCGAGGCCGGCCAACTGCGCATCCCGAACTGGCCGATGCCGCCGCTGATGAACAATCACGGCAACTACATCGTCTCGATGGGCAATGTCTGCCGATGGATGGCCGAACAGGCCGAGGCGCTGGGCGTCGAGATCTTCCCCGGCATGGCCTGTTCAGAACTGGTCTATGGCGACAATGGCGAGGTCAAGGGTGTCGTGGCCGGCGTGTTCGGGCTGGAGCCTGACGGATCATATGGCCCCAACACCGAACCGGGGATGGAACTGCACGGCAAATACGTCTTCCTGTCGGAAGGGGTGCGCGGGTCGCTGTCCAAGGAAGTGATCGCCAAATATGACCTGCAGGCCGGGAAAGAGCCGCAGAAATACGGCATCGGCATGAAGGAAATCTGGGAGATCGACCCCGCCAAGCACAAGGAAGGCAGCGTCACCCACACGATGGGCTGGCCGCTGGGCGGCAATGCCGGGGGCGGGTCGTTCATCTATCACCTGGAAAACAACCAGGTCTATGTGGGCTTCGTGGTGCACCTGAACTACAAGAACCCGCACCTGTTTCCCTACATGGAATTCCAGCGGTTCAAGCATCACCCGATGGTGGCCGACCTGCTGAAAGGCGGCAAGCGCGTGGCCTATGGCGCCCGCGCGATCACCGAGGGCGGGTACCAGTCGATGCCGAAGCTGGTGGCGCCGGGCGTAGCTCTGCTGGGCTGTTCGGCGGGCATGGTCAACGTGCCGCGGATCAAGGGCAACCACAACGCGATGCTGTCGGGCAAGGCAGCCGCCGAGGCCGCGTTCGAGGCCATCAAGGCCGGCCGCGGCGGCGACGAGTTGACCGATTACGAGACCGAAGTGCGCAACGGTGCCATCGGCGCCGATCTGAAAAAGGTCCGCAACGTCAAGCCGATGTGGTCAAAATGGGGCCTGACCGCCTCGCTGGCTCTGGGTGGTCTGGACATGTGGACCAACACACTGGGCTTTTCGCTGTTCGGCACGCTAGGTCACGGCAAGACCGATGCCGAAGCCACCGAAGAAGCCAGCAAGCATCAGCCCATCGACTATCCGAAACCCGACGGCACCCTGTCCTTCGACCGGCTGACCAATGTGGCGTTTTCCTTCACCAACCACGAGGAAAGCCAGCCCTGCCACCTCAAGCTGGCCGACCCCCAGATCCCGGTGAAAGTGAACCTGCCGAAATATGACGAACCCGCTCAGCGGTACTGCCCGGCGGGCGTCTACGAGATCGTGCGCGACGAGGATCAGCCGCGTTTCGTGATCAACTTCCAGAACTGCGTGCACTGCAAGACCTGCGACATCAAGGATCCCAGCCAGAACATCAACTGGACCACGCCGCAGGGTGGGGACGGTCCGAACTATCCCAACATGTAGGCAGGAAACGGGGCAATGGCACAGCCGTGACCGCTGGGCCATTGCCTCTGGTCGGCCAAGGCCCTAGCTTGTGCTGCAGGTACAGGCAGACAAGGCAGGTTCTTGGTGGTTTCTCTGGTGCATCGTGCGGCATGGGCCGCGGTTCTCGGAATGTCTCTGAGTGTTTCGGCGGTGGCGGACACCGGTGCAGGGGCTTATCTGGCCGGCCGGCAGGCGATTTATGAAAGCGATTATGCCGCCGCCGAAAGATACTACACCAGGGCGCTGGCATTCGATCCCCAGAATCAGCGGTTGATGGAAAGCGTCCTGTTGGCCCGCGTGGCCCTGGGCGAAATCGAACGGGCCCTGCCCCTGGCGCAAGAGATGGAGGCCGACGGTTTCGTCAATCAGGCTGCGCGCATGGTCATCGCCGCCGATCTGGTGCAACGCGGGCAATTCGCCGAACTTATGGCCCGCGACCCCGAGAGCCAGGGCGTGGGCCCGTTGGTTGACGGGCTGATGCTGGCCTGGGCGCATATCGGCCAGGGCGAGATGACCAAGGCCATGGAGCAGTTCGATACCGTCGCCGCGCAGGACGGGCTGCGAGAATTTGCGTTGTATCACAAGGCGCTGGCGCTTGCCTCGGTGGGTGATTTCGAAGGCGCCGAAGCGATTTTCGGCGCCGATGAGGGGCGCGTCGCGCGGTTCTCGCGCCGGGCGGCACTGGCGCGAGTCGAGATTCTGTCGCAACTGGACCGCAACGCCGACGCGCTGCAATTCCTTGAAACGGTCTTTGCTTCGGGCAGCGATCCGACCATCGAGGCCTATACAGCCCGGTTGCAGGCCGAGGAAACCCTGCCTTTCACGCATGTCCGGTCGGCGCAGGACGGCGTGGCCGAGGTCTTTTTTACCGTCGGCGCGGCGCTGAACACCGAGGCGGCGCATGATTATGTCCTTTTGTATTCCCGCGTGGCGACCTATCTGCGGCCCGATCACATCGACGCCATTCTCCTCAGCGCCGAGTTGCTGGAGGAGTTGGAGCAGCATGATCTGGCGGTTGCCGCCTATCGGATGGTGCCGCCCTCCAGCAGTGATTTCCATGTTGCCGAACTGGGCCGGGCGGATGTCCTTGCCCGGATGGGTAAGACCGACGCCGCCGCCGAAGTGCTGGAAAACCTGGCCGCGCGGCAGCCCGACCTGCCCGGTGTTCACGTCGCGCTGGCCGACCTTCAGCGGCGGCAGGAGAACTATGCCGCGGCCGTCACCGCCTATGACCGCGCAATCGAACTGACCGAGGCGAACTCCGACGGCAACTGGTTTCTGTACTATGCGCGCGGCATCAGCCACGAGCGACTGAAGAACTGGGACAAGGCCGAGGCCGATTTCCGCAAGGCTCTGGAACTGAACCCGGATCAGCCGCAGGTTCTCAACTACCTCGGCTATTCGCTGGTCGAGCGGCGGGAAAAGCTGGACGAGGCGCTTGAGATGATCCAACGCGCCGTGGCGGCCCAACCCGACAGCGGTTATATCGTCGACAGTCTGGGCTGGGTGCTGTTCCGGCTGGGCCGCTATGACGAGGCGGTCGGACACATGGAACGCGCGGTCGAGCTGATGCCGGTGGATCCGGTAGTGAACGACCATCTGGGCGATGTCTACTGGGCCGTCGGACGCCTGCGTGAGGCCGAGACCCAATGGAAGCGCGCCCTGTCCTTCATCGACCCCGAAGACACCGATGGCGAGGCGGACCCGGACCGCATCCGCCGCAAGCTCGAGATCGGCCTCGACGCTGTGCTGGCCGAAGAGGGGGCCGAACCGCTGAAGGTCGCCAATGGCAATTGAGGGTTTCGCACCCGCCAAGATCAACCTGACCCTGCATGTGACCGGCCGACGCGCCGATGGCTATCACCTGCTGGATTCGCTGACGGCTTTCGCCGATCTGGGCGACAGGCTGACCCTAGAGCCAGGCCCTGATCTTTCAATCTCGGTGTCTGGCGAACATGCCGAAGGCGTGCCGACCGACGCGCGAAACCTGGTCTGGAAGGCGGCGCAGGCGATGGGCTGGCGGGGGCGGGTTCATCTGGACAAGGTGCTGCCGCACGGGGGCGGAATTGGCGGCGGGTCGTCGGATGCGGCGGCCACCTTGCGGCTTCTGTCACCCGAAGGCGCCGAGATCCCGCTGGACATTGCGCTGGCCCTGGGCGCCGATGTTCCGGTCTGCACCTTGGGCCGCGCGGCGCGGATGCAGGGCATCGGGGACCGGATCAGCCCGGTCGCTTTGCCGCCGCTTCCCGCCTTGTTGGTCAATCCCGGTGTGCCGGTGCCCACGGGGCCGGTGTTCAAGGCCTTGGCCGCGCACGACAATCCTGCCATGCCGGCCGACCTGCCGGCGTTTGACGGGCCTGAACACTGCGCCGACTGGCTGCGCGGGCAGCGCAACGACCTGCAGCCCGCAGCGATTGGTCTTGCTCCGGAAATCGCGGATGTACTGGATGCGTTGTCAGGTACGCGGGATGTGCTGCTAGCGCGGATGTCCGGGTCGGGGTCGACCTGTTTCGCGCTGTACCCAACGATAAAGGCCGCGCATTTCGCAGCTTACGAGATCGGCGTTGCGCAGGCGGATTGGTGGTGCCGGGCGGTGACGCTCAGTTGAGGCGCGCCACGACATAGTCGGCCATATCCCGCAACAGGTAGCGGATTTCATGGTCGGGCAGAACCGCCAGCGCCGCCTTGGCCTTGGCGGCCCAGCCCAGCGCATCGGCGCGGGTAGCGTCCAGCGTGCGGTATTTGCGCATCAGGCCCAGCGCGTGTTGCAGGTCGCCATCCTGCTGGCGGCCTTTTTCGATGGTGCGCTCCCAAAAGGCGCGTTCCTCAGGGGTGGCCTGCGCAACCGCCTTGATGACGGGCAGGGTCAGTTTGCGCTCGCGGAAATCGTCGCCCACGTTCTTGCCGGTGGCCTCGCTGTCGCCCTGATAGTCCAGCAGGTCGTCGGCGATCTGGAAGGCGATGCCCAGCGCGTCGCCATAGGCGAACAGCGCCCGGACCTGCTCCTTGGAGGCGCCGGCGATCACGCCGCCCACCTCGGTCGCCGCGGAAAACAGCGCCGCGGTCTTGCCGCGCACAACCTGCAGATACACGCTCTCGTCGGTGCGCAGGTCGGTGGCAGCGGTCATCTGCAGCACCTCGCCTTCGGCAATGGTGGCCGAGGCATTGGCCAGAATGTCCAGAACCCGCAAAGACCCGGTTTCCACCATCAACTGGAAGCTGCGCGAAAACAGGTAGTCGCCGACCAGCACGCTGGACTTGTTGTCCCACAGCAGGTTGGCGGTGGGCCGGCCGCGCCGCTGGGCGCTCTCGTCCACGACGTCGTCATGCAAAAGCGTGGCGGTGTGGATGAATTCGACCGTGGCGGCCAGGCGGATGTGATGATCGCCGTCATAGCCGAACAGCCGCGCGGCAGCCAGGGTCAGCATCGGGCGCAGGCGCTTGCCGCCCGCTTCAACCAGATGCGCGGTCACCTCGGGGATGCGGGGCGCGTGCTCCGAGGCCATGCGGGTGCGGATCAACGTGTTCACCGCGTCCATTTCGCCGGCCAGCAGCTCGGCCAGTCGCTCATGCGGTTTCGAGATCGTGCCGATGTCCATCACACTCCTGTCACAAGGCTCGACTTTCGCCCCGCCTTGCCCTTACATCCATCCCCATGAAAGAACTTCTGCGCAGCACCGATCCGACCGTCATGGCCTTTGCGTCCGCTCTCCTTGAGGGCGAGGATATAGACTGCTTTGAGATGGACGTAAATATGAGCGTGCTCGAAGGCGGCATCGGCATCTTCCCCCGCAGGCTGATGGTCCGGACCGAAGATCTCCCGCGCGCGCAGCGCGTAATGCGCGACAACGACATTCCCTTGGGGCGATGACCGCGTTTGCCGATACCGATCTGACCTGCAACGATTTTCTGGGCGGGCGCCTGCGCCTTTTGCAGCCGCGCGACGGATATCGGGCCGGGGTCGATCCGGTTCTGCTTGCCGCG
Source organism: Ruegeria sp. BHSC026 (assembly GCF_059613065.1). Taxonomy (NCBI): domain Bacteria; kingdom Pseudomonadati; phylum Pseudomonadota; class Alphaproteobacteria; order Rhodobacterales; family Roseobacteraceae; genus Ruegeria; species Ruegeria sp. BHSC026. The sequence goes on along the minus strand of NZ_JBXWRV010000008.1, from coordinate 69,670 downwards.
GCGGTTCCGGCCAGCCCCGGCCAGTCCGTGCTGGAACTGGGGTGCGGGGCCGGAGCTGCGGTTCTTTGCCTCGGTGCCCGGGTTCCTGATCTACGCCTGAATGGTGTGGAATTGCAGCCGGCCTATGCGGATCTGGCCCGGCGGAACGCACGCGAAAACGGCATTGCCCTGTCGGCCTACGCCGCTGATCTGGCCCAGTTGCCGTCCGAGCTGCGCCAGCTTCAGTTCGATCACGTCATCGCGAACCCGCCCTATTACCGTGCCGGTGCGCACAGCGCCGCCGCGGATGCCGGTCGGCGCATCGCGCTGGGTGAACAAACCCCGCTGGTCGCATGGGTCGAGGCCGCGGCCCGTCGTCTGGCGCCGCGCGGCTATCTGCACATGATACAACGCGCCGACCGCCTGCCGGACCTTATGGCCGCCTGCACGGATCGGCTGGGGTCGCTCGAAATCCTACCCTTGGCGCCGCGCCCAGGACGGGCCGCCGAATTGGTGATCTTGCGCGCGCGCAAAGGCGGGCGGGCTGCGTTTCGCCTGCATGCGCCGCTGATTCTGCATCAAGGCGACCGCCATGAGCGCGACGAGGACAGCTATGCGCCCGCGGTGTCCGATGTCCTGCGACACGGGCGGCCGCTGCGCTGGCCCGGGCAGCTTTAGGCAAAGACCAGCCGAAATTGTCGGATTTGTGACAGATTCTGTGCGCCTGCGGCGTGACAGGGTGGAAATGATGTGGTCAACTTCCCATGTCAGTTAGATCAACAGAGAAGGAGGATCGCCATGAGCGTTAGCGCACATCTGAGTGAACTGAAGAAGAAGCACGCAAGCCTCAGTCTCCAGGTCGAAGAAGCCCAGCGCGCGCCCGGGATTGACGATCTCCACATTGCCCAACTGAAGAAACAGAAGCTGAAGCTGAAGGAAGAGATCGAGCGTCTCTCCGTCAGCGCCTGAGGCTGGCCCGCGCCGCAATCGCGGCGCCGCCGGTTATCAAAACGGCCGCGATCGCCAGCGTCCACGAGGGCGCGGCGATCCCGGCCACAACCAGCACTAGGGTCGACAGCAGTGGCGCCGCGTAAGAACTGGTGCCGAGCATTTGGATGTCTCCCTGCTTGACTCCGATATCCCAGACATAGAAGGCCAGCCCCACCGGCCCCAGCCCCAGCGCGACGGTCGAGGCCCAGCCCAATGTGCCTTGCGGCCAAACTGTGTGCTCGAGGACGAAATGCAGCGCCCACGAGGCAAGCGCGGTCAACACGCAGAATACCGCGACCGAGCTGGTGGGTGTCCGGCCCAACCGCCGCGAGAGCACGGAGTACCCCGACCATGTCAGCGCGCACAGCAGCGCCAGCGCATAGCCGGGCAGGTATTCCGCCCGAAATCCGGTGCTGCCGCCGCCGGTGATGATGAGCGCGGCGCCGGAAAAGCCCAGACAGGCCCCCAGCAGATGCCCCACGCGCAGGGTTTCTCCGGGCAGCAGTCCCGAAAACAGCACAATCAGCAGCGGCCAGAGATAGGCGATCAAACCTGCCTCAGCCGCAGGCGCCATGCGCAGGGCCGAGAAATACAGCGCGTGATACCCGAACAACCCCAAGGTGCCGAAGGTGAATACCTTCCAGCTGATCTGACGCAACTGGGTCAACCCGCCGCTGCGCCATGCCCAGATCAGCCCCAGCGTGCCGCCGATGCTGAAACAGATCGCGTTCAGCAACAGCGGCGGAGTCGGGGCCGAGCCAACGGTGAACAGGGCCAGCAAGGCCCACAACAATACGGCGACAAAACCGACGGCGGTGGCACGGTTCTTGGTCATGCGGGGGAAATGTCCTCGACCGGGATGATTGTGAAACCGTCGGATATGTGCGCAGTTTTTTCGATTTCCGCAAGGAACCAATCGCGAAAGGCTGCGATCTGAGGACGGGTCTCTTCGCCCTTGCGGCACAAGAACCGGAACCGGGCCTTGGTTTCGATAGCGATCCTGAACGGGGTGACCAGTCGGCCCTCGATCACGTCCTTGATGATCATGGGCCGCCGCCCAAGCGCAACGCCCATCCCCGCCACCGCCGCGTCGATGGCATGGTCGGCGTTTGAAAAATGCGTGCCATGGGTCGGCGTAAAGTCCACCCCGACCGCACGGAACCACGCGGGCCAGTCACAGGGCGGGTTCAGGAAACCGATCGAGTCGTCATGGATCAGGGGCGCCTCGGTCAAGCTTTGCGGCGTCGGATACCGCTCGGCCAGTTCGGGTGTCATGACCGGGGTCAACCACTCGGGCCGCACCGGAACCGAATACAGTCCGTCATCCTGCCCATAGCCGAACCGGATCGCCACATCCACGTCGTCGCGGTCGAAATCCAGGTTGCGCAAGGTGGCCGAGAACCGCAGGTCGATCTCGGGATGTGCACGGGCGAATTCATAAAGGCGCGGCGCCAGCCACTTGGCCGTCAGGGCCGGACCCGCAGTGATCGTCAGTGACGTGTTGTCCTGCAACCGGCGCGTCGCGGCCCAGGCGGCTTGCAGCCGGGCAAAGCCCTCGGCCGCGCCGGGGGCGAGAGTCCGCCCGGCCTCGGTCAGTTCGACCGCGCGGTTCAGGCGGCGGAACAGCGGCTGGCCCAGGTGTTCCTCCAGCGACTTGATCTGAAACGACAAGGCTGCCGGCGTGACGTTCAACTCGTCCGCGGCCTTGGCAAAGGACATGTGTCGGGCAGCGGCGTCAAAGGCGCGCAGGGCGGTCAGTGGGGGAAGGCGATCACTCATTTCGATTCAGAAATTCTTATGCGACATGGGAAAAACTCTCGTTTGCGCCCTTTAAGAGCAAAAGTCATATTTAGTGCAAGTCAAGTTCAATTTAATCAGAAAGGGACCGCCATGATCGAGATGACGACAAACCCTGCCGCGCAAAAGGCGATTCTGCGCGCTCATCAAGAGCGTGGCGCGCTGGTCCGGAGTTTCTGGAAATGGGTCACGGGTTCCCGCTGAGCGCAGCGCGCGCGTTCTTACGGGATATAAGAAGGGCCGGCCCAAGGGGTCGGCCCGATTTCGTTTTTCAAGCGCGATCAGACGAAGAACTGCGCCCCGTTGGCCGAGATGGTCGAACCGTTGATGAATTGCGAATCGTCGGAAGCAAGGAACACCACGCAGCGGGCGATTTCTTCCGGTTCGCCCAGGCGACCGGCTGGGATCTGGCCGATGATGGCCTCGCGTACCTTTTCCGGAACGGCCATGACCATCTCGGTCGCGATGTAGCCGGGGCAGATCGCGTTGGCCGTGATGCCCGCCCTTGCGCCCTCTTGGGCCAGCGACTTGACGATGCCCAGATCGCCCGCCTTGGTGGCGGCATAGTTCACTTGGGCAAACTGGCCCTTCTGACCGTTGATCGAACTGATTACGATCACCCGGCCGAACTTGCGCTCACGCATTCCTGGCCAGACGGGGTGGACGGTGTTGAACACGCCCGTCAGGTTGGTGTCGATCACCTGGTGCCACTGTTCGGGGGTCATCTTGTGGAACGGCGCGTCGCGGGTGATGCCGGCATTGGCGACCACGATGTCGATCGGTCCCAGATCCGCTTCGACCTTTGCGATCCCGGCCTTGGACTCGTCATAGTCCGCGACGTTCCATTTGTAGGTGGGGATGCCGGTTTCTTCGGTGAACTTGGCCGCGGCCTCGTCATTCCCCGCATACGAGGCGGCGACATTGTATCCTTCGGCCTTCAGCGCCTTGGAAATCGCCGCGCCGATGCCGCGGGTGCCGCCAGTTACGAGAGCTGTTCGTGCCATTTAGGACTCCTCCATTGAAAATATGGCTTGATAATGTTGCTACAAAAACCGCTACAGCTACGCAATAATCTTTCTCCGGAAAATTGCCGCGCCGCAGAAGAGTTGCCGGGTTGCGTCATCCTTGTGGCCCTTGCGCGTTGGATCGCAAGGGCCACCCCAAAGGCGGTACGGCAGGGCCGGCTACCCGGCTTCGGCCTCAGAGACGCTCCACGCACATGGCAACGCCCATGCCGCCGCCGATGCACAAGGTTGCCAGGCCCTTTTTGGCGTTCCGGCGCTTCATTTCGAACAGCAGGGTGTTCAGAACCCGGCAGCCCGACGCACCGATCGGGTGGCCGATGGCGATGGCGCCGCCGTTGACGTTTACGATCGAGGGATCCCAGCCCATGTCCTTGTTCACGGCGCAGGCCTGTGCGGCAAAGGCCTCGTTGGCCTCGACCAGATCCAGGTCGTCAACCGACCAGCCGGCCTTTTCCAACGCTTTGCGCGAGGCATAGATCGGCCCGACGCCCATGATCGACGGGTCCAGCCCGGCGGTTGCGTAGGACGCGATGCGGGCCAGCGGCTCGATCCCGCGCTTTTCCGCGTTGTCGGCGGACATCAGCAGGGTCGCCGCCGCGCCATCATTGAGGCCGGACGCGTTTGCCGCCGTCACGGTTCCGTCCTTGGTGAAGGCCGGGCGCAGCTTCTGCATGGCTTCGATGGTGGCGCCGTGGCGGATGTATTCGTCGCTGTCCATCACGATGTCGCCCTTGCGCGTCTTGATGGTGAAGGGCACGATCTCGTCCTTGAACTTGCCGGCCTTCTGCGCGGCCTCGGCCTTGTTCTGGCTGGCCACGGCGAATTCGTCCTGCATGTCGCGGCTGATCTGCCACTTCTCGGCCACGTTCTCGGCGGTCTGACCCATGTGGTAGCCGTTGAACGCATCCCACAGACCGTCGCGGATCATCGTGTCGATATAGGTCATGTCGCCCATCTTGTGGCCTGCGCGCAGCGATGCCGCATGGGGCGACAGGGTCATGTTTTCCTGTCCGCCGGCGCAGACGATCTCGGCATCGCCCAGCTGGATGTGCTGAGCGCCCAGTGCGACGGCGCGCAGCCCCGAGCCGCAGACCTGGTTGATGCCCCAAGCCGCGCTTTCCGTGGGCAAGCCGGCGTTGATGTGGGCCTGACGGGCGGGGTTCTGGCCCTGTGCCGCGGTCAGGACCTGGCCCATGATGGTCTCGCTCACCTCAGCCTTATCGATCCCGGCGCGTTCGACGACGGCTTCCAGAACGGCCGCGCCCAGATCATGTGCGGGGGTGTTCGCGAACGAACCGCCAAAACTGCCGACGCCCGTACGCGCGGCGGATGCGATTACAACGTTTGTCATTGAGTCATTCCTTTACCGTCATGGTCCTAATGGGAAATCTGACGGCGCAGGTCGCAGAGAGCCTCTCTGACGATGCAAGAGCGCCTCGTGATCCCCCGCTCCAGCCCCTCTGCAATAGCGCAACGCTGCATGTGCAGCAACGGACAGCTTGTCTCAGACGGCGACCGGGGGACGGGCTGGCGCGGTCATGAGGCGCTCAACTTGCGGTTTTCTCGGCGCTTTTCTGTTCCCACGGTGGTTTGACCGACGGGGCGCCGAACAGAAATCCCTGAAGGCAATCCACGCCGCTGGCCATCAGGAACTCGGCGTCCTCCCGGGTCTCGACCGATTCGGCGATCACCAGGATTTCGAATTCGCGGGCCACGGCGATCAGGGCGCGGACCAGCGCCTGATTGTCGGGGTTGGTGCTGATGCCGCGCACGAATTGTCCGTCAATCTTGGCGGCGTCGAAAAAGAACTCGCGGAAATGGCGGAAGCTGAAGTTGCTGGCCCCGAAATCATCCAGGGTGAAGGCGACCCCCTTGTCCTGCAGTCGGTCCATGAAGTCGATCACCAGTTCCGGCACCTGCATGGCGGAATCCTCGGAGATTTCCAGGATCAACCGTTCGCCGATGGTGGGGTCGCGTTTCAAAAACCGCTCCAACACGCGCGACCAGCGCGCATAGCCGATCGAGCGTGCGGACATGTTGATGGCCAGTCGGATTTCGGGGTTGCGGGCCATTGCCCGCAAGCCTTTTTCCAGCGCCACGCAATCCAGATCGCGCCCGATCGGGGTGTTTTCGACCTGCGGCATGAATTCCCGCGCGGGAATCACCCGGCCGGTTTCATCCAGAACGCGGATGAACCCTTCGTAGAAGGCGACCCCGTGGGGCGGCCGGGCTTGCATCACCGGTTGATAGGCCAGGTGGCATTGCCTGTGCCTGACCGCCTCGGTCGCCATTTGTACGGCCGATCTGTCGCGCGCAGAGACGGCCGAATTCAGCGGGCTGTCCGCGCCTTCCGGCAGATCTGACAAATCCTTTTTCCCCATCGCGCCGAATCCTTCTGAGACACCGAAATCGGTTCCCTCTCAGTTTCGCGTGCAACAGGTGAATTTGCGGTTAAGGGCGGGCCGCTTCAGCGGGTGGACGAGGTGATTGGCTGCATTGCCACGACGGCGCCGATGACAGCGCCCAGCATCCCGAACCCCATACCGGCCAGACCCAGAACGAGAAGCCCCGACAGCGGTTGCGCGGCCAGTGCGCTGAGCATTGCGGTGGCCAGACCCAACAGACCGACGATGGTCGAACAAACTGTGAATCGTGTCATCGGGACCTCCGGGTTGGGCAAATTTACCCAAGGAGACGTGGTTCCGGGGGGCGGAGATTCAAGGCCGGCCTGCCATCACCGCCGCGTGATCAGGCCCGTTCCGCTTGTTGGTTGGACAGATTTTTATCGAATTGCTCGAAACCGGGTGTTCCGCGATCTTCAGGGTGGCGGGCCAGGTGCTTGGCCTTGATCTGCTCGGAGCTGTCGCGGCTGCCGTCATGGCTGTAGCCCGGCGGGGCAAAACAATAGGCCAGCCGCTGTTTCAGGGTCAGGCCCGGTTGGGTCGCGTCACGCCAAATGGCCACCCATTCGTGAAAGGCCACGCGCAGCGGGTTGAAGGTGCCGATATTGTGCACCAGGCCATAATCGACCCGGTCGTCCTCCTGTTCGGGGACGAATGTGCCGAACAGCTTGTCCCAGATGATGAACACTCCGGCATAGTTGCAATCCAGATAGCGCGCGTTGCGGCCGTGGTGGGCGCGGTGGTGGCTGGGGGTGTTCATGACCGCCTCGAACAAGCGGGGCATCTTGCCGATGGCCTCGGTGTGAATCCAGAACTGGTAGATCAGGTTCAGGCTGCCGCAGAACAGCACCATCGCCGGGTGGAACCCCAGCAGGATCAGCGGCGCACGCACGACCATCATGAAGGTGAAGGTATAGGTCCAGGTCTGCCGCAGGGCGGTGGTCAGGTTGTAGTGCTGCGAGCTGTGGTGGTTCACATGGCTGGCCCAGACCCAGCGGATACGATGCCCGAACCGGTGCACCCAGTAATAGCGCAGGTCATCCAGCACAAAGCACAGGATGATCACCGGAATCGATGTGCCCAGATCCAAGGGCGTGATCTTCCACAGCCACATGAAGAATCCATAGGCGATGAAGCCCAGCAGGAACCCGGACGCGATGTTGCCTGCCCCCATAATCAGTGAGGTCACGGCGTCGCGGGTTTCATACCGGCCGCCACGGCCCTTCATGGCGATCCATAGAAATTCGGCCAGGATGGCGGCGATGAAGAACGGGACTGCCCATTGGACGACATCGGGAAAACTGATCTGGTCGGTCATGCGGGCTCCAGCAGGTGACGCCAGTGGCGGCGCTCGGTTTCGTCAAGGCGGACGGTGACGCCGGGGGTGGCGAAGTCGTGGAACTGGACCTCGATGCCCTCGGGGTGGTCGATCCAGTCGAAATCGCGCAGGTGGCGGGCCACCGTGTCGGCGCCAAAGGACCACAACAGGCCCGGCCCGGTCTCGGTGCGCACCAGCGCCGCGTGGCCGTCATGGGTCAGGGTGACGTCGATGATGGTGTCGTCGGGAAAATGGCGCACCCATTCGGCGCGCGCGGTATCTGCGCTCAGCACGCGTAGGCGCGATTTGCCTGTCAGATGCAGCAGTGCGGTGATGCCGGCAATGCCACCGACCACCAGAACCAGCAGGATTTCCAGCGGCATGATGTCCTCCCGCAGGCAGAGTGCAAGCGGGGTCAGGCCCTGTCAAAGGTGGCGTTGCGTCAGGTGCCGTCGTGCGGCTCCAGCAGTTCGTGTCGGACAACGCGCTCGACGAAGGGCACCAGCCCCTCGGGCCCTGAGGCGCGATCCTTGAGGTGAATGCAGATATCCGGCCGCCGCGCCGCGATGATACCCACCAGTTCGCCGCGCACCTTGTCATCGAGGCCCGCGCCCATGATCGCGCAGGCGATGCGCGGTTCGGCGTCCAGTTGCCGCCGCACCTCGTCGGGATCATGCGCGCCCAGCCACCGGATCGGAAGGTGGTCCAGTTGCCGCGCCACATCGCCGATCACGTTGGGCAGCCGGCCGATCAGCAAAACCACCGGTTTCATCTCAGCCTCCTGTCTGTTGCCAATGAAAAACCGGCCCTGTTCAGGCCGGTTCCAGTCTAGCACAAAAGGCCCGTCAGGTGGTCATCTTTCGGGGTTCAGCAGGGCCGCGATGATCGCCTTGGCGCTGTCCGAGTTCCATTCGGCATCGCCGATCAGCCGCGCGATTTCCTGGCCGTCGGGGTCGATGATCACGGTGATCGGCAGGCCGACGATGCCCATCTCGCGGGCGACGGCCTGTTTCGGGTCCTGGTGGCGAGGCAGGTTGGTGATGCCGTTTTCGTCAAAGAACTTCTTGATCCCCGCGGGCGAGTTGCGCCCGGTGGCCAGCGTCAGAACCTCGAACTGGTCTCCGCCGAATTCCTCCTGCAGCTCGGCGATCTGGGGCATCTCCTTGCGGCAAGGCGCGCACCAAGTGGCCCAGAAGTTGAGCACAACGTATTTGCCGCGATAATCCGCCAGCGTGGCGGTGCCTTTGTCGTTTTCAAGCTGGAACTCCGCCATCGAGACCGGCTTGGGTTCAGAATGCAGGATCAGCTTTTTCATGCTGCCTTGGCGCAAGGCTTCAAGGGATGCGACATCGGCGGCCAAAGCGGCATTTGCACCCAGCGCAAGGGCCATATAAAGGGGGATCAGACGAAACAGGCGCATATCAACTCCGGGTTTTCCAGCATGACCGAACAATCCTCGAACCAGATGTGGGGCGGCCGCTTTGCCGCCGGACCAGACGCGATCATGGAGGCGATCAATGCCTCGATCGGGTTCGACCGACGGATGGCGGCCCAGGACATCGCGGGCTCGCGTGCCCATGCCGCCATGCTGGCCGCCACGGGCGTCATAAGTGATAGTGATGCCGAGGCCATTCGGGAAGGGCTGCTCACCGTTTTGTCAGAGATCGAACGCGGTGAGTTCCAGTTTTCGACTGCGCTGGAAGACATCCACATGAATGTCGAGGCGCGGCTGAAAGAGATCATCGGCGAGCCCGCAGGCCGCCTGCACACGGGCCGCAGCCGCAATGACCAGGTGGCGACCGATTTCAAATTGTGGGTCCGCGATCAGCTGGACGCCGCCGGATCCGGCCTGCTGGCCCTGATCCGCGCGCTTTTGGCGCAGGCCGAGGCCGGGGCCGATTGGGTCATGCCCGGATTCACCCACCTGCAGACCGCGCAGCCGGTGACCTGGGGCCACCACATGATGGCCTATGTCGAGATGTTCGGCCGCGACCTCAGCCGCGTGCGGGATGCGCGCGCCCGGATGAACGAATGCCCGCTGGGTGCTGCGGCGCTGGCCGGCACGTCTTTCCCGATCGACCGGCACATGACGGCGCAGGCGCTGGGCTTTGACCGGCCCGCCGCCAACTCGCTGGATGCGGTCAGCGACCGGGACTTCGCGCTGGAATTTTTGTCGGTGGCCTCGATCTGCGCGGTGCACCTGTCGCGCTTTGCCGAGGAACTGGTGATCTGGTCCTCGGCCCAGTTCCGTTTCGTCACCCTGTCCGACCGGTTCTCGACCGGCTCGTCGATCATGCCTCAGAAAAAGAACCCCGACGCCGCTGAACTGATCCGCGCCAAGGTGGGCCGGATCTTTGGTGCCAACACGGCGCTGATGATGGTGATGAAGGGCCTACCGCTGGCCTATTCCAAGGACATGCAGGAAGACAAGGAACAGGTCTTTGACGCCGCCGACAACTGGATGCTGGCGCTGGCCGCAATGGAAGGCATGGTCAAGGACATGACCGCCAACCGCGACAGCCTGGCCGCTGCCGCCGGCTCGGGCTTTTCCACCGCGACCGATCTGGCCGACTGGCTGGTGCGTGTGCTGGGCCTGCCCTTCCGTGATGCGCACCACGTCACCGGATCGCTGGTCGCCATGGCCGAGAAGAAGGGCTGCGACCTGCCCGATCTGACGCTCGAGGACATGCAATCGGTCCACGCGGGCATCACGCAGGATGTCTATTCTGTCCTTGGCGTGGATAATTCGGTAAACTCGCGCCAGTCCTATGGTGGTACGGCCCCGGACCAGGTCCGGGCTCAGATCGCCCGTTGGAAGGAGTTGCTGAAATGACAACCTTGCGCGTGATTGCCCTGATCGCGGCCGCCTTGGCTTTGGCAGCCTGCGGCGCCGACGGAGAGCCCGTCCAGCCGACCCTGAACGCCAATGTGGGCGTTTCGACCAGTGGCGCTTATGTCGGTGGCGGGGTTGGCTTGCACAAGGGGCCGATCAGCGTGTTTTTCGGGATTTGATCCCGCAATCTGCTTGAAAGCGGCGCGCCAGCCACCATGTCGCATGTGACCCGAGGAAAAGGCATAGATATGAAACTGATCGGCCTGATCTTGTCGCTTGCTGTACTGGCGGCCTGCGAGTCCACGAGCGCACAGCGGTCGCAGCCTGTGGAAGAGCCCGCGCGCTCAGGGGCTGGAGTGTCCGTTTCTGGTTACGCGCGGGCAGGGATTTCAAAGACCTTCTGATCGGTTGCCTGCGTTTGTCAGCCGGCCACGGAGTGTCCGCGCTGGCGCAGACACTCGATCAAGATGTCGCGCCGGGTATTGCGCATTTCGGCCGCGCCAGCGACGGCCCCCGCCGCCGATCCCACGGCCGCACCGGCCAAAGCGCCTTCGGCGTTGCCGACCGTATCGTCCGACAGACCGGCCAGAGCGCCGACTCCGGCCTCGATCAGGGCCTGTTACCGAGTTTCCGGGTTCCACAGGTTCTGGGACTTGGCCAGGGCGCGGCACTGGTCCAGATCAGCGGCATAAGCCGGGCCCGGCTCGGCTGCCAGAACGGGTTGGTGTTGCGCCCGGTGCCGCTGCAGGTGGCCGTGATCAGGGCCAGCGGCAAGGCCGCCACTTTGAATTGTTCCGTGAACAACATGAATTTTCCTTTCGTTTGGGATGTTCAACAGGCGTCGGTGCCGCGCCTGTCGTGGCGTGGCCCAAGCTCTGGTTCGGGTGTGTGAGGCGGGTTCAGAAATGGCCCAGGCCGCGTTGGGCCGGCGTTGATTTGTGACGAGTGCGCCATGACAGGACCCTATTAATGACTGGTGGGTCATAAATGGAGACGGCTTTAATGACCCGGTAGTCATCAAAAAATTGAAATTGCGTGACGCTGCGTCCAGTCTGCGTCAAGAGGGGCGCGCCGTAAGAAAGCCGTAAGAAAATTGAGGGGCAAGATGCCGAAGATCGTCGATCGAGAAGAGATGCAGGGGCGCATATTGGATGCGGCCATGGCATGCTTTCTGGATCAGGGCTATCACGCCACAAAGATGCAGGACTTGGCCCGCCAGGCCGCGATGGCCAAGGGCACACTGTATCTGTATTTCCAAAGCAAGGAGGCTTTGCTTCTGGCGTTGCTGCGGCGGTATTTCGAGGATATCCGCGCTCGCATCAGCGACATCCCGGCCCCGCAGACGCTGGACCAGTTCATGACCGGGCTGCGTCTGTCCATGCCTGCCGACCGCCTGGCGGCGACGCGGCTGTTCTTTGACGTGCTGGGCCCCGGTTTCCAGGACCCGCGCGCGGCCGAGATCATCGGCGGGTTCTTCGCCTGGCTGGCCGATCACTATGCGGATCAGTTGGCCCCCTTGATCCGCGCGGGTGAAATCCGCAGCGACCTGAGTGCGCAGGCCGCGGCGCAGGCGGTGACGGCGATGCTGGACGGGCTGGTGATCCATCTGGCGATCTTCGGGGTCGGGGAAGATGTCTTTGAGGCCCGGCGCGATGCCACGTTGGCCCTGCTCGAGACCGGCCTGAGGGGCGGCGTGGCGCCACCGGGCTAGGCCCTGTTTGCCTGCCCGCGCCGCAAACCCCGTTGATCCGCAGGGCCGTTATGGTCTAAGCGCGCAGACATGGATCATTTTCTGTACCGCGACGGCGCGCTGCACGCCGAAGATGTCCCGATCGCCCACATCGCCGAGGCGGTCGGAACGCCGTTCTATGTCTATTCCACGGCCACGCTGCTGCGGCACTTTCGCCTGTTCGACGACGCCCTGGCGGGCACCGACCATCTGGTCTGCTATGCGATGAAGGCGGCCAGCAACCAGGCCATCCTGAAAACGCTGGCGCAGGCGGGCGCTGGAATGGACGTGGTTTCGGGCGGCGAGTACCTGCGGGCCAAGGCAGCGGGTGTGCCGGGCGAAAAGATCGTGTTCTCAGGCGTCGGCAAGACGGCCGAGGAGATCCGCACCGCGCTGACAGGTGGTATTCGCCAATTCAACGTCGAATCGGAACCCGAGATGGAGGTGATCAACGCCGTCGCGCAGGAACTGGGCGTGATCGCGCCGATCACCGTTCGCGTGAATCCGGACGTTGATGCCAAGACACATGCCAAAATCGCCACAGGTAAATCCGAAAACAAATTCGGTATCCCGATCGCCCGTGCACCCGAGGTCTATGCCCATGCCGCCAACCTGCCGGGGCTGAAGGTGGTGGGCATCGACGTTCATATCGGCTCGCAACTGACCGATCTGGAGCCGTTCCGCCTGGCCTATTCCAAAGTCGCCGAGCTGACAGAACAGCTGCGTGCGCAAGGCCACGACATCCGTCGGCTGGACCTGGGCGGCGGCCTGGGCATCCCCTATGCGCGTTCGAACGAGGCGCCGCCGCTGCCGGTCGAATACGGCGCGATGATCAAGGAAACGCTGGGCCATCTGGGCTGCGAGATCGAGATCGAGCCGGGCCGCCTGATCGCGGGTAACGCAGGGCTGATGGTGTCGAAGGTGATCTATGTAAAGTCGGGCGAAGGGCGCGATTTCCTGATACTGGACGGGGCGATGAACGATTTGATCCGTCCGGCCATGTACGATGCCTATCATGACATCGTCCCCGTCATCGAACCCGCACCGGGGGTCGAGCAGCGCCCCTATGACATCGTCGGCCCGGTCTGCGAAACCGGCGACACCTTTGCCAAGCAGCGCAACATGCCGCCGCTGACCCCCGGCGATCTGGTCGCATTTCGCAGCGCCGGTGCCTATGGCGCGGTGATGGCCAGCGAATACAACACCCGCCCGCTGATCCCCGAGGTTCTGGTGAATGGCGATCAATTTGCGGTTATTCGTGAACGGCCCACCTTTGACGAAATCATAAACCGCGATACCATACCGGAGTGGCTCTGACGCGATGACCGCGCGGGCCTGACCCGGAGGCCCGCCGTGACCGACAGATCGAACCTGCCCATTCCCAAGGCGTCCCTGTGGCTGACCCATGGCGGGATGCTGGCCGAGCAGGCGTTGCGGGCCTTTTGGCCTTTCCTGTCATTGCTGATGCTGGTTCTGGGCCTGCTGATGCTGGGCGTTCAGGACATGGTCGGCGTCGAAACGGTCTGGATCGCGGGCGGGATGGCCGCCGTGGCGCTGTGTGCGACGTTGATTTGGGGCGCGCGCAGGTTTCACCTGCCAACCCGGGCGCAGGCACTGGTCCGGTTGGACGAAACCCTGCCCGGACGACCTATCCAGGCTTTGATGGACGATCAGGCCATCGGCGCGATGGACCCGGATTCGGTGGCGCTGTGGCGAGCGCATCAGGCGCGTATGGCCGCGCGAGCGGCCCAGGCCGGGCCGGTCCGACCGGATCTGGACCTGAACCGGAGAGATCCCTTTGGCCTGCGCTTCGTCGCGATGCTGGCGCTGGTGGTTGGGCTGGTGTTCGGCTCGTTCTGGCGTATCGGGTCGGTGACGGAAATGACGCCGGGTGCCGCGACGGCGGGTCAGGGTCCCAGCTGGGAAGGCTGGGTCGAGCCGCCCCGCTATACCGGCTTGCCGACCCTGTATCTGGCCGATCAGTCCGGCTCGACCCTGTCTATTCCGCAAGGCAGCCATGTTACCCTGCGATTCTACGGTGCGGTCGGGGCGCACAGCCTGACGGAAACAACCTCGCGCGGCGGGGCTGAGGCCGCAACGGAGCCGGAACAGGATTTCATCGCCGAGCAATCCGGCCGCCTGTCGATCGAAGGTCCGGCCGGGCGCGACTGGTCGGTCCAGATTATCGCTGACACGCGGCCGCAGATCGACGTGGCGGCGCCGCCGACCGCCGAGGCGGGGGGGCAGATGAAACTTCCCTTTGCGGCACGCGACGATTACGGCGTGGTTTCGGGCGAGGCCCGGATTGAGCTGGACCTTGCCGCGGTCGACCGCCGTTACGGCCTGGCCACGGTGCCCGACCCGCGCGAGGCCATCACCGTTCCTCTGCCGATGCCGATCGCCGGCGACCGCAGCGATTTCACCGAGGACCTTATCGAGGATTTCTCGCAGCACCCCTGGGCGCATCTGCCGGTCAGGATCACCCTGTCGGCGCAGGATGCCGCCGATCAGACTTCGGATGCCGAACCCTATCAAACCGCGCTGCCCGCGCGTCGGTTCTTTGACCCGCTCGCTGCGGCGGTGATCGAACAGCGGCGCGATCTGTTGTGGGCGCGGGCTAACGCGCCGCGCGTGGCGCAGGTGCTGCGCGCCGTGTCGCACCGTCCCGAAGACATCTTCCGCTCGGAAACCGCCTATCTACGCCTGCGCTTCATCCTGCGCCGGCTGGAAACCTTCACCGAGTTCGGTCTGAAACCGGAACAGCAGGAGGAAATCGCCCAGGCGCTGTGGGATCTAGCCCTGTTGATCGAGGAAGGCACGCTGGCGGATGCGCTGGAACGGATGCGCCGGGCGCAGGAACGGCTGACCGAGGCGATGAAGAACGGCGCCAGCGACGAGGAGATCGCCGATCTGATGCAAGAACTGCGCGAGGCGACCGACGAATATCTGCGCCAACTGCAGCGATTGGCGCAAGAGAATCAGGGCGGCCAGCAGGGTCAGCAGAACCAGAACGGCGAGACCATGCAGATGACGCAGGATGACCTGCAGCGCATGATGGACCGCATTCAGGAACTGATGGAACAGGGCCGCATGGCCGAGGCGCAGCAGGCGCTGGAGGAATTCCAGCAGATGATGGAAAACATGCGCGTGACCCAAGGTCAGGGTCAGGGCGGCCAGTCGGAAGGGCAACAAGCCATGGAAGGCTTGGCCGAAACCCTGCGCGAACAACAGGGCCTGAGCGACGAGGCCTTCCGCGACCTGCAGGAACAGTTCAACCCGGGGGCTCGGGCCGGTGAAAGCCAGGGCAACGAGGGCCAGTCCGGCGGGCAGGGCCGGGGCCAGAGCCACGAGGGTCAAGGCGGGCAGGGCTCGGACCAATCCGGCGAAGGCCAGAGCGGTGAAGGGATGCTGGCGGATCGCCAGCAGGCGCTGCGGGAAGAATTGCGACGCCAGCAACAGAACTTGCCCGGGGCCGGAACGCCCGAAGGCGACGCGGCACGGGAATCGCTGGGCCGCGCCGGGCGGGCCATGGACGAGGCCGAACAGGCCCTACGCGATCAGGATCTGGCCGAGGCCATCGACCGTCAGTCCGAAGCGATGGAGGCCTTGCGCGAGGGCATGCGGTCACTGGGCGAAGCCATGGCCCAGAATCAGCAGAACCAGCCGGGTCAGGGCACGCAGGATGGCGACATGCAGGCCAACAATCGCGATCCGCTGGGCCGGAATCCGGGCGCGGCGGGGTCGATCTCGACGGACGAGAACCTGCTGCAGGGCGAAGACGTCTATCGTCGGGCGCGCGAGCTGTTGGATGAAATCCGCCGTCGCACCGGCGAAACAGACCGCCCGAAGATCGAACTCGAATATCTCAAGCGGTTGCTCGAACGGTTCTGAAGCGGCCTATTCGGCTGCCGAACCCGCCTGCGTTTCCAGCCAGACGCGGGCCTGATCGACCAGGTTCACATAAGACTGAAGGACCGGTTCGGCCTGCGGTACCGCCTCGCTGATCTGTCGGGCATTTCCGTAGATCAGAAACAGCACCACGCCGATGATCAGCATCAGGGCAAACCCGCGCATGAACCCGCCCGAGCGGCGCGGTGCCGCCTCGGTTGCAGGGGCGGCGTCTGCCGCCGCATCCCCGCGCAGGCTGGAATTGATGCTGTCCACGTCCGGCAAGGCGCCAGTCTGCGCGGCGTTGCCTGCGATTTCGGTGGCAGCGGGCGGCTTGGTGGCGGGCGCCGGTTTGGGCGGAGTGTCCAAGCCCAGATCC
Source organism: Ruegeria sp. BHSC026 (assembly GCF_059613065.1). Lineage (NCBI taxonomy): Bacteria > Pseudomonadati > Pseudomonadota > Alphaproteobacteria > Rhodobacterales > Roseobacteraceae > Ruegeria > Ruegeria sp. BHSC026. Next base: position 53,330 of record NZ_JBXWRV010000008.1, on the reverse strand, counting down.
GGCTGGCTTTCAAGGCTGGTGCCTTCCTTGGCGCGCAATTCCGCCTCGCGGGCGGCCTCCTCCTGGAGAATGCTGGCGACCGTGGGGTCCACGCTGCTGCGCGGCTCCGGTTTCGGGGCTTCGGATCCGGGCGCAGGTCTGGCCGTGTCTTCCGGCTTGGGCGCGGTAGGCTCGTCTGGGTCTTCAGGCGGCGTCTCGGTCGAGGTCGGTGCGGGCTCATTTTCGGCCACATCCGTCTGACCGTCCTTGTCGGGATGCTTGGGTTGGAACCATGTCTGTTCACAATTGGAACATTGCACGTCCCGACCGGTTTCCGGAATGACATCGTCCGGCACTTCGTACTGGGCGTTACAGTTCGGGCATGTTAGTCGCATACAGCCTCCGCGGCCGGCATGGGCCAGTTCGTCATTTTTCCAAGGATGATAGTCCGTTAAGACATATCAGCAAAGCGCGATTTCCGCAGGTCGTGCCAAGTGTCGCCAAATGGACCCGGTGCGGGCATTGAAACCGGGGGCGGGCTCGGGCAAGAAGGGCGCAACCGAAAATGGGGGCAGGCGTGATCGAGCTGGAAAATGTCAGCTACGGCTATGGTGGCGGTGAGCTGCTGAGCGATGTCTCGGTTCAGTTGCAGCCGGGGTCTTTCCATTTCCTCACCGGGCCGTCGGGGGCTGGCAAGACCACGCTGCTGAAACTGTGCTACGGGGCGCTGCTGGCCAGTTCGGGGCGGATCAGTGCCTTTGATGAGGACATCGCCCGGCTGGACCGCGATCAGATGGCCCTGCTGCGGCGCCGGATCGGGGTGGTGCATCAGGATTGCCGGTTTCTGGATCACATGACCCTGGCCGAGAACGTGGCCCTGCCGTTGATGGTGTCAGGCCGCGCGGAGGAGTCCCACGGTGCCGATCTTGCCGAATTGCTGACATGGGTCGGCCTCGGCAGCCGCATGGACGCCCTGCCGCCCGAACTGTCGGGCGGCGAGCGGCAACGGGCTGCGCTGGCCCGCGCGGTGATCCTGTCGCCCGACGTGGTGCTGGCGGATGAGCCCACCGGAAACGTAGATTGGGAGATGTCGCAGCGGCTGATGCAGCTGTTGATCGAGCTGAACCGCATGGGCAAGACGGTGGTGATCGCCACCCATGACCTGAGCCTGATCCGGGCGGCCAAAAGCCATGTGCAGGCGCGGGTGCTGCGGATCTCGCAGCGGCGGCTGCATCTGGCGGGGGCAGACCTATGATCGGGCAGGACATCCGCACACTGTTGCGCCGCGACACAAGGGCAGACCGCGTGGTGCCGCCCACCGGCTTCACCGCCCATCTGACCCTGTTCGTCTCGGGCGCGATGGCGTTTCTGGCCGTGTTCGCGCTGGCGCTGTCGCTGGCCGCAGGCCGGTTGGCCGATCGCTGGGCTTCGGAGCTGGCCGGAGCGGCCACTCTGCGGATCAATGCGCCCGCTGAACAGCGCGCCGCGCAGACGCAGGCGGCGTTGGAGGTTCTGAAACAGACCCCCGGCGTGGCCTCGGCCCGCGCGATCAGCGCCGAGGAGCAGGCCGCGCTGCTGGCCCCCTGGTTTGGACCAGACCTGCCGCTGGACACGCTGCCGGTGCCGCAGCTGATCGAAATCATCGAGGGCGAGCCAGGGCTGGACACGATGGGCCTGCGCCTGCGGCTGGCGGCCGAGGTGCCCGGAGCCGTTCTGGATGACCATTCCCGCTGGCGCGAGCCGCTGGTCGATGCGGCTACCTCGTTGCGGCGGTTGGGCTGGATCTCGATCTTGCTGATCGGTGGGGCCACGGCGGCGATGATCACGCTTGCGGCCAATGCCTCGCTTGCGGCCAACGCCCAGATCATCGAGGTGTTGCGTCAGGTCGGCGCGCGCGACCGTTTCATCGCCGGCGCTTTCGTGCGGCGGTTTACCTGGCGCGCGTTTTTCGGTGCTGTGGTGGGGGCGGTTCTGGGCCTGACCGGGGTGCTGCTGCTGCCCGAGGCCTCGGACGCGGGCGGTTTCCTGACCGGCCTTGGGTTTCAGGGACTCGATTGGCTACTGCCCGCCGTAATCCCCATTCTGGGCGCGGCAGTGGCCTTTGCCGCGACATGGTCGGCGGCCCGTCGCAAATTGAAGGAGCTTTCGTGATGGCAATGGCGTTCCAATGGGTGCGCTCGCTGATCTTCATGGTCACGATCTACGCATGGATGGCGGTTCTGGGCCTGGTCTTCGCGCCCTATGCGCTGTTCTCCAAGCGCGGGGCATTGCGCGCCTGCAAGATCTATGCGCGCACCACTATTTGGCTGGCGCGCTGGATGGTGGGCATTCGCGGCGAGGTGCGCGGCAACGTGTCCACGGGCGAGGTGGTGATCGCCGCAAAGCACCAGTCATTCTTCGATATCATCCTGATCTTTGACGCGGTTCCCCACGGCAAGTTCATCATGAAGCGCGAACTGCTGTGGACTCCAATCATCGGTATGTACGCACGTCGACTGGGTTGTATACCGGTCGATCGAGGCAAACGCGGCGCCGCGGTGGCCAAGATGGTCAAGGACGTCGCCAAGGAGTTTACCGAACCCGGACAGCTGGTGATCTATCCGCAGGGCACCCGCGTGGCGCCGGGGGTCTACAAGCCCTACAAGGTCGGCTCCGCCGTTCTGTACGAGGGGCTGGGCTTCCCCTGCGTGCCGGCGGCCACCAATGTGGGAGTATTCTGGCCCCGGTCGGGAATTCTGCGTAAACCCGGCCATGCAATCGTCGAGTTCCTCGACCCGATCGAACCGGGTGTCGATCGCGAAAACTTTCTGGCCAGGCTGGAAGAAGTGATCGAGACGCGCTCGAACGAATTGATGCGCGAAGTTGGGTTTGATCCGGATGCGGTACATCAATGACATCACCGCGCTCGAGACGTTGTACGGCACCCCCGGCGCGGCCTCGTTGCGCAAGGTCGCGCGGCAGCTGACGCCGCTTTACCGTAAATGGATTATGGCGTCGCGTCTGTGCGTGCTGTCCACGGTGGGGCCAGAAGGGGTGGATGGCAGCCCCCGGGGTGATGACGGCCCGGTAGTCACGGAACTTGACCCCGGCACCCTTGCCTTGCCCGACTGGCGCGGCAACAACCGCCTGGACAGCCTGCGCAACATCGTGCGCGATCCGCGTGTAGCGCTGATGTTCATGGTGCCCGGCTCGAACAACGTGGTGCGGGTGAATGGCACTGCCCGGTTGACGGCCGATTCCGACCTGCGCGCCCGGTTCGAGAAAAAGGGCAAGCAACCGGCCACCGTGATCGTTATCGAAATCGGGGAAATCTACACGCAATGCGCCCGCGCGCTGATGCGGGCCGAAACCTGGACCGGCGGCGATCGCAGTGCCGGATTGCCGACAGTGGGCGAGATCCTGGCCGAGGTGTCGCAGGGCGAGGAAGGCGGCGCACGCTACGACCGGGAATGGGGTGCGCGCGCCGCAAAGACGATGTGGTGATCACGCTGCCGCTGCGCCCAGCCGGGTGACCCGCGCGATCCATTTCTGGACGCTGTCCTGCTTGGGGTAGCTGGCGCCGGAAAACCAGGTGAACCGTGTCGGCTTGAACCCGACGAACCCCAGAACCTGTCCGCGCATCTGGTGGATCAGCGCCCGGCGATAGGCCAGCCGCATGAACCAGCCCGGCGTGTCCGAGGTGATGATGACCCGCGCGGTCCGCCCGCCCAGCATCGGCGCCGGAAGCCCCAGCTTGTTGGGATTGCGGGTGTCGAACGTGCGGCCCGGGATGAACATCCGGTCGATCAGCCCCTTGAGCTTGGCAGGCAGGCCGCCCCACCACATGGGCATCGTCAGTACCAGGTGATCGCTCCATTCGAAATCCTGCAGAACCTGTTCCAGAACCGGCTCCAGCGGTTTGAAATCATGATAGTTGCCCTGTCCGAAATCGAAATCGAACTCCAGATCGCTGAGGTGAACGGTTTTCACGTCATGACCTTTTGCGCGGGCGGCTTGGGCATAGGTGTCGGCAAAGGTGCGCGACAGGCTGCTTTCGGCGGGGTGACCGTCGAGAATGAGAATTTTCTTGGGTTGCATCGGAGTTCTCCTAAAATTGACCACGGTCATTTTATAGAATCAAAAAATGACCACGGTCAATATAAAATTTGACCACGGTCAAAAAACATGCGAACAAGCCTCATGCAAAAGACAATTCAGAAACGAACCCTGAAAACCCGCGCCAAGCTGCTGCAGGCGGCGGCGGATGTGGTGCAAAAGAACGGATACCAGGCATTGCGCGTGGAAGAGGTGGTGCAGGCCGCCGGCGTGGCCAAGGGCACCTTCTTTGCCCATTTCCACGACAAGGACGCGCTGATGGAGATCCTGATCGGCGAAAAACTGGACGCTTGTCTGGATCAGGCGCAGGCGGCGGAACCGCCGAACACCGTGCCCCAGATCATCGAGGCCCTGGCCCCGGTGCATGATTTCATGATGTCGGAACGCTATGTGTTCGACCTGCTGATCCGTTATTCCGGTGCCGCCGCGATCTCTGAAATCGGGCCGATCGCCTATTGCTTCGAGAAATACTTTCGGATCGTGATGATTTGGCTGGATCAGGCCGAGGTCCGACAGGACGTGTCGACCGACCTGCTGGCCGAGGGCGTGCAGGCCTTTGCCATCCAGGCCATGTCACTGAAATTCTGCGCCCTGCATTCGGCGACGACATTCACCGACCGGCTGGAAACCTATCTGCGGGCGTGGCTGACTCCGGCGGCCTGACCGCCGGAGCCGAACTCATCAGGCGTGGATCGGACCGTCTCCGCAAGCCAGCGCGGCCTCGCGCACGGCCTCGGAATAGGTCGGGTGCGCGTGGCAGGTCAGGGCCAGATCCTCGGCCGAGGCGCCGAATTCCATCGCCACGCAGACCTCGTGGATCAGATCGCCCGCACCGGGGCCGATGATGTGGCAGCCCAGGATACGGTCGGTCTCCTTGTCGGCCAGGATCTTGACGAACCCGTCGGCGGCAAAATTCGCCTTGGCGCGGCCATTGCCCATGAAGCTGAACTTGCCGACCTTGTAGGCGCGGCCCTGCTCCTTGAGGGTGGCTTCGGTCTCGCCGACATTGGCAACCTCGGGCCAGGTGTAGATCACGCCCGGAATGACGCCATAATTCACATGGCCATGCTTGCCCGCGACCACTTCGGCGGCGGCCATGCCTTCGTCCTCGGCCTTGTGAGCCAGCATCGGGCCTTCGATCACGTCGCCGATGGCGTAGATGCCCGGCACGTTGGTCTGCCAGTCCTTGCCCACCTTGATCTGGCCGCGCGGGGTCAGCTCGACCCCCAGCGCATCCAGCCCCAGACCGTCATGGAACGGCTTGCGCCCGGTGGCGACCAGAACGGTGTCGGCCTCGATCACGTGCTCGCTGTCATCCTTGCGCAGCTTGTAGGTCACCTTGGCCTTGGTCTTGGTCGCCTCGGTCTTTTGCACCGCGGCGCCCATGACGAAGTTCAGGCCCTGCTTTTTCAGGATGCGCTGGAAGGTCTTCTGCACCTCGGGGTCCATGCCTGGGGTGATGACGTCGAGGTATTCGATCACCGTCACCTCGGCGCCCAGACGCTGGTAGACCGAGCCCAGTTCCAGCCCGATCACGCCTGCGCCGATCACCACCAGCTTTTTCGGGATCTTGCCCAGCTCCAGCGCGCCGGTCGAGGTTACAACGACCTTCTCGTCCACCTCGACGCCGGGCAGCGAGGCCGCCTCGGACCCGGTGGCGATGATGATGTTCTTAGCCTCGTGCACGTCGTCACCAACCTTGACCTTGCCGGGCGCAGGGATCGAGCCCCAGCCCTTGAGCCAGTCGATCTTGTTCTTCTTGAACAGGAACTCGACACCTTTGGTGTTGGTGTCGATCACGTCCTGCTTGTAGGCCTGCATCTGTTTCCAGTCGACCGAGGGGCTTTTGCCCTTGAGGCCCATCTTGGCAAAGTTGTGCTCGGCCTCGTGCAGTTGGTGGCTGGCATGCAACAGCGCCTTCGAGGGGATGCAGCCCACGTTCAGACAGGTGCCGCCCAGCGTCTCGCGCCCTTCGACGACGGCGGTTTTCAGGCCCAGCTGCGCGCAGCGGATGGCGCAGACATAGCCGCCGGGACCGGCGCCGATTACGATGACGTCATAGTTAGCCATTTTGTTCTCCCAAATCCGCGGAGTGTATTTTGAACGGCGACCCGAAGTGCGGGCCGCCGGTGTTTCGGCCTAGACCGGTGTCAGCAGCTTGACCTGGATATGTGCCACGCCACCGCGTTCGTGATGCATGGCCAGTTCTTCCGAGTCGAAGAACGCCCGGGCCTTGTCCAGGTCGGCGACTGCGAACAGCGCCACCGCGTGGTCACGCTGATCGGGGTCTTTCCACACATGCAGGTCGACGATCCCGGCCGCCTTGCGCATGGGCTGATCCTCGCGGAACACCTTCAGCCAGGCGTCGAAATCGGCCACGTCGGCCTGCCATAGAACATGCGTTGCCATGCGATTACAGGTCCATCAGCAGACGGCGCGGATCTTCCAGCGCCTCTTTCACGCGCACCAAGAAGGTGACCGCGCCCTTGCCATCGACGATCCGGTGGTCATAGGACAGGGCCAGATACATCATGGGGCGGATCTTGATCTCGCCATTGATGACCATCGGGCGTTCCTGGATCTTGTGCATGCCTAGGATGCCCGACTGCGGGGGGTTCAGGATCGGCGAGGACATCAGCGAGCCATAGACGCCACCGTTGGAGATGGTGAAGGTGCCGCCCTGCATCTCGGCCATGCTCAGCTTGCCTTCGCGGGCGCGCTTGCCCTTCTCGGCGATGGCCTTCTCGATCTCGGCGAAGGACATCCGGTCGGCGTCGCGGATCACCGGAACCACCAGACCCTGCGGGGTGCCGGCGGCCACGCCCATGTGGACGTAGTTCTTGTAGACGATGTCATTGCCGTCGATCTCGGCATTGACCTCGGGCACTTCTTTCAAAGCGTGGCAGCAGGCCTTGGTGAAGAAGGACATGAAGCCCAGGCGCACGCCGTGCTTCTTCTCGAACTGGTCCTTGTACTGGTTGCGGATGGCCATCACCTCGGTCATGTCCACCTCGTTGTAGGTGGTCAGGATCGCGGCGGTGTTCTGCGCGTCCTTCAGACGCTTGGCGATGGTCTGGCGCAGGCGTGTCATGCGCACGCGTTCCTCGCGCGCGGCGTCCTCGGCGGCCACGGGCGCGCGCGGGGCGGCGGCCGGTGCCGGGGCGGCCGCGGCAGGGGCGGCGGCGGTGGCCACGGCGCGGGCCACGTCTTCCTTCATGATGCGGCCATCGCGGCCGGTGCCGGTGACCTGATCGGCCGACAGGCCGGCCTCGGCCATGGCCTTTTCGGCCGACGGCGCATTGGCCACGTCCTTGCCGGTGGCGGCTGCTGCGGGGGCCGGGGCGGCCGCGGCCGGAGCAGCGGGCGCGGCGCCTGCTTCAGCGCCCGAGATCACGGCCAGTTTGCCGTTGGCCTCGACGGTTGCGCCTTCGGGGGCCAGGATCTCGGCCAGAACGCCGGCTGCGGGGGCGGGAACCTCGACCGAGACCTTGTCGGTCTCCAGCTCGCACAGCATCTCGTCCTGCGCGACGGTGTCGCCGACCTTCTTGAACCAGGTCGAAACAGTGGCTTCGGTCACCGATTCACCCAGCGTGGGCACCATCACGTCGACGCTGCCGCCCGAGGCCGCAGGGGCAGCCGCCGGGGCGGTTTCGGCCTTGGCCGGGGCGGGGGCGGCACCCTCGCCGGCCTGGATCGTGGCCAGCAGGGCATCGACACCCACGGTCTCGCCTTCGGCCGCGACGATCTCGCCCAGCACGCCGGCGGCGGGCGAGGGTACCTCGACCGTGACCTTGTCGGTCTCGAGCTCGCACAGCATTTCATCGACCGCCACGGTGTCGCCGGGCTTCTTGAACCAGGTCGCAACGGTGGCTTCGGTCACCGACTCGCCAAGCGTTGGAACACGAACTTCAATCGTCATCGTTTCTTATCCTTCAATGCTCAGCGCTTCGTTCACGAGCGCCTCTTGTTGGGCTTTGTGTTGGCTGGCCAGACCCGTCGCGGGCGAGGCCGAGGTGGCGCGGCCCACATAGCTGGGCCGGGTATGCTTGGCGCCGATCCGGGTCAGGACCCATTCGATGTTGGGTTCGATGAAGCTCCAGGCGCCCTGGTTCTTGGGCTCTTCCTGGCACCAGACCATCTCGGCCTGTTTGAACCGCTCAAGCTCGTTGATCAGCGAATGGGCCGGGAACGGATAGTATTGCTCGATCCGCAGCAGATAGATGTCGTCGATCCCGCGCGCGTCGCGCTCCTCGAGCAGGTCGTAGTAGACCTTGCCCGAACACATCACCACGCGCTTGATCTTGTCGTCGGGCACCAGTTGCGTGTCCGAATTGCCCTTTTGCGCGTCGTCCCACAGCACCCGGTGGAAGCTGGACCCGGTGGTGAAGTCCTCGGCATTGCTGATGGCCAGCTTGTGGCGCAGCAGCGATTTCGGCGTCATCAGGATCAGCGGCTTGCGGAAGGTGCGGTGCAGCTGACGGCGCAGGATGTGGAAATAGTTCGCGGGCGTGGTGCAGTTGGCCACGATCCAGTTGTCCTGGCCGCACATCTGCAGGAACCGCTCCAGTCGCGCCGACGAGTGCTCGGGGCCTTGCCCCTCGAACCCGTGCGGCAGCAGGCAGACAAGGCCGGACATGCGCAGCCATTTGCTTTCGCCCGAGCTGATGAACTGGTCGAACATGATCTGCGCGCCATTGGCGAAATCGCCGAACTGGGCCTCCCACAGAACCAGCGCGTTGGGCTCGGCCAGCGAATAGCCGTATTCGAAGCCCAGAACCGCGTATTCCGACAGCATCGAGTCGATTACCTCGTACTGGGCCTGTCCGGAGCGGATGTGGTTCAGGGGATAGTAGCGCTCTTCGGTTTCCTGGTTGATGAAGCCCGAATGGCGCTGGCTGAAGGTGCCGCGGGTGGCGTCCTGCCCCGACAGGCGCACCGGGTAGCCCTCGGTCAGCAGCGACCCGAAGGCCAGCGCCTCGCCGGTGGCCCAGTCAAAGCCCTGACCGGTTTCGAACATCTGCTTCTTGTGTTCCAGCAGGCGGCCCACCGTCTTGTGCAGGGCAAAGCCTTCGGGCACCTTCACCAGCGCCTTGCCGACCTCGGCCAGGGTGTCGGGCGAAATCGCGGTTTCGCCGCGGACATATTCTTCCTTGTTCTTGTCCAGATGCGACCAGCGCCCGTCCAGCCAGTCGGCCTTGTTGGGCTTGTATTCCTTGGCGGCCTCGAACTCGTCGTTCAGATGCGCCTGGAACGCGGCCTTCATGTCCTCGATCTCGCCCTCGGGGATCAGTCCGTCCTTGACCAGCCGCTCGGTGTACAGCGACAGCGTGGTCTTGTGGGTCTTGATCTTCTTGTACATGATCGGGTTGGTGAACATGGGCTCGTCGCCCTCGTTGTGACCGAACCGGCGATAGCAGAACATGTCGATGACCACGTCCTTGTGGAACTTCTGCCGGAACTCGGTCGCCACCTTGGCCGCATGCACCACCGCCTCGGGGTCGTCGCCGTTGACGTGGAAGATCGGGGCCTCGACCATCAGCGCGATGTCGGTCGGATAGGGGCTCGAACGCGAGAAATGCGGCGCGGTGGTAAAGCCGATCTGGTTGTTCACCACGATATGCATGGTGCCGCCGGTGCGGTGGCCGCGCAGACCCGACAGGCCAAAGCCCTCGGCCACCACGCCCTGACCGGCAAAGGCCGCGTCTCCGTGCAGCAGAACGCCCATGACCTGGGTGCGCTCGGTGTCGCCGTGCTGGTCCTGCTTGGCGCGGACCTTGCCCAGAACAACCGGGTTTACCGCCTCCAGGTGCGAGGGGTTCGCCGTCAGCGACAGGTGCACGGTGTTGCCGTCGAACTCGCGGTCGCTCGAGGCGCCCAGGTGGTATTTCACGTCGCCCGAGCCGTCCACGTCCTCGGGCTTGAAGCTGCCGCCCTGGAATTCGTTGAAGATGGCGCGGTAAGGCTTGCCCATCACGTTGGCCAGAATGTTCAGACGGCCGCGGTGCGGCATGCCGATGACGATTTCCTTCAGACCCAGCGCGCCACCGCGCTTGATGATCTGCTCCATCGCCGGGATCAGCGCCTCGCCCCCGTCCAGGCCGAACCGCTTGGTGCCCATGTATTTCACGTGCAGGAACTTCTCGAAGCCTTCGGCCTCGACCATCTTGTTCAGGATCGCCTTGCGGCCTTCCTTGGTAAAGGCGATTTCCTTGCCGTAACCCTCGATCCGTTCCTTCAGCCAGGCGGCCTGTTCCGGGTCGGAAATATGCATGTACTGCAGTGCGAAGGTGCCGCAATAGGTGCGCTTCACGATCTCGACGATCTGGCGCATGCTGGCGACTTGCAGACCCAGCACGTTGTCGATGAAGATCGGCCGGTCCATGTCGGCGTCTGTGAAGCCATAGGTCTTGGGGTCCAGCTCGGGGTGGGGCTCGGTCGAGCGCATGCCGAGCGGGTCGAGATCGGCAACCAGGTGCCCGCGGATGCGGTAGGCCCGGATCAGCATCAGGGCGCGGATCGAGTCCAGCACCGCGCGCTTGACCTGCTCGTCGCTGACCTCGACGCCCGCCTTGGCGGCCTTTTCCTTGATCTTGTCGCCGGCCGCCTTGGCATCGGTCTCGGCCCATTCGCCGGTCAGGGCGCCGGTCAGGTCATCATTGGGCATCGGCGGCCAGTCGGGGCGCGCCCAGGAGGGGCCCTGCGCCTCTTTCTGGACGTCGGGTGCTGCGTCTCCCATCTGCCGGAAGAACTCGGCCCAGGCCGCGTCGATGGCGCCGGGGTCCTTGGTGTACTGGGCGTAAAGCTGCTCCAGATACTCGGCATTGTGCCCCTGCATGAAGCTCGAGGCATGGAAGGCGGAATTGGGCGAGTGTTCGGTCATTGGGCTACCTCATATGGGTTGGGACCGTATTTGTTGGTGCCCGGCTGGCTGGGGCGGGACAGCCACCACAGCACCAGCAGGGGCGACACGAAAAGAACCAGCAGCGTCGGGATCACGATCAGCAGCGTGGCGCGGGTAAACAGGATGTCGAGGTTTCCGCCATGCTGGAAGCTCGAGGCGAGGCCGATGCCAAAGACCAGAACGGCCGCAGCCCCAAGGATCAGAAGGACCGGTAGCAGGGCATAAAGCCCACTGCGCCCGGTATCGTGCATCCGCCGCCAGGCCACGGCCAGATGCGGGAAAAACACGATCAGGCCGACAATCGTCTGAACCGGCTGGCTGGATACCGCGGTGACCGAGGTTCCGGCCTCGGTCTGGATGGTCGAAACCTGGGTGAAGAACTGCCAGTCGATGACTGCGGCGATCGCGTTCCAGATCACGATGAACAGCAAAAAATACCAATACTCGGGGCGAGAGGCCCGCCCCGAGAAGGTGAAATACTTGGAGAAACACGTTCTGACGGCTTCGGTGAAGGTCATGTGTTTCGCTCCGCTGGGGCCGGCCCGCAAGTCGGGCCGGCAGGTTACTTGCCGATCGCTTCCAGCACGGCCTCGCCCAGCTTGGCGGGGCTTTCGGCCACGACGATGCCGGCGCTGCGCATGGCTTCGATCTTGTCTTCGGCACCGCCCTTGCCGCCGGCGACGATGGCGCCCGCGTGACCCATGCGGCGGCCCGGAGGCGCCGTGCGGCCAGCGATGAACCCGGCGACCGGCTTCTTGCGGCCTTTCTTGGCCTCATCCGCCAGGAACTGCGCGGCTTCTTCCTCGGCCGAGCCGCCGATCTCGCCGATCATGATGATCGACTCGGTCTCGTCATCGGCCAGGAACCACTCCAGCACGTCGATATGCTCGGTGCCCTTGATCGGGTCGCCGCCGATGCCCACGCAGGTGGACTGTCCCAGACCCACATCGGTGGTCTGCTTGACCGCCTCGTAGGTCAGCGTGCCGGAACGCGACACGACGCCGACCGAGCCACGCTTGTGGATGTGGCCGGGCATGATGCCGATCTTGCAGGCGTCGGGCGTGATGACACCGGGGCAGTTCGGGCCGATCAGGCGCGATTTGCTGCCTTCCAGCGCGCGCTTCACCTTCATCATGTCCAGCACCGGAATGCCTTCGGTGATGCAGACGATCACTTCCATCTCGGCGTCGATCGCCTCGAGGATCGAATCCGCGGCAAAGGGCGGCGGCACGTAGATCACGGTGGCGTTGGCCTCGGTCTGGTGCTTGGCCTCGTGGACCGAGTTGAACACGGGCAGGCCCAGATGGGTCATGCCGCCTTTGCCCGGCGTCACACCGCCGACCATCTTGGTGCCATAGGCGATGGCCTGTTCAGAGTGGAACGTGCCCTGCGAGCCGGTAAAGCCCTGACAGATCACTTTGGTTTTTTCGTCGATGAGGACTGCCATTTGGCGTTCTCCTGTTTTCGGCGGGGTCCGACCCGCCAGCATTCATCGGAATGGCGGGCCGTGACCCGCCCTGCGTTAACGGGTTCAGCCCTTGACCGCCTTCACGATCTTCTGCGCGGCGTCGTCCAGGTTGTCTGCGGCGATCACGTCCAGGCCCGAGCTGTTGATGATCTCCTTGCCCTTCTCGACATTGGTGCCTTCCAGACGCACCACCAGCGGAACCTTCAGGCCCACCTCTTTCACCGCGGCGACGACGCCTTCGGCGATGACGTCGCAGCGCATGATGCCGCCGAAGATGTTGACCAGGATGCCTTTGACATTCGGGTCGCTGGTGATGATCTTGAACGCCTCGGTCACTTTCTCTTTGGTGGCGCCGCCGCCCACGTCCAGGAAGTTGGCCGGCTCGGCTCCGTAAAGCTTGATGATGTCCATCGTGGCCATGGCCAGGCCCGCGCCGTTGACCATGCAGCCGATCTCGCCATCCAGCGCGATGTAGTTCAGGTCGTATTTGCTGGCTTCCAACTCCTTGGGGTCTTCCTCGGTGGTGTCGCGCAGTTCGGCGATGTCGGGGTGGCGATAGATCGCGTTGCCGTCAAAGCTCAGCTTGGCGTCCAGCACCTTGAGGTCGCCGCCCTCGGCCACGATCAGCGGATTGATTTCCAGCATCTCCATGTCCTTCTCGACGAAGGCTTTGTAGAGGATGCCCATCAGGCGCACGCATTGCTTGACCTGCGCGCCTTCCAGACCCAGCGAGAAAGCGATGCGGCGGCCGTGGAACGGCTGATAGCCGGTGGCCGGGTCAACCGAGAAGGACAGGATTTTCTCGGGCGTCGCGGCGGCCACTTCCTCGATGTCCATGCCGCCTTCGGTCGAGCACACGAACGAGATGCGGCTGGTCTGGCGATCGACCAGCAGGGCCAGGTACAGCTCGCGCTCGATGCCCGATCCGGCCTCGATATACACGCGGTTGACCTGCTTACCTTCGGGGCCGGTCTGGTGCGTGACCAGCGTGCGGCCCAGCATCTTCTTGGCTTCTTCGGCGGCTTCCTCTACCGATTTGGTCAGACGCACGCCGCCCTTGTCGCCGGCGTCGGGTTCCTTGAAGTGACCCTTGCCGCGGCCCCCGGCATGGATCTGCGCCTTGACCACCCAAAGCGGGCCGTCCAGTTCACCGGCTGCGGTTTTCGCCTCTTCCGCACGCAGTACCGCGCGACCGTCCGAAACCGGCGCGCCATAGCTGCGAAGAAGGGCCTTGGCCTGATATTCGTGAATGTTCATCGAAACTGTCCCGTCTGACTACGATTGGATCGTTATAGGGGTGTCCAACGGGCAAAATTAAAGGGTTTTCTTACCGGAAGAAGGTTTTTGCCGAGGATTTTCCGTTTTTGTGATCACGGCTTTTTGGGGTGTGATCACAAAAGATGAGTTGGTTGATGTTGATTCGACCCGCCGAGAATCTGTCGCAAAAATACATTCAAGAGCCGCCTTCTAAGCCGTTTGCGCCAACAGTACTGGCTCGGATCGCGGTGGAGTATCGGGCCTCGCCGAATTCGAATGACTTGGCGCCGGCGCGCTTGGCCGCTAACCTGTCTGGACCTGTCTTGATCCGTCAAGATACTTGGGTCGAATAAGAAATGACTGAGCGGATGACAGTGACCACTCCTTCCCTTCCCGACACGATGACCATGATCTTCGATGGATCTGGCAATGCGCGGCTGCTGGATGCCGATGGCTTTCCCGCTTGGTCACCCCGCGGTCCGGAAGAGCAGTTTGCCTGGCAGCACTTGCGTCTTGAGGGAGAAGGCACGGTTGCGCTGCTCCGCGCCGCCGGGCTGGATGAGTTCGTGATAGATGCGCTGATGGCCGGCGAAACACGACCCCGCTGCACCGTGCATGGCGGAGGCGTTATCCTGAACCTGCGGGGCGTGAACCTGCTGGAGGGGCAGCCGCCCGAGGACATGATCTCGGTCCGACTGTGGCTGACGGAAACAAAGATCATCGGTGTCTGGCGCCGCCCACTGGATGCGGTTGCGGACATGCTGGCGGCAATCGATCGTGGGCAGGCACCGCGATCGCCAGGTGACTTCGTCGCGCGGTTGGCCTTGCGGCTGGCCGACCGGGCCGAGCCCGCCATCACCGATCTGAACGAACGCGTGGATGACCTCGAGGAGTTGCTGTTGGAGCCGGACGCCGAGATTTCCCGGGCCGAACTCGCGGCGATCCGCAGGTCATCTATCGTTCTGCGGCGATACCTGGTGCCACAGCGCGATGCGTTGACGACGCTCGAGATCGAAGATTTGCCCTGGCTGCAGCCCTATGACCGGTCGAGATTGCGCGAAGCCTCGGAGCGCATCTACCGCATTGGCGAAGATCTGGCGGCCGTGCGCGAGCGGGTTCAGATCATTCACGACCAGCTGATGGATGAACGTGCCGAACGCATGAACAACCGTATGCTGGTATTGTCAGTTGTCAGCGCCGTATTTCTGCCCCTGGGTCTGGTGGCTGGCGTGCTGGGGATCAACGTCGGCGGCATCCCCGGGGCCCAAGACCCGGACGCATTCTGGGTTGTTTGTTTGCTGCTGGTGGCCCTGGGAGGGGTGCTGTTGCTGGTGGCGCGATGGCTTGGGATGTTTCGCTGACCGTCCTGTCAATCGAAACGCCCCGCCGGTGGGCACCAGCGGGGCGACGATCGATTGTTTGACGAGGCCACCGGAGCCCCGGTGACCCGAGCCGGGTGTTACGCCAGCGAGCTGTCGATGCCTTTGCAGGCCTCAACCAGACCCTTCACGGCGTTGACCGACTTGTCGAACATGTCCTGTTCTTCCGCGTTCAACTGGATGTTCACGATCCGCTCGATGCCGCCGGCGCCGATTACGGTAGGCACGCCTACATACATGCCCTTCACGCCCAACTCGCCATCGCAATAGGCCGCGCAGGGCAGAACGCGCTTTTGGTCTTTCAGATAGGCTTCGGCCATTTCGATCGCCGAGGTGGCGGGCGCGTAATAGGCCGAGCCGGTCTTCAGCAGGCCGACGATCTCGGCGCCGCCGTCACGGGTGCGCTGGACGATGGCGTCCAGCTTCTCCTGCGTGGTCCAGCCCATCTTGACCAAGTCGGGCAGCGGGATGCCGGCAACGGTCGAATAGCGCACCGAAGGAACCATCGTGTCGCCATGGCCGCCCAGAACAAAGGCGGTGACGTCCTTCATCGACACGTCGAATTCTTCGGCCAGGAAGTGGCGGAAGCGGGCCGAGTCCAGCACGCCGGCCATGCCGCAGACCTTGTTGTGGGGCAGGCCCGAGAATTCGCGCAGCGCCCAGACCATCGCGTCCAGCGGGTTGGTGATGCAGATGACGAAGGCGTCGGGGGCGTGGGCGGCGATGCCTTCACCGACCGACTTCATCACCTTCAGGTTGATGCCCAGCAGGTCGTCACGGCTCATGCCCGGCTTACGCGGCACGCCGGCGGTCACGATGCAGACGTCTGCGCCTGCGATGTCCTCATAGGACTGGGTGCCCTTCAGCTTGGCGTCAAAGCCCTCGGACGGGCCGGATTCGGCGATGTCCAGCGCCTTGCCTTCCGGGATGCCCTCGGCGATGTCGAACAGAACGACATCCCCCAGTTCCTTCATTGCTGCGAGGTGGGCAAGCGTGCCCCCGATCTGACCTGCGCCGATCAGCGCGATCTTGGGTCTGGCCATTTGGATTGTCTCCGGTCGGTTTTGAAATCGCGGTTTTGCTAGTCGCTAAAACGCCGTTGCGCAAGGGTTCTGCGGCGCGGCATGCGACCGCATACCGTTTGCCTGCCCCGGGCCGGTTGCGCTAAACCACCCACAGGACAAGCCGTTTCGAGGCCGCCGCATGGTCGAATTGAACCTGATGTTTTTTGCCGTGGCGATCCCGGCCGTGATCTTTGCAGGCATTTCCAAGGGCGGCTTCGGCTCGGGCGTGGCCTTTGCGTCGTCGTCGATTCTGGCGTTGATCCTTGATCCGGGGCAGGCGCTGGCGCTAATGTTGCCGATCCTGATGGTGATCGACCTGGCCACCCTGCGCCCCTACTGGAAACGGTGGAACTGGCCCGACGCGCGTCTGCTGATGCTGGGCGCGGTGCCGGGCGTGGCGCTGGGCGCGCTGCTGTACCGGGCGACCGATGAAGACCTGCTGCGCCTGCTGATCGGGGGCATTTCGGTGGGCTTCGTTGTCTGGCATGTGGCGCAGACCCGCGGCTGGGTGCGCGGCTTCGCCAACCGCCTGCCGCCTCCGGCCGGGCTGTTCGCGGGGCTGGTCGCCGGCTTCACAAGCTTCGTCAGCCACGCCGGCGGCCCGCCCGCCGCCGTCTATCTGCTGTCACAGCGCCTGACGAAGACCGAGTTCCAGGCCACCACCGTGCTGGTCTTCTGGGTCATCAACATCGCCAAGTTCGTCCCCTATGCCTATCTGGGCATGTTCACCCTGCAGACCGCTTGGGCCGACCTGCTGCTGACCCCTTTCGCCATCCTCGGCGCCTGGCTGGGCGTGCGCGCCCATTGGATGATGTCCGAGCGGCTGTTCTTCGGCATCGCCTATGTTCTGCTGACCCTGACCGGGTCAAAGCTGATCTGGGACGCGCTGATCTGACTGTCATGTGTTCGGAGGCAGGGCATCGGCCAGCGTCTCATAGGCCTCGCCCGCGGCCACCAGGCAGGTCAGCCCGTTGGGCAGTGTCACGGTGATCGTCCAAGTGCCGGTTTCGTCCGAGGCAAAGACCTCCATAGCCGCACCCTGCCGCGCCATGCCGATACCGCGCCGGGTCTCGCCATAGGTCTCTGCCAACCGCTGCAGCACGTCCGGTCGTGGCGCACAGTTCGACGTTTGCGCCTGTACCTGCTGCGCCGCCAGCACCATGATTCCTAGCCCCATCGTCATCTGAAACAACCGCTGATTCATTTCCGGCCCCCTGTGCCTGTTGACTGGACCAAGGCTGCCGGAACCCTCTGCAATTGCGGTAAAACCACCGGGCGTTGCGTCGCATGCTGCAATGCGGCGATTTTGGCCTTGAAGTTTACGGCAAAAAATGCCCCATTCTGCGCAACTTTATTTCAACGAGAGGTTCCCATGGATCCGCGCCAGCGCCCCTACCGATCCGTTCTCTACATTCCCGGCTCCAAGGAACGGGCGCTCGACAAGGCGCGCTCGCTGCCGGTCGATGCCATCATCTTCGACCTGGAAGACGCGGTTGCCGCCGATGAAAAAGAGAACGCACGCGAAACGCTCAAGGCCGCGCTGGCGACGGGCGGCTATGACCCGCGCGTCAAGATCGTGCGAATCAACGGTCTGGACACCCCTTGGGGCCGCGCCGATGCCGAGGCCGTGCGCGAGATGGATGCCGACGTGGTGCTGCTGCCCAAGGTCAACTCGGCCGCCGATGTCGATGCGCTGGCCGCAATCACCGGCGACCTGCCGATCTGGGCGATGATGGAAACCCCGCGCGGCATGCTGAACGCGGCCGAGATCGCGGCCCACCCGCTGATGGCGGGCTTTGTCATGGGCACCAACGATCTGGCCAAAGAGCTTCAGACCCGATTCCGCCCCGACCGCCTGCCGCTGATGACCTCGCTGGGCCTGTGCCTGCTGGCCGCCAAGGCCGAGGGGCTGGTGATCGTCGATGGTGTCTACAACGCCTTCAAGGATACCGAGGGGCTGGCCGTCGAATGCGCGCAGGGCCGCGACATGGGTTTCGACGGCAAGACCCTGATCCATCCCGCGCAGGTCGAGGCCGCCAACACCGCCTTCGCCCCCTCCGAGGCTGAGATCGACCTAGCCCGCCGTCAGATCGCCGCTTTCGAAGAGGTCGAGGCCAAGGGGCAGGGCGTTGCCGTGGTCGATGGTAAGATCGTGGAAAATCTGCACGTTGTAACTGCCCGCGAAATTCTGGCAAAAGCAGAGGCGATATCAGCTTTGCAAGCGGGGTAAGCCAGCATGGGCTTCGTTCTTCTCATTCTCGGTGTGGCGCTTTGGTGGGCCGCACATCTGTTCAAGCGCCTGATGCCAGCCCGCCGCGCGGCCATGGGTGACGCCGGCAAGGGGGCCGTTGCGGGTGCGCTGGTCGTGTCGATCCTGCTGATGATTTTCGGCTATCGCATGACCGATTTCATCCATGTCTGGGCACCACCCAGCTTCATGATCCACATCAACAACCTGCTGGTGTTAATCGCGATCTGGATGATGAGCCCGGCCGGAACCAAGGGCCGACTGCTGAACAAGGTGCGTCATCCGATGTTGGGCGGGTTCAAGCTCTGGGCCTTTGCGCATCTGCTGGTCAATGGCGATCTGGCGTCGATCATCCTGTTCGGCGGCCTGTTGGCATGGGCGGTGGTCGAAGTGATCGTCATCAACAAGTCCGAGCCCGACTGGACCCCGGGCGAGCCGGGAACGCTGGGCAAGGATGCGATGTTCTTCGTGGCCTCGATCGTGCTGCTGGGCGTCATCGGCTACATTCACGGGCTGGTCGGCCCGTCTCCGTTCCCGGGCTAGGCGGGTGATCTGATGGCGAAACTTTATCGACTGCTGACCGAAGAGGACACCTCGGCCTTCTGCCACAAGGTGTCCGAGGCGCTGGCCAAAGGGTGGGAGTTGCACGGCTCTCCGGCCTATGCGTTCGACCCGTCCACCAACAAGATGCGCTGTGCGCAGGCCGTGACCAAGCAGGTCGCGGCCGATTATTCCCCTGACATGAAACTGGGACAGCAGTAATGGCAAAAACAAATCCGGGCCGCTTTTTCGAGGATTACGCCATCGGGCAGGTGCTGCACCACGCGGTGCCCCGCACCGTGACGGTGGGTGAGCGCGCGCTCTATCATGCGCTCTATCCCGCGCGCCACGCGCTCTATTCCTCGGACGAGTTCGCCCGGAGCTGCGGCCTGCCGCAAAGCCCGATCGACGATCTGGCGGCGTTCCACGTGGTGTTCGGCAAGACGGTGCCGGATGTGTCGCTGAACGCGGTCGCCAATCTGGGCTATGCCGAGGGCCGCTGGCTGAAACCCGTCTACCCCGGCGACACCCTGCGGTCGGAATCCGAGGTCATCGGGCTGAAACAGAATTCGAACGGCAAGACCGGGGTCGTCTGGGTGCGCACTCGCGGGCTGAACCAGCGCGACGAGGTGGTGATCGAATATGTGCGCTGGGTGATGGTGCGGAAATCGAACCTTGACGCGCCTGCCCCGGAAACCGTGGTGCCGGACCTAAAAAAGGCGCTGGAGCCCGGTGACCTCATGGTGCCGAACGGGCTGGATTTCAGCAAATATGACTTTGCTCTGGCAGGTGAACCGCACCGCTGGGGTGACTACCAGATCGGCGAAACCATCGACCATGTCGATGGCGTGACCGTGGAAGAGGCCGAGCACATGCTGGCCACCCGCTTGTGGCAGAACACCGCCAAAGTGCATTTCGACCTGACTTTCCGGCCCGATGGGCGGCTGATCTATGGCGGCCATGTGATCTCGATGGCGCGCGCCTTGTCCTTCAACGGGCTGGCCAATGCGCAGATGATCGTCGGCCTGAACGGCGGTGCCCATGCCAACCCCTGTTTCGCCGGAGACACCATCAAGGCGTGGTCCGAGGTGTTGGACAAGGCCGAAACCGGCGTGCCGGGTGTGGGTGCCATCCGCCTGCGACTGGTGGCGACCAAGGGCGGCGAGCCCTTTGCCTTGCGCGGCCAGGATGGAAAGTACAGCCCCGACGTGCTGCTGGATCTGGACTATTGGGCGCTTATGCCGATCTGAGCGGGCTGACCCCCACAGTCTTGTGATTCCGACCGGGCCGAACCGTGCTAGGTTCAGCTCATGTCTTTTCTGCGTATCCTTGCTGCTGCGCTCTGCCTTGGCCGCCCGGCGTCGGCCTGCGATCTGGCGCTGGCTTTGGCCGTGGATGTTTCCGGCTCGGTCGACAGTTCGGAATACCGCATCCAGATGGATGGCCTGGCGGCCGGGTTGCGCGACCCGGTCGTGTCCGAGGCGCTGGTGCGCGGCCAAGCCCGGCTGATGCTGGTGCAATGGACTGGCGAGTCGCGGCAGCGTGTCACCATCCCCTGGACCCGCATCGACGGGTTCGCCGCATTGGACGCATTTGCGGAACAGGTGGCGACAGATCCGCGCGTATGGCGCAACTTTTCGACCGCGATCGGCGAGGCGTTGGAAATGACCGTGAACAGTTTTCTGGACGTACCAGACTGCAAGCGCCGCCTAATCGACATCTCGGGCGACGGGGTGTCGAACGAAGGCATTGAGCCGACCGAGATACACGACCTGCTGCGCCGTCAGGGGATCACCGTGAACGCCATCGCCATCGAGGAAAGCGAGCCCGATCTGACCGCCTATTTCTATGAAAACGTCATCGTGGGCG
Source organism: Ruegeria sp. BHSC026 (assembly GCF_059613065.1). NCBI lineage: Bacteria > Pseudomonadati > Pseudomonadota > Alphaproteobacteria > Rhodobacterales > Roseobacteraceae > Ruegeria > Ruegeria sp. BHSC026. The sequence goes on along the minus strand of NZ_JBXWRV010000008.1, from coordinate 32,530 downwards.
AAGGTGCCTTCGTGGTCTCGGCTGCGGGTTTTGAAGACTATCCAGAACGTATCCGCAAGAAACTGCTGCGCGAAGTCACCCGCCAGACGGCCAGGGTCAAGTGACGGAAAAAGATTCGTGATCACATCGCTTGCGGCCTGAAAACGCTAACATTGACGGGTGGCGATGAGATTTGTGATCACGGGAATATTTTGCGTGATCACAAAAAACGGCCAATAGGGTCATTTGCGCGCAATTTGCTCTTTTTTGCACCTGCGGCGCGTGACAGAGATGTAAAAAACAGTAAAACCTTCGGTAGCCAACCCAAAAAGGAGCCGCCATGGCCGATGTCAATCGGGGGAACCGCCCGCTTTCGCCGCATCTGTCGATCTATCGTCCACAGTTGACCTCTGTCACCTCGATCCTCACGCGGATCACCGGCAACGCCATGTTGGTGGCGGCGCTGCTGATCGTGTGGTGGTTCCTGGCCGCGGCCACCTCGCCCGAGGCCTATGCAACCGCCAATGCCGTGATTACGTCGTTGCTGGGCGACTTGGTGATGGCTTTGTCGCTGTGGGGGCTGTGGTACCACACCCTGGCCGGCATCCGCCACCTGATCTGGGACAACGCCGTCGGGCTGGACCTGCCCACTGCCTACAAGCTGGGTTGGGCGGTCGTGATCGGATCGGTCGTTCTGACCCTCGTCACCCTGTTGATCGTTGCATAACCGGAGGCCTGACATGCGTTACCTTACCGACCGCAAACGTGCCCTTGGCCTGGGCTCGGCCAAATCCGGCACCCAGCATTTCTGGGCGATGAAGGTCAGCTCGGTTGCCTTGCTGATCCTCGTGCCGCTGTTCGTCCTTACCTTCGGGCCGACCCTGGGCCAGCCTTATGACATGATGCTGGACTACTATTCGCGCCCGTTCCCGGCCATCGTTGCGGCGCTGACGCTGGCCGTTGGCTTCAAGCACTTCGCCGATGGCGCGCAGGTGATGATCGAGGACTACGTGCACGGCACGCTTGAAAAGGTTCTGATCATCCTCGTGACCTGTCTGTCCTATGGCGCGGCCGCCGCTGGCATCTTTGCCATCGCCCGCATCGCCCTCTAACACCCCGGAGCTGAAAGAAATGGCTGCATACGAATACGAAACGCACGAATATGACGTGGTTGTCGTCGGCGCCGGTGGGGCCGGGCTGCGGGCCACGCTGGGCATGGCCGAGCAGGGGCTGCGCACGGCCTGCGTAACCAAGGTTTTTCCGACGCGCTCGCACACCGTCGCGGCACAGGGCGGCATCGCGGCGTCGCTGTCGAACATGGGCCCCGACCACTGGCAGTGGCACATGTATGACACCGTCAAGGGCTCGGACTGGCTGGGTGACACCGACGCGATGGAATACCTGGCGCGCGAGGCGCCCAAGGCGGTGTATGAGCTGGAGCACTATGGCGTGCCCTTCAGCCGGACCGAGGAAGGCAAGATCTATCAGCGCCCCTTCGGTGGCCACACCACCGAATTCGGGGAGGGCCCGCCGGTGCAGCGCACCTGTGCCGCCGCCGACCGGACCGGTCACGCGATCTTGCACACGTTGTACGGACAGTCGTTGAAGAACAACGCGGAATTCTACATCGAGTATTTTGCGATCGACCTGATCATGTCCGAGGACGGTCAGTGCCAGGGCGTCGTCTGCTGGAAGCTGGACGACGGTACCATGCATGTCTTCAACGCCAAGATGGTCGTGCTGGCTACGGGCGGTTACGGCCGCGCCTATTTCAGCGCGACCTCGGCCCATACCTGCACCGGCGATGGTGGTGGCATGGTGGCCCGCGCGGGTCTGCCGCTGCAGGACATGGAATTCGTGCAGTTCCACCCGACCGGCATCTATGGCTCGGGCTGTCTGATCACTGAAGGCGCGCGCGGCGAGGGTGGATATCTGACCAACTCGGAAGGCGAACGGTTCATGGAGCGCTATGCGCCCCACTACAAGGACTTGGCGCCGCGTGACTATGTCAGCCGCTGCATGACGATGGAAATCCGCGAAGGGCGGGGTGTGGGCAAGAATGGTGATCACATCCACCTGAACCTGTCGCACCTGCCGGCCGAGGCTCTGGCCGAGCGGCTGCCGGGGATCTCTGAATCGGCCAAAATCTTTGCCGGCGTCGACGTGACCAAGGAGCCGATCCCGGTTCTGCCGACGGTGCACTATAACATGGGCGGCATTCCGACCAACTATTGGGGCGAGGTGCTGAACCCGACCGCCGATAACCCCACCGCCGTGGTGCCCGGCTTGATGGCCGTGGGCGAGGCCGGCTGCGCCTCGGTGCACGGCGCCAACCGGCTGGGCTCGAACTCGTTGATCGACCTGGTGGTGTTCGGCCGGGCCGCCGCGATCCGCGCCGGCAAGGTGGTGGACCCCGAAGCGCCGAACCCGGTGCTGAACAAGGCGTCGGTCGACAAGGCCTTCGACCGGTTCGACGCGCTGCGCAACGCCAATGGCGCGACCCCGACCGCCGAATTGCGGCTGGAAATGCAGAAGACCATGCAGGAAGATGCAGCCGTGTTCCGCACCGCCGAAACGCTGGCGCAAGGCGTCGAGAAGATGACCGCGATCGCGGCAAAGCTGGACGACCTGAAGGTCACCGACCGCAGCCTGGTCTGGAACAGCGACCTGATGGAAACGCTGGAGCTGACCAACCTGATGCCCAACGCGCTGGCCACCATCGTTGGTGCCGAGGCGCGCAAGGAATCCCGCGGCGCCCACGCGCACGAGGACTTCCCCGAGCGCGACGATGAGAACTGGCGCGTGCACACCGTGGCGCGGGTCGAGGGCAACTCGGTCGAGTTGAGCTATCGCCCGGTCATCGTCGATCCGCTGACGCCCGAAGAACAGGGCGGCATCAGCCTTGAAAAGATCGCGCCCAAGGCGCGGACCTTCTAAGGAGAGGAACACATGGTACAACTGACCCTCCCCAAGAATTCGCGCATCACGACGGGCAAGACCTGGCCCAAGCCCGAAGGGGCGAGCAACGTTCGCAAGTTCCAGATCTATCGCTGGAACCCGGACGATGGCCAGAACCCGCGGGTCGACACTTATTTCGTCGACATGGACGATTGCGGCCCGATGGTTCTAGATGCGCTGATCTACATCAAGAACAAGATCGACCCGACGCTGACCTTCCGCCGGTCCTGCCGCGAGGGGATCTGCGGCTCCTGCGCGATGAACATCGACGGGATCAACACGCTGGCCTGTATCTACGGCATGGACGAGATCAAGGGCGACGTGAAGATCTATCCGCTGCCGCACATGCCGGTGGTCAAGGACCTGATCCCCGATCTGACCCATTTCTATGCACAGCACGCCTCGATCATGCCGTGGCTGGAAACCAAGACCAACCGGCCTGCGAAAGAATGGCGGCAGTCGATCGAGGACCGCAAGAAGCTGGACGGTCTGTATGAATGCGTGATGTGCGCCAGCTGCTCGACCTCGTGCCCCAGCTACTGGTGGAACGGCGACCGTTATCTTGGCCCCGCGGCGCTGCTGCATGCCTATCGCTGGATCATCGACAGCCGTGACGAGGCCACGGGCGAGCGTCTGGATCAGCTCGAGGATCCGTTCAAGCTGTATCGCTGCCACACGATCATGAACTGCGCCAAGACCTGCCCCAAAGGTCTGAACCCGGCCAAGGCGATTGCCGAGATCAAGAAGCTGATGGTCGAACGCACCGTTTGACCCCGAACCAAGACCGCACTTGCCGCATTGCGGCAAGTGCATGGCCCACATGTGAAATCATCGGATGTGCGCCGCCCCGGTCGGGTTTATTTTTGGCGCTGGGGAGGAGTGACGGATTGGAAACAGGATCACTCCGATGAAAACCGAAAACAGCACCGCCAAAACCGATGCAGCCGAAGCCCTGAAGTTGCTGGAGCAGGCTTGGGCCTATTTTATACCCGCGCCGGCGAAACACGCCGAGGACAAGGAACCCGAACTGTTCGAATACGCCAACGCGGCCTGATGTGCGGCGGGGGTTGGGCTTGAACATCGGCACGATGTGAGCGAAGCAGGGGCATGCCTATTCTTCTGCTCCTGCTCGCCGCCGGTGTATTCGCCTATTTCTTTTGGCGATCGCGCACGTCGGCGCTGACGCGCGACTGTCGTTGGCGGCGACACCGGCAGGACGGGATCTGGAGCTGTGCATTCTGCGGTGCCGTGTCCCGTTCCGAGACGCAGCCGAACCAGTGCGAGCGAACCGGAACCTGACATTTCGGCGCCAGCGAATCCTTGGGGTTTCCCGCCGACGCGATCTGCGTCACTGTGTCGAAAAAATGGACGGACGCAGCATGACGAACCCACCACCCGACGCCGCCGCCCGCCGGGCCATCGCTCCGGTGATCTGCTATCCCAATGACAGCCTGTCGGCGCCGGACATGCCGCTGCTTGGGGCGGCCCGGTCAACCTCGCGCAAAACGGGCGAGGTTTTGGTCCCGCCACGCGACGCGCGGTGTTTCGAGGTTCCGGCTGGGCATTTCTTTCGCATTACTTCGGTCGAGGGCCCGCAGGTCGGTGACCTGAACCTGTGGAGCCTGCACGACCTGTCCGAGCGTTTCTATTCAGGCAAGACCCGCGCGTTGCACGGAACCCACGTGACGACGGGCGAGCGGCTGTGGTCCAGCTTTCCCCATCTGCGCCCCATGGCGACGATCGTGGCCGACACGCTGGACTGGTACGGCATCGACGAATATGGCGGGTCGGTGCATGACGTGATCGGAACGCGCTGCGACCCCTACACCGGCAATCTGCTGTCGGGCACGCAGTATCACCAGTGTTGCCATTCCAACCTGACCCGCGCGCTGGCCGACCATCTGGGCCTTTCGCTGGCCGAGGCCGAGCCGGCCGTGCACGACGTGCTGAACGTGTTCATGTGCACCGGCTTCACCCGCGATACCGGGCAGTATTTCATGAAGGCGTCGCCGGTGCGTCCGGGCGACTATCTGGAGTTTTTCGCTGAAATCGATCTGCTGGGCGACCTCAGCGCATGCCCGGGCGGGGATTGCTCGGCCGAGCATTCATCGGACACCGCCGCCTGTCATCCGCTGCTTGTCGAAGTGTTTGCGCCTGCCGAGGGGACGTTGACCGGATGGCAAAGCCCGGCGCCCAATGGCTATGACCGCTCGCACGGGCGCTGAGGCCCGGGAATAGCCCCGGGCCGGTTGGCTTCAGGCGTTCGGGAAGGCGGCGTGCAGCGCAATTTCCACCATGTCGCCAAAGCTGCTCTGGCGTTCGGACGAGGGCAGGGCCTCGCCGGTCAGCAGGTGATCGGACACGGTCAGAACCGCCAGAGCGCGGCATTTGTGCCGTGCGGCCAGGATATACAGCTCGGCGGCCTCCATCTCGACACCCAGGATGCCGTGGCGCACCATCTGCTCGTTCAGGTCGGGGCGTTCGTCATAGAACACGTCCGACGAGTAGATACCGCCGACATGCATCGGGGTTCCTTTCGCCTCGGCCGCCTGCACGGCCGCCTGCAACAGCGACCAGTCGGCGCAGGGCGCGAAGTTGATCTCTTTCATGATGCCCCGAGACGGCGTGCTGAGCGTCGTTGACGTCATCGCAATGATCACATCGCGCAGTTTGACGTTTTCCTGCATGCCACCGCACGAGCCGATGCGGATCAGGGTTTTCGCACCGTAGTCCCGGATCAGTTCATTGACGTAAATAGACAGCGAGGGCATTCCCATTCCGCTGCCTTGAATGGTGACCGGATTGCCTTTCCATTCGCCGGTGAATCCCAGCATTCCGCGCACATCGTTGATCTGGCGGACATTGCTCAGGAAAGTTTCCGCTGCCCATTTCGCGCGATAGGGGTCGCCGGGCAAAAGCACGGTTTCGGCAATTTCACCTTTTTCGGCGCCAATGTGAATTGTCATTTTGGTACAAAACCCTCATTCAGATTTCAAGATCGGTTATAACTGCTCCGGCTTTCAGCGCTTCGTGTACCCATTTCGGTTTGCGCCCGCGCCCCGTCCAAGTTTGCGAAGGGTCAGCCGGATTCCGGTATTTTGCCTTGGCTTTGCCGCTCTTTCCAGATCTGGACGCCTTCACCGTCAGGTCCGACAGCGAGAACCCATAAGCCGCCGCGGCCTGTTCAGCCGCTTTCAGGGCTTCTTCGCGCTCGCGGGCCTCGGCATTCTCCAAAGCCGTGTCGATTTGGCCGCGCAATTCCAGAAGTTCCTGACGCGACATTTTTTCAAGATTGATCGCCATTTTCCCCGTACCTGTCAATTTCGGTTGCGAATTGTCCGCACACGGTAAGGAGAACTTTCTTTGTTTTCTAATCTTTTTTACTGAAATCGAATAATAAGCGCGCTCATTTCTGTTTTATTCTGCGGCGATCGTTTTTGGATCTGCCAACGCCACGATGTCTCCCATGATCGCATTCAGTTCGAAATTCTTGGGAGTATAGACATTGGCAACACCCATCGATCTGAGGCGATCCGCGTCTTCGTCCGGGATAATGCCCCCGACGACAACGGGAATATCACCCAAGCCAGCTTCGCGCAGGCGTGTCATGACTTCCTGAACCAACGGCAGGTGACTGCCCGACAGGATCGACAGGCCGATCACATGAGCTTGCTGATCCATGGCCGACTTCACGATTTCCTCGGGGGTCAGGCGGATGCCGTCATAGGTGATGTCCATGCCGCAGTCGCGGGCGCGGAAGGCGATCTGCTCGGCACCGTTGGAATGGCCGTCCAGCCCCGGCTTGCCCACCAGGAATTTCAGGCGACGCCCAAGGCGGTCGCTGACCGCATCCACCGCCGCGCGCAGGTCGTCCAAGCCTTCGGTCTTGTTCGAGACCGACCCCGAAACGCCCGTCGGGCCACGATAGGTACCAAAGACGCGCCGCATCTCTTCGGCCCATTCACCGGTGGTGACGCCGGCCTTGGCCGCGGCGATCGAGGGCTCCATGATGTTGGCGCCCGATTGCGCGGCGGCGCGCAGATCGGCCAGCGCCGCGCTCACGGCGGCGTCATCGCGGGCGGCACGCCAGTCGTTCAGGCGATCGATCTGTTCCTGTTCGACCGCCGGATCGACGACCATGATCCCGCCATCCTCGGTCTGCAGCGGCGAGGGCTCACCCTCGGTCCAGCGGTTCACGCCGACGACGATGGTCTCGTTGCGCTCGATCCGGTTGAGCCGCTCGGCGTTGGAATCCACCAGCCGCGATTTCATGTAGTCGATCGCCGCAACCGCACCGCCCATCGACTCCAGATTGGCCAGCTCGGCCCGGGCGCCCTGCTTCAGTTCCTCGACTTTGGCATCGACCACCGGGTTGCCGTCGAACAGGTCGTCATATTCCAGCAAGTCTGTCTCATAGGCTAGGATTTGTTGCATTCGCATTGACCATTGCTGGTCCCAGGGGCGCGGCAGGCCCAGTGCCTCGTTCCAGGCGGGCAATTGCACCGCCCGGGCGCGCGCCTTTTTCGACAGGGTCACGGCCAGCATCTCGATCAGGATGCGATAGACGTTGTTCTCGGGCTGCTGCTCGGTCAGGCCCAGCGAGTTGACCTGAACACCATAGCGGAACCGGCGGAACTTGGGGTTTTCCACGCCATAACGTTGTTGCAGTATTTCATCCCAAAGGTCGACAAAGGCCCGCATCTTGCACATTTCGGTGACAAATCGGATGCCCGCATTCACGAAGAACGAGATGCGGCCGCACAGCGCCGGAAAGTCCTCGGCCGGAACGCGGGGACGCAACTCGTCCAGGACCGCGATGGCGGTGGCCAGCGCATAGGCCAGCTCCTGCTCGGGCGTCGCGCCGGCCTCTTGCAGGTGATAGGAACACACGTTCATCGGGTTCCATTTCGGTACGTTCGAATAACAGTACTCGGCCACATCCGCGATCATCTTGAGCGAGGGCTTGGGTGGGCAGACATAAGTGCCGCGGCTGAGATACTCCTTGATCAGATCGTTCTGTACCGTGCCCTGCAGCTTGGACACATCGGCGCCCTGTTCCTCGGCCACCGCGATATACAGCGCCAGCAGCCAAGGGGCTGTGGCGTTGATCGTCATCGACGTGTTCATCTGCTCCAGCGGGATCTGATCGAACAAAACCCGCATGTCCCCCAGGTGGCAGACCGGCACCCCGACCTTGCCGACCTCGCCCCGGGCCAGGGTGTGATCACTGTCATAACCCGTCTGCGTCGGCAGATCGAAGGCCACCGACAAACCGGTCTGCCCCTTGGCCAGGTTAGACCGGTACAGCGCGTTCGAGGCTTTGGCCGTGGAATGACCGGCATAGGTTCGGATGAGCCAGGGGCGGTCTTTCTGCGTCTGCGTCATGGTCAGAGCCTCATGCGTCGATGGGTAACAATATTTCTCTCATGGGTTCTAAAGCGCAATTTTCAGCACATGTCAATTCGCTGCGTTGCGGCATGTACGGCGTGCTGCCGATTGTGACGGCGGCGGTTTGATGGCACTGTGCCGGCATGACGCAGACCGTTGAGCTACCGATTTGGCTGTTTGTTCTGATCGTGGTGTTTGCCGCGGTCACTTTTGCCTCGCATTTCCTGTTCCCGTCGGTGCGCTGGTTCTTTCGCCGCCGGCTTGAACGGGCTGTTGAACGGTTGAACCAGCGCCTGCAACGGCCAATCCAGCCGTTCAAACTGGCCGAGCGTCATGACATGATCCAACGCCTGATCTATGACCCGCAGGTTGGTCAGGCTGTTCAGCACCACGCCGAAGAACATGGTATCCCCGAAGCGGTCGCGTTCGAGCAGGCCCGGCGATACGCCCGGGAAATCGTCCCGTCGTTTTCGGCCTTCATGTATTTCAGCTTTGCCATTCGGTTGGCTCGGTGGTTGAGCAACGCGTTCTACAATGTCCGCCTCAGCCACGAGGACGAGGCCGCATTGAAGGAGATCGATCCCAAAGCAACCGTGGTCTTTGTAATGAATCACCGGAGCAACATGGATTATGTTCTGGTGACCTATTTGGCCGCGCAACAGTCGGCGCTGTCCTATGCGGTGGGCGAGTGGGCACGGGTCTGGCCGCTCAGCCGGTTGATCCGCGCGATGGGAGCCTATTTCATCCGGCGCAAGTCCGGCAGCGAACTCTACCGGCAGGTTCTGGCCAGCTATGTGCGCTTGGCCACCAATGCCGGTGTCACGCAGGCGATGTTTCCTGAAGGTGGCCTAAGCCTGACCGGGGCGCTGGGCCGACCCAAGCTGGGGCTGCTGAAATACATCATCGACGGCACCAGCCCCGATGGGCGGGATGTGGTGTTCGTGCCGGTTGCGCTGAACTATGACAGGGTGCTGGAGGATACGATCCTGACCGCTGCCGCCCTGGGCAGCGAACGGCGGTTTCGCGCTCGGATCGGCGTGATCACAAGGTGGAGCCTGAAACAGGTATGGCGCCGTATCATCGGGCGCTACAAGCGGTTCGGCTTGGCCTCGGTTCGGTACGGCCTGCCCATTTCGCTGCAGGAGTTCCGCAAACAAGCTGGCCCGGACTTGATGACGGATCTGGCCCGAGAACTGATGCGTCGGATCGGTCGGGCAATTCCTTTGGTGCCAGCGCCCGCCGCGTGTTGGCTCGTTCGCGAGAACGGCACCATCTCCGAGTCTGACGTTCAGTCACGCATCGCCGAACTGATGCGGCGGGAAGGCGCGACGGACGAAGACCTGAAAGCTATTTCGCCAGCGATCGAACAACTGGTCGAACGGCGAATACTGAGCAGAAACAACGGTATGCTGTCGCCATCGGTCGAGCGGCTGGATCTGATGCAGTATTATGCCGCCTCAGCGCCCATCAGCGAAGACCCGGATGGTTCTGCGGCTGCAAAAGAAATTTCTGCGGCTGCTGGGTCATAAAATTTCAATAATGATCCAAAATGGGTTGCAAAATTACTCATGGGCCAATATTCCAGCCTATGAAGCGCGCGATTCTGCGTCGCGGCGAACATGTTTGACAGAGGAGGCCACAATGGCTTTGGACACCGACAGCGGCATCGCGTCCTACGAGGCACCGGAAAAAGACCTCTACGAAATGGGTGAAATCCCGCCGATGGGATATGTGCCGAAGAAGATGTATGCGTGGGCCATCCGCAAGGAGCGCCACGGTGAGCCCGACACTGCGATGCAGTTGGAAGTGGTCGATGTGCCCAAGCTGGACAGCCACGAAGTGCTGGTTCTGGTGATGGCGGCGGGCGTCAACTACAACGGCGTTTGGGCCTCGCTCGGCAAGCCGATCAGCCCCTTTGATGGCCACAAGGCCCCGTATCACATCGCGGGCTCGGATGCATCGGGCATCGTCTGGGCGGTGGGCGACAAGGTGAAACGCTGGAAGGTCGGCGACGAGGTCGTGATCCACTGCAACCAGGACGATGGCGACGACGAGGAATGCAACGGCGGTGACCCGATGTATTCGCCCAGCCAGCGGATCTGGGGCTATGAAACGCCCGATGGGTCGTTTGCGCAATTCACCAACGTGCAGGCGCAGCAGCTTATGCCGCGCCCCAAGCATCTGACCTGGGAGGAAAGCGCCTGCTACACGCTGACGCTGGCCACTGCCTATCGGATGCTGTTCGGGCATGAACCGCATGACCTGAAGCCGGGCCAGAACGTTCTGGTCTGGGGCGCGTCGGGCGGTCTGGGCTCCTACGCGATCCAGCTGATCAACACGGCGGGCGCCAACGCAATCGGCGTGATCTCGGACGAAAGCAAGCGCGACTTCGTCATGGGGCTGGGCGCCAAGGGTGTCATCAACCGCAAGGATTTCAACTGTTGGGGTCAGTTGCCTACGGTCAACACACCCGAATACGCCGAATGGTTCAAGGAAGCCCGCAAATTCGGCAAGGCGATCTGGGACATCACCGGCAAGGGCGTGAATGTCGACATGGTGTTCGAGCACCCCGGCGAAGCCACCTTCCCGGTCTCGACTTTCGTGGTGAAGAAGGGCGGCATGGTGGTCATCTGCGCCGGCACCACCGGTTACAACCTGACCTTCGACGTGCGGTACATGTGGATGCACCAGAAACGCCTGCAGGGGTCGCATTTCGCGCATCTCAAGCAGGCCTCGGCGGCGAACCGACTGATGCTCGAACGGCGGCTTGATCCCTGCATGTCCGAGGTGTTCCCATGGAACGAACTGCCCGAAGCCCACATGAAGATGATGCGCAACGAGCACAAGCCAGGAAACATGTCGGTTCTGGTTCAGGCGCCGCGCACCGGGCTACGCACCCTCGAGGAGGTCTTGGACGCCCGCGGTTGAGCGGGGCGTTGAAACACATCAACGCCCGCGAATCGTTCCGGCGACTCGCGGGCGTTTTCTGTTTTGCAGCCCCTTCTTGAACTTCAGTCGCTTGGAGATTGCGGACCCGCCATTTTTGGGGAGTAGAAAGAAGCGAATATGCAACAAAATCACACACATGTTATGGTTGTGTTAACCCTTCGTTAACTGTTTCGGAGCGACCCTGATGGCGCAGAATGAGTGGATACTGGACGTACTGTCGGACCTCAACGCCTTCGCAGTTGCCAATGGGCTGACGGCTTTGGCCGAACAGCTTGATGACACGAAGCTGATTGCAGCGGCCGAGATTGCGTCCCTCGAGCGTGAGGCGCGGGCACCGTCGAATGGGAACGCAGGTCGATTTGAGTCAGGTCCTGGAGGACTTGGAAAACACCAGCACGCTTGACGAACTGGGCGCGGTTGCCGTCGGGCTTCGCGACAAGCTGAAAATCGATCACATCGTGTATCACTGGGTCGATGGCGGCGGTGAACAATATGGGTGCACGACCTATCCCGACGCCTGGGCCGAGCGCTATCAGGAGCGCAACTATCATCGCATCGATCCGGTCATTCTGGGCTGTTTCCAACGGTTCCAGCCGGTTGACTGGAAGGCGTTGGACTGGTCGGGCAAGGTCGCCAAGGCCTTTTTGAAGGATGCATTGGCGCACGGGGTCGGCAATCAAGGTTACTCGATACCTATCCGCGGCCCGAATGGCCAGTTTGCCCTCTTTACCGTGAACCATTCATGTGCGGATGACGCGTGGCAGGCCTTCATCGGCGCATATGGCCGCGAACTGATCCTGATCGCGCATTACTTCAACCGAAAGGCGCTGGAATTCGAGCGGTCCCGGCAACCGGATTCGCCCCGTTCGCTGTCGCCGCGCGAGATTGATGCCATGACACTTTTGGCCCTTGGCTACAGTCGGGCGCAGGTCGCCCATTCCCTGTCGATTTCCGAACACACGCTGCGGGTCTATATCGAAAGCGCGCGGGCCAAGCTGGGAGCGTTGAACACCACGCACGCCATCGCAAAAGCCCTGAGCCGGGGATTAATAGTGGTTTAAGGGCCGCGCGCCCCAAACACAGTAAATTAACCATGGCTTTGTACCCCCTTCGTTCCAGCACTGGACGACAAGGGGAAAAGTCATGCTGCGTTATTTATACGCTGACGAACTTCATAAATTTCCGAAATTGGCCGAGGGGATGTTTCGCGACCGCGCCGATCAATTCAAGACCCGCCTGGGGTGGGACGTTCACGTCAACGAAAAAGGCGAGGAGCGGGACCAGTATGATGATCTGAACCCGCTGTATGTGATCTGGGAGGAGCCGGATGGCAGCCATGGCGGGTCCATGCGAATTCTGCCGACGACGGGCCCGGTTATGGTGAATGACGTGTTTGGACATCTGACCGGAGGTCGGCCGATTTGCAGCCCCCTGATCTGGGAAGTGACCCGATTCTGCCTGTCGCGCGGGGCCAGCCCGCACACGGCCGGTGCCATCATGCTGAGCGGCGGCGAGGTGATGGAGGGCTTTGGCCTGACCCACATCGCGGGGGTTTTCGATGCGCGCATGATTCGCATCTATCGCCTGATCGGGTCGTCTCCGATCGTGCTGGGCTCAGAGGGAACTGGGCGTGACCAGATCTCGGTCGGACTGTGGCCCTATTCGGCCGAGGACTGCAACCGTGTGGCCGAGCGGGCGGGCATCCCGCGCGAGCTGTCGCGGCTGTGGTTCCGAACAGCCTTCGGGTCCACCGCGCGGCATCGGTTCGCACTGTCTGCCTGACGTTGGATTCCGCATCTGGCGCAGACTGGCGCGGCCTTGTAGGGTCGCGCCATGTCTCTGCCCAAGGTCACATTTTCCGAAGATCAGGCCGCCGCCTTCGACAGCATCGCCCAGATGCTGAAAACCGCAGGCGTGGACCTGGAAGACGATGCGCTGCTCAAGCTGCCCGGCCAAGGCGAGTCGGGGGTGATGGCGGTGATCGGCAAGGCCGGGTCGGGCAAAACCCTGCTGTTGGCCGAACTTTACAAGGCGCTGGCCGAGACCGGAGTTCAGATCGTCTCGGGCGACTATGAAAGCCGCAAATCGAAGGACAAGCGCAGCCTTGCCATTCTGGCCCCGACCAACAAGGCCGCCAGCGTGTTGCGGTTGCGCGGTGTTCCGGCCACCACCATTCACCGGATTCTGTACACGCCGGTCTATGATCCGGAATACGAGCGGATCGCCGAATGGCTGGCGGGCAACGACGATCGCCCCGAGATTGAAGGCCTGACCGACGAGGCGCTGGACCGCGCCGCCGCGTTTTACGCCAACAACAAGTCCATCCCCGGTGCTCTGGCCGCCGCCGGCCTGCGCGGGTCGGATTTCATCACCGGCTGGAAACGGCGCGACGAGCCGCTGGATATCGGGTTCGTCGATGAGGCCTCGATGCTGGACGACCGGCAGTTCGAGGATCTCAAGGAGATCTTTCCCACCCTGCTGCTGTTCGGCGATCCGGCGCAGTTGGCGCCGGTGAACCAGTCCGGGTCGATGGTGTTCGATGCTTTGCCGGAACCTCGCAAGCTGATCCTGCACCGGGTGCACCGGCAAGAGGCCGACAACCCCATTCTGGACCTGGCCCATGCGCTGGCCGATCCGGCGATGGGGTTCGAGGATTTCGAACGCCTTGTCGAGCAGACCGCCCGCACGGATGACCGCGTGGTCTGGGGCCAGCGGGTCGAGGTCGACCTGATGGCCCGCAGCCCGGTTCTGGTCTGGCGGAACGCGACGCGTATCCGGCTGATCCAGGCCTTCCGCCAGGTGCATGGGGCCCCCGAGACCGAGCTGTTGGAAGGCGAACCGTTGATTTGCGATGGGATCGAGCTGCCGCTGAAGCACCGCAAGAAGCGGCTCGACCTCGAGGCGCGCGGGCTGATCAAGGGCGCGCAGGTGATCTATCTGGGACCGGGGCGCAAGCCGGGGTTCTCGCGGCTGCATGTCATGGGGGCCGAGGACCCGCAGGTGAGCGCCGCTTCGATCGTGCAGATCGAAAAACCGGACGAGGAAGAGCCCTTCATCCCCTTTGCCGCGCGCATGGGGGCCACGTTTCTGCATGGGGCCGCCGTGACGATCCACAAGGCGCAGGGCTCGCAGTGGGACACGGTGCAGGTCTTTGCCCCTGACCTTTACGCCGCCGCCCGGATGGGCCGGACTGAGGCCGGGCAACCCCTTTGGAAACGGCTGGCCTATGTGGCCATCACCCGGGCGCAAGAGCGGCTGATCTGGGTGGTGCGCAATCGGCTTTCGAAGCCGAGCCACCCGTTGCAGGTTGACGACCTGCGCGCGGTCCCGGCCGCAAAACTTACGCTGGAGGCGGAGGAGACATGAAGACGATCATCGTAACCGGTGCCAGCTCGGGGATCGGGCGAGCCACCGCCGAACTGTTTCTGGATCAGGGCTGGAAGGTCGGCCTGCTGGCGCGCAGTGCGGACAAGCTGAACCAGATGGCCGCCGCGAGCGAAAACGCTATTCCGCTGGTGGCCGACGTGACGGACCCCCAAGCGGTGTCGGCAGCGTTCGATGCGTTTCAGGTGCAGGCCGGACGGTTGGATGTTCTGTTCAACAACGCCGGCATTTTTGCGCCCGCCGGAACGATCGACGAGATCGCGCTGGACGACTGGTATCAGAGCGTCAACGTGAATCTGAATGGGATGTTTCTGTGCGCCCGCGCCGCGTTCGGTGCGATGCGGCGGCAGAGCCCGCAAGGTGGACGCATCATCAACAACGGCTCGATCGCGGCGCATGTGCCGCGTCCGAACTCGGTGCATTATACCGCTACCAAACATGCCATAACCGGTTTGACGCGCAGCCTGTCCTTGGACGGGCGGGCCTTCGGCATTGCCTGCGGTCAGATCGACATCGGAAACGCGCGTACCCCGATGGTGCAGGGTCTGGTTGAACGGGCCATTGCCGAAGGGCGCGAGCCGGACCCGACGATGGCGGTCGAGGATGCGGCGCGGTCGGTTCTGCACATGGCCAGCTTGCCGCCCGAGGCGAATGTTCAGTTCATGACCGTCATGGCGACCACGATGCCCTATATCGGCCGCGGCTAGGCCTCAACTTTCACGCAGCAGCCGGAAGGCCGTGGATGCGCCCCATCCCGCCGCGATGGCGATCACCAGCGACATCAGCCCGTACCAGACAGGCTGCTGGCGGGACATGTTGTACAGGAACCGCTCCAGCCCCACCTTGCGCACGTCGATGGTGGTTTCGAATTCCGAAATCACCTGACCGCCGCGCATCAGGAAGATGCGGGTCAGATAGTCGCCTTCGGTCAGGTCAGCGGGCATGTCGATCGAGGTGCGGAACAGTGTCTGTTCATCCACGGCAACGGTGTTTTCACGAATCGAATACAGGCCCTCATCCTCGCGGATTCTGACGACCGCCTCGGCAAAGTCCTGAGCCTGCCGGATATGCATCGCGGCCCCGACCGAGCGGATCGCGCGCTTGATCGAGATCCGATAGCGCAGGTCCTCGGTGTCGCTGATGATCTCGTTGAACGGGGCGCTGGTCGCCACGGCATAAAAGCTGGGCGCGGAATCGACCAGGACGCTGTCGGTGTTGACCCAGATGCCGAATTTCTTTTCCTTCCGGCGGACCATGACCGGTTCGGACGGGCCGGCCACGGCCACGATCACCTCCAGCGGTGGCCCGTCGGGAATGGGCGCCTCGCGCTTGACGGCGCCGAAAATCAGAATTTCGGAACCGTCGAAATCGGCGGTGATGGCAACCCGGTCCTGGCTGAGGCCCAGAACGACCTGTTCCTGCGCTGCCGCAGCGGGCAGGGACAGCAACACCATGGCTAGAATCCAGCGCAACACGTCAGTGCCCTCCGTCGGTGCCGAGCGAATAGAGCTCGGCCGGTTGGAGAAGCAGATCCAGTGCCAGTTTGGCGCAGACCGCGAGAACAAGGGCGGCCAGCAGCACGCGCAACTGTTCGGCGGGCATGCGTGATCCGATGACGGTGCCGATTTGCGCGCCGATCACACCTCCGACCAGCAGCAGCACCGCCAGCACGATATCCACGGTATAGTTCGTGGTGGCATGCAACATTGTGGTGAAGGCGGTAACGAAGATGATCTGAAACAGCGATGTCCCTACGACCACCTTGGTCGGCATGCCCAGCAGATAGATCATTGCAGGCACCATGATGAAGCCACCGCCGACCCCCATAATGGCCGACAGTACGCCGACGCACAGGCCCACCAGAACCGGCGGGATCACCGAAATATACAGGCCCGAGGTCCGGAACCGCATCTTGAAGGGCAGGGCATGGATCCATCCGCGCTGACGGCGTTTGGCTACCGGCCCTCCGGCCCGGCGGGATTTGCGCAGCGCGTTCAGGCTTTCGATGAACATCAGGCCGCCTACGACGCCCAAGAATACCACGTAACAAAGCTTGACCAGCAGATCGACCTGGCCGAGGCTTTTGAGGTAGTTGAACACCACGACACCCAGCGCGGCCCCTAACAGGCCGCCCACCAGCAGAACGCAGCCCATTTTCAGATCGACAGTCTTTCGTCGGAAATGCGCCAGCACCCCCGAGAATGACGACGCCACGATCTGGTTGGCCTCAGTGGCGACCGCGACGGCCGGCGGGATGCCGATGAAAAACAGCAGCGGGGTCATCAGAAAGCCTCCGCCGACGCCGAACATGCCCGACAGGATGCCCACCATTCCGCCCAGCCCCAACAGAAGAAAGGCATTTACGGAGACTTCGGCAATGGGAAGGTAAATATACATGCTGTCAACACGCTCCTGAATCTGCGGGGGCAGGGCTGAACGCGGGGGCCGGAGACAGTGCCGGCCCAAGCCCAGTGGATTCTCGGGGCGGTCGTGAGTGAGTGTCGAAGCGGTGCCGGACCATAAGTTCTATCCAAGAAATTCAGACAGGTTGTAGTGTTCGACAGGATCGATGGTCAGGTCCAGCCCAACCTTGGCGGCGACGATCATGACCATCACCGCCAGAAGGATGCGCAGCTGCTCGGACTTCAGGCGGGCGCCCAGACCGGTTCCGAACTGGGCGCCGACGACGCCTCCGATCAACAGGAAAAGGGCAAGGATGATATCGACGCTGAAATTGGTCGAGGCATGGATCATCGTCGTGAAGCCGGCGACGAAGATGATCTGGAACAGAGAAGTCCCGATCACGACCTTGGTCGGCATCCCCAGGATATAGATCATGGCCGGCACCATGATGAACCCCCCGCCCACGCCCATGACGGCCGACAAGACCCCGACGCCAAAGCCCACCATCACCGGCGGGATGATCGAGACATAAAGGTTCGAGGCCCTGAACCGGGTCTTGAACGGCATGCCATGAATCCATCCGTGCCGACGGCGGCCCGCGGAAACGGTACCGCCTGCCTGCCGAGCCCGACGGATGGAAAGCACGCTTTCAACGAACATCATGCTGCCGATCAGGCCCAGGAACACCACACAGCAAAGCTGGACCGCCAGATCGACCTGTCCCAGATGCTTGAGGGCGTTGAAAGCGATCATTCCGATCGTGGCGCCCAGCAGGCCGCCGCCCAGCAGAACCGATCCCATCTTCAGATCGACGGTGCGTCTTTTCAGATGGGCCAGTAGACCCGAAAACGAAGATGCCACCCCCTGCTTGGCCGAGGTCGCCACGGCGACGGCCGACGGAATGCCGATCAGGAACAACAGCGGGGTTATCAGGAAGCCGCCGCCCACGCCGAACATTCCCGACAGGAATCCGACCGTGATTCCGGTCCCCAGCAAAAGGAAGGGGCTCACGGACACTTCGGCGATGGGAAGGTAGACGTGCATACCCCTTTAGAGCGGTTGCGGCATGCAAAATCAACTCTGCATGCCGCTGTGCAGCGAACAGGACTGCCAATCAGTCCCGAACTGGCCTTATCGCTCCTTGATGTACGGCTCGCCCCCTGCCTTCGGCGGAATGGCCTTGCCGACGAAACCGGCCAGGATCACGACCGTCAGGATATAGGGCAGCGCGTCCATGGCCTGCACCGGGATCACGATGCCTCCCAGATCGATATTCTGGAACCGCAGCGCCACCGCCTGCAGCAGCCCGAACAGCAGGCAGGCCCACATGGCGTGCCATGGGCGCCACTTGGCGAAGATCAGGGCTGCCAGTGCGATAAACCCGCGGCCGGCGGTCATGTCCTTGACAAAACCGGCCTGCAACCCGGTTGCCAGATAGGCCCCGGCGATCCCGCACAGAACACCGCAGATGGCCACGGCGGCATAGCGCAGGCCGACCACCGAAACCCCTGCGGTATCAACGGCGGCGGGGTTTTCCCCGACCGCGCGCAGCCGCAGCCCAAAACGGGTGCGGAACAGCACCCACCACGTGGCAGGAACCATCAGAAACGCCACATATACAAGAATCGAATGGCCCGACAGCAGTTCGGAGTAGATGGGCCCGATGATCGGGACGCCGCTCAGCGCCTCGGCAAAGGGGAATGTGATCGGTTCGAACCGGCCGCCTCCGAACAGCGAGGGCGTGCGGCCGCCCTGCTGGAACCAGTCCTGTGCGATCAGCACGGTCAGGCCTGCCGCCAGAAAGTTGATCGCCACGCCCGAAATCAGTTGATTGCCGCGGAAGGTGATCGAGGCCAGCCCGTGCAGGGCCGACAACACCAGCGACGCTGCGATCCCGGCCAGCAGGCCCAGCCAGACCGATCCGGTGACGGCCGCAACCGCCGCCGAGAAGAACGCAGCCATCAGCATCTTGCCCTCGAGGCCGATGTCGAAAATGCCCGCGCGTTCCGAATACAGCCCTGCCAGACAGGCCAGCAGCAGCGGCGTGGCCAAGCGGACGGTCGAATCCAGAACTTGAATCAGTGTCAGGAAGGAGTCCATTAGTTCGCCTCCTTGCGCAGGGCCAGGAACAGCTTTTCAAGCGGCATGCGCACCATGTTGTCCAGCGCCCCAGTGAACAGGATCACCAGCGCCTGGATCACCACGATCAGTTCGCGCGGGATCGAGGTCCACAGCGCCAGTTCCGCGCCGCCCTGGTACAGAAAGCCGAACAGGATGGCCGCCAGGAACACGCCGAACGGGTGCGAGCGGCCCATCAGGGCCACGGCGATGCCGATGAAGCCTGCGCCCTCGGTCGAGTTCAGAACCAGCCGCTCGGCCTCGCCCATGACGTTGTTGATCGCCATCAGACCCGCCAAAGCGCCCGAGATCAGCATCGCCACGATGGTGATGCGCACCGGCGAGATACCGGCATAGACCGCACCGGTCTCCGAATGCCCATAGGCCCGGATTTCATAGCCCAGACGGGTGCGCCAGATCAGCGCCCAGACCACCACACAGGCCAACAGCGCCACGATCAGCGAAATGTTGGCCGGGGCGGCCTTGGAGAAGTTGATTCCTATCGGTGCCAGCATCTCGTGCAGCGTCGGCAGATGTACCGCCTCGGCAAAGCGGGCGGTTGCCGGGTCTTGCGAACCGGCTGGCCGCATCACGTTGACCAGCATGTAGTTCAGCAGTGCCGCAGCGATGAAGTTGAACATGATCGTGGTGATCACGATATGGCTTCCGCGCTTGGCCTGCAGATAGGCCGGAATCGCCGCCCAGGCCGCCCCGAACAGCATCGCGGCGGCCATGGCCGCCAGCAGGGCGATGCTCCAGTGCGGCCACGGCACATACAGGCAAACCATGGCGACGCCCAGTCCGCCCAACATTGCCTGGCCTTCGCCGCCGATGTTGAACAGACGCGCGTGGAATGCCACCGCGACCGCCAGACCGGTGAACATGAAGTTGGTGGCATAATACAGGGTGTAGCCCCAGCCATAGGTCGACCCAAGCGCGCCGGTGACCATCAGGTTCACCGCCTCGACCGGGTTTTCGCCGATGGCCAGAATGACCAGGGTCGACAGGATCGCGGCCAGGATCAGACTGATCAGCGGGATCAGAATGACGTCGGCCCATTTTGGCATCTTGTCCATGTTACGCGGCCTCCCCCGCAACACCGGCCATCAACAGGCCCAGTTCTTTTTCATCCGTTTCATGGGGCAGGCGCTCGCCCATGATATGTCCGTCGAACATCACGGCAATCCGGTCAGACAGAGAGAAAATCTCTTCCAGTTCGACCGAGACCAGCAGGATCGCCTTACCTTGGTCGCGCAGGGCGACGATCTGCTTGTGAATGAACTCGATCGCCCCGATGTCCACACCGCGGGTCGGCTGACCCACCAGCAGCAGGTCGGGGTTTCGCTCGATTTCGCGCGCCACGACGATCTTCTGCTGGTTCCCGCCCGAGAAATTCTTGGCCGACAGCCAGCCATTCGGCGGACGCACGTCGAATTTCTCGATCTTGCGTTCGGTGTCGGCGCGCAGGGCGGCGTTGTCCATGAAGATCCCGCGCTGATAGGCCGGGTCGCGGTGATAGCCGAACGCCACGTTTTCCCAGGCGTGGAAATCCATGATCAAGCCTTCCCGCTGCCGGTCCTCGGGCACATGGGCGATGCCCTGGGAGCGGCGCGCTTGCCCGTCCGACCCTGGCCCGCTCAACGCCAGAGGAACGCCGTTCATCCTGATCGTCCCCGATCCGGGGCGCATTCCGCCCAACACCTCGAGCAGCTCGGACTGCCCGTTTCCGGCGACGCCCGCGATGCCTACGATCTCGCCCGCGCGAACCGTCAGGTCGATGCCCTTGACGCGCTCGACACCGGTTGAATCCGTCACCCGCAGGTTCTCGATTTCCAGAATGGGCTTGCCGGGTTTGGCCGGCACCTTGTCGACGCGCAGCAGAACCTTGCGCCCGACCATCAGCTCGGCCAGCTCCTCGGGGTTGGTCTCGGCAGTCTTGACCGTGGCGGTCATTTGGCCGCGGCGCATCACCGACACCGTATCGGTGGCCTCCATGATCTCGCGCAGCTTGTGGGTAATCAGGATGATGGTCTTCCCTTCGGCGCGCAGCCGGTCGAGGATGCGAAACAGCTGGTCGGCCTCGGCCGGGGTCAGCACCCCGGTGGGTTCGTCCAAAATCAGGATCTCCGCCTTGCGATACAGCGCCTTGAGGATCTCAACCCGCTGCTGCATGCCCACGCCGATCTCGTCGATGCGCTTGTCGGGGTCTACGAACAGCTCGTATTCCTGCTCGAGCGCTTTCAGTTCTTTGCGGGCCTTGGCCAGCGAGGGGGCCAGCAGCCCGCCATCTTCGGCGCCCAGAACGATGTTTTCCAGAACGGTGAAATTTTCAACCAGCTTGAAATGCTGAAAGACCATGCCGATACCCGCGGCGATCGCGGCCTGGCTGTCGGGGATGTCGGTCTTTTTGCCGTTGATCCAGATTTCACCTTTGTCGGCCTTGTAGAAGCCGTAAAGAATGCTCATCAGCGTGGATTTGCCCGCACCGTTTTCACCGATGATCCCGTGGATCGTGCCGGGGGCGACGCTGATCGAGATGTCCTTGTTCGCTTGAACTGGCCCAAAGGCTTTGGAAATCCCTTTGAGCTCGATGGCGGGGACTGTCATGTCTTGTCCTCGATTGCCGAAAAAGCTGCGCTGAACTCGCGATCATCGGGTCGTTGCGAAACAGCGGCATGAGTGGATGCGGGACGGGAGGGCCTCCCCCGCCCCGTGCGATATCAGAACTGCAGTGCCGGGCAGCTGTCGTTCTCGTAGTAGCTGACGACGGTGACATTGCCGTCGATGATGTCGCGGCGCGCCTTCTCAACGGCGGCCATCATCTCGTCGGTCACCAGCGGCGCGTTGTTCTCGTCCATGGCAACACCCACACCGTCTTCGGCCAGGCCCATGGTGAACACGCCGGTTTCGACGTCCTCGCCTGCTTTCATGGCGTCATACACGGCAACGTCCACGCGCTTGAGCATCGAGGTCAGAACCTTGCCCGGGTGCAGGTGGTTCTGGTTGCTGTCTACGCCGATCGACAGGATGCCTTCGTCTGCAGCGGTCTGCAGGACACCCACGCCAGTGCCGCCGGCCGCGGCATAGATGACGTCAGCGCCTTGGCTGATCTGCGCTTTGGTCAGCTCCGAGCCCTTCACCGGGTCGTTCCATGCGGCCGGGGTGGTGCCGGTCATGTTGGCGACGACGTTGATATCGGGGTTCACCGATTTGGCGCCCTGGGCGTAGCCGCACCCGAAATGACGGATCAGAGGGATATCCATACCGCCGATGAAGCCAACGGTGCCGTTTTTCGAGGCCATGGCCGCCAGGATGCCGACCAGGTACGAACCTTCATGCTCGGCAAAACCGATCTGGCGGATATTGGGCGCGTCCAGCCAGGTTACGTCAACAGCGACGAACTTGGTGTCCGGGTAATCGGGCGCGACAGCGGCCAGCGGATCGGCCATGGCAAAGCCCATGGTGATGATCGGGTTGGAACCAGCTTCGGCAAAACGGCGCAAGGCCTGTTCGCGCTGCGCTTCCGACTGCAGCTCGATTTCACGGAAGGATTTGCCGGTCTGGTCGGCCCAGCGCTTGGCGCCGTTATAGGCCGCTTCGTTGAACGATTTGTCGAACTTGCCGCCAAGATCGAAGATGATTGCCGGTTCGGCGATGGCTGCGCCGGCCGTCAGTGCAAAGGCGGCGGCTGCGCCCATCAAGGATTTCATCAGGGTCATCATATACTCCCGTTGTTTATTATGACTTCGGGACCGGGTCTTACGCCCAGCCCCGCTCAGAGCGAGCAGAACTGCTGTGATAGCGGCAATTAAGGCCGTCTGAAACTGACATGGTCAACCGCTTTTTGACCAATTGGTCTCGGAATCGCTCGGCTTTCGTCAGGGCAGCGTGCGCTCCATCACAATTGCATCGACATTGTTCGCCCCGGGACGCCTGTAATAGGCCCGGCGCAGACCGCAGGGCGCATAACCGCAACTTTGATAGAGTGCAATGGCCGGAATGTTGTCGGCCGCGACGTCCAGAACGGCGCGGCACGCGCCCAGAGCGCTGGCGCGCGTCTGCCAGCCCTGCATGAGCGCCCGCGCCAGTCCCTGCCTCTGGCGGTCGGGATGGGTTGCAATGGTCAGCAGCTCGGCCTCGTCGCCAATGACCTGGAACAGGGCAAAAGCAGATTTGTTTCCGAGCACATGCGTGAAACGGCCTGCAGTCAGATCGGCAAACTCCGACGCGGTCCAGGGGCGCGACTGGGTAAAGGCCGCGGCATGGGTTTCGGCCATCTCCTGTGGCGTCATGGATCCAGTAGGACCGGCGGCGCGTCGCGCGACGGCGCGGCATCGGCCGGGCGCAGATACAACGGCGCGGGCGGTGTTTGCGGCAGGGTCCGGCGTTGCGCGGCGATGCGCGCGATCGCGCAGGCCAGCTGCTCCGGGTCGTCGTTGGTAAACAGCGGCCCCAGTGGTTCTGCCTGATCCCGAGGCAGAACTTGCGGTGCGGCTCCCGGCTTCTGCAAATAGACCTGGTCCCGCGGGGCGGGGATGGCCGGAATGTGGCCCGAAGGGGCCAGCGCAGCCAGGGCTTCGAGGCCCGACACCCCGACTGCGGGTTTGTTCAGGCCTAGCGCCAGACCACGCGCGGCCGAGACCGAGATGCGGATGCCGGTGAAGTTTCCTGGCCCGGTTCCGACGCCGATCGCGTCCAGCCCGGACCAGTCCAGCCCGGCCTCGGTCAGGATGTCCTGCAGCAAGGGCATCAATCGCTCGGCCTGACCGCGGGCCATGGGTTCGGCACGGCTGGCGATGATGTCCGGGCCGCAAATCAAAGCGGCCGCGCAATGCGCGGCCGATGTGTCAAAGGCCAGAACCTTGGGCTCAGACGGCAACGGGGCGAACCTCGGTCACTTCGGGAATGTAGTGGCGCAGCAGGTTCTCGATCCCCATCTTCAGAGTCAGGGTCGACGACGGACAGCCCGCGCAGGCCCCCTGCATGTGCAGATAGACAACGCCACGATCAAATCCGTGGAACGTGATGTCGCCGCCGTCCTGCGCCACGGCGGGGCGGACGCGGCTGTCGAGCAGTTCCTTGATTTGATTGACGATTTCCGAATCTTCGCCGGTGTGTTCCGCGTGACCCGAGGCCGCATCCGCCCCAGCCCCCATGACCGGCTGGCCGGATTGGTAATGCTCCATCACCGCGCCCAGGATCGCGGGTTTGATGTGGTCCCACTGAACGTCGTCATCCTTGGTTACGGTCACGAAGTCGTTGCCGAAGAACACACCCGTTACGCCCTTTACCGCAAAGATGCGTTTGGCCAGCGGCGAGTTTTCGGCGGCCTCGGCCGTCGGGAAATCCGCTGTGCCCGCCTCGAGCACGGTCTGGCCGGGCAAGAATTTCAGAGTTGCCGGGTTCGGCGTGGATTCGGTCTGGATGAACATGGCGGCGCTCCGTATCGCTTGCGTCTGATATGCGCGCCGGGCGCGGGGAAGTCAAGATTTGGAACGATTCTAATCCAGGGCCGCATGCTCGATCGCCATGTCCAGGCGGTCGTCACCCCAGAACAGGTCCGAGCCGGCCACGAAGCTGGGCGCGCCGAACAGGCCCAATGCCTTGGCGCGGTCGACCTGTTCGAACAGGGCGGCCTTGATGGCCGGATCTGACAGCTGGTCCAGCATCTCGGGTGCGGCGCCTGCCTGGGACAGCGCATCCTGCAGGACTGTGTCGTCGGATATGTTGCGGCCATCTCCGAATTCGGCCGAGAAGACGGCCCGCGCGAACGCGGCCCGTGGGCCGGAGTCTGGAAGCGCCAGCGCCAGGCGCGCCGCTTTCAGGCTGTTCTGCGGAAACGGGTCCGGACGGGTCAGCGGCAGGCCGCGCAAGGCGCACAGCCGCTCCATGTCGCGCCACATGTACCGGCCTTTGGTCGGGTAGATGTTGAAAGGCGAGGTGGTCCAGCCCTGTTCGGCAAAAATGGGACCCAGCAGAAATGGCTGCCATTCCACGCGCACCCCGCGCCGCGCCGCCTCCCGTTCTACGCGCATGGCGCTTAGGTAAGAATAGGTCGAGGCGAAATCGAACCAGAAGTGCAGGGTGGCGGGCATCAAGTGATCTCTTCGAGCTTCTCTTTGCTCAGGTCGCCCGGCACGATGGTGATCGGAATCGGCAAGCCGCCGGCGTTGCGGGTCAGTTGTGTGACCAGCGGCCCGGGCCCCTTCTTGCCCGTGCCGGCCCCCAGAACCAGAACCCCGATTTCCGGGTCCGAGCGGATATGTTCGATGATCTGGGCCACCGGCTCGCCTTCTCGG
Source organism: Ruegeria sp. BHSC026 (assembly GCF_059613065.1). Classification (NCBI taxonomy): domain Bacteria; kingdom Pseudomonadati; phylum Pseudomonadota; class Alphaproteobacteria; order Rhodobacterales; family Roseobacteraceae; genus Ruegeria; species Ruegeria sp. BHSC026. Next base: position 7,052 of record NZ_JBXWRV010000008.1, on the reverse strand, counting down.
ATTGCCAGTTCGGGTTCGATCCCCTGCTTGTCGCGCATCCATTTCGCGAAGACCTCGAAATGGGCGTGGATGCGTTCGCGGGCCTCTTCGCGCATCACTTCGGACACGCCGATCCAGTGATTGAACTCATCCGGCGGAATGACCGACAGGATGGTCACGCCGCCGCCCGTATGCGCCGCCCGCATGGCAGCAAAGCGCATGGCATTCAGGCATTCGCGGCTGTCATCCAGAACTACAAGGAACTTGCGCATGACTGTCCTCTCAAGATTTTGGCGATCATGCCCCAGCCTTCGCAGTCTGGCAACTCGGTCGGGCCGACTAACGGGCGCTTGCGGCCCAGTCCCAGTACAAGGATCGCACCCGGCGCGTGACGGGGCCGACTTGGTACTGGGTGTCGTCAAAGGCCGTCACCGGTGTGACCTTGTTCATGTTGCCGGACATGAACACCTCGTCCGCCGCACGGAAATCGTCGAAGGACAGCACCGTTTCATGCACGGTCACCCCGTCGCGGCGCAGGTTGTCGATGTGCCGCGCGCGGGTGATGCCGGCAAGGAAGGTGCCGTTGGGAATGGGGGTAAAGACCTCGCCATCCCTGACCATGAAGATGTTGGCGGTTGCAGTTTCGGCCACGTTGCCAAGGGCATCGGCCACCAGCGCGTTGGAAAACCCCTTGGAGCGGGCCTCGGTCAGCATGCGCGCGTTGTTGGGATACAGGCACCCGGCCTTGGCGTTGACCACGGCGTTTTCCAGGACCGGCCGGCGGAACCGCGTGGTGGTCAGGGTGGCCGAAGCGGTTTCGGGGGCCATCGGGATCTCTTCCAGGCAGATCGCGAACCCGGTACTTCCGGCCTGCGGCACGATCGCGGTCGCGTCGCCGTCGATGCCCCAGTACATTGGGCGGATGTACACCGCGGCATCCTTGGGATAGGTCGCCAGCCCTTCCTGGACCAGCTCGACCATCCGTTCCGTGGACACTGTTGGGGTCAGCATCAGCGCCTCGGCCGAGCGGTTCACCCGGTCGCAATGCGCCGCCAGATCGGGCGCCATTCCGTCAAAATAGCGCGCGCCGTCAAACACCGATGATCCCAGCCAGGCCCCGTGGTCCGCGGCCCGCATGATCGGGGCATCGTCATCGTGCCATGTTCCATCGAAATAGGTGCGGATATTCTTGCCGACTGCCATTGTGCCCTCCGTCAATTCCGCCGAACCGTAGGAGCGCGCGCGCCCGAGGTCCAGCAGATTATCCGGCCGACGATGGCAACACGTCGCGCTTGACCATCGCGCGCAGGGCGAAGTTGGAGCGTAGGTTGCGGATGCCCGGAATCTGCATCAGCCGGTTCTCCAGAAACGCGTCGAAGGCGGTCAGGTCACGCGCCACGACGCGCAGCAGGATGTCGCGCGAGCCGGTCATGAGGTAACACTCCATCACCTCGTCACAGCGCAGGATGGCGCGTTCGAATGCGTCGATGGCGTTGCGGTCCTGTTTCTCCAGTTCGACAGACACGAAAATCGTGACGCCAAAGCCCAGTTTCTCGGGGTCGACCTGCGCCGAATATCCGGTGATCACCCCGTCGCGGCGCAGGCGCTCCAGGCGTCGCGCGCAGGGTGTGGGCGACAGGCCCACCTTTTCGGCCAGGTCCAGAACGGTCATGCGCCCGTCCTGTTGTAGCGCGCGCACGATCTTGCGGTCGATCTGGTCCATGGAGAAAATCCCTAAAATAATCGGCTCAGATTATTATTATCGCCAAGAGGCATGTTCTGACCAGCATATATTGGCGAAAATCGCTCGGTCCGATGTGGCAAGCTCCATCTGTCTTTCCGGAGGAGCAAAATGGAAATAACCACGATTGACGCGCCAGATCACGAGCGTGTGGTCGAATTCAAAGACGCCGCCAGCGGGCTTTCGGGCTTTGTGGCGATCCATTCCACGCAATTGGGGCCTGCAGCGGGCGGCGTGCGGATGCGCACCTATGGTCACCCGTCCGAGGCGCTGGACGATGCGCTGCGCCTGTCGCGGGGCATGACCTACAAGAACGCAGCGGCCGATCTGCCGTTGGGCGGGGGCAAGGCCGTTATCATCGGCGACCCGAGCGCGGACAAGACGCCCCGGCTGTTGCAGGCCTTCGGGCGCGTTGTGCAAAGCCTTGGTGGCCGATACTGGACGGCCGAGGACATGGGGATGACCCCGGCAGACATGGCCCAGATCGGCACCGAAACCGAATATGTCGCCGGTCTGCCCGATGGCCCATTCGCCAGCGGCGACCCGTCGCCCATCACCGCCCGCGGGATCTTCAACGCCATCCGCGTGACTGCGCGGCATCGGTTCGGGTCCGACGACCTGAGCGGCAAGACCATCTTGGTGCAAGGGCTGGGCCATGTGGGCGAACACCTGTGTGCGCTGCTGAATGACGCAGGGGCGAAACTGGTGATTACCGACATCGATGCGGGCCAGACTACCCGGCTGGCGGACCGGTTCGCGGCGCAGGCCGTCGCGCCTGATGCGGTCTATGCGGCCGAGGCGGATATTTTCGCGCCCTGCGCGATCGGCGGCATCCTGAACGAAACCAGCATTCCGCTGCTGAAGGTCGGCGCAGTGGCCGGAGGGGCCAACAACCAGCTGGCAACCGATGTCGACGCGCAGCGACTGCATGACCGCGGCATCCTCTACGCCCCGGATTTCGTGGCCAATGGCGGCGGGATCGTGAACGTGGCGACCGAAATCCTGAAGATCAAGGACCGCGAAGCTTGGGTCGGTCAGCGGCTCGAGGCGTTGGAGCGGACGATGGACCGCATCCTGACCCGCGCCAAGGTGGATGGCGTCAGCCCCCATGCGGTGGCCGAATCCATCGTCGAGGAAAAACTTCACCCGCAGGCTGCCTGATCTGCAACGAAAAACGCCGCCCCGGATCCGGGGCGGCGCTGCTGTTTCCATCTGGTTCTCAGGCGCGGCCGGCGCCCACCATCCCCACGATTTCGTAGGTGCGGCTGAGGATCGGAGCCGCGATCTCCCGCGCCCGTTCCGCGCCACGGTCCAGGATCCTGTCGATCTCGGCCTGATCGCCCATCAGCCGCGCCATTTCGGTCGAGATCGGCGACAGCTTTGCGACCGCAAGATCGGCCAGCATCGGCTTGAATTCACCAAACTGCTTGCCACCGACCTCGGCCAGAACCTGCTCGACCGTCTGATCGCTGAGCGCGGCATAGATGTTGACCAGGTTGCGCGCCTCGGGGCGGCCTTCCAGCCCGTCCACGTCCGAGGGCAGGGCGTCGGGGTCGGTCTTGGCCTTGCGGATCTTCTTGGCGATGGTGTCGGCATCGTCGGTCATGTTGATCCGACTCATGTCGGACGGATCCGACTTGGACATCTTCTTGGCCCCGTCGCGCAGGCTCATCACGCGCGTCGCCGCGCCCTCGATCACCGGCTCGGTGATCGGGAAGAAATCGACGCCATAGTCGTGGTTGAACTTGATGGCGATGTCGCGGGTCAGTTCAAGGTGCTGTTTCTGGTCGTCGCCCACCGGCACATGGGTCGCGTGATAGACCAGAATGTCAGCGGCCATCAGCGAGGGATAGGCGAACAGACCCAGAGAAGCGTTCTGCTGGTTTTTGCCAGCCTTGTCCTTCCACTGGGTCATGCGCTGCATCCAGCCCATGCGCGCGACACAGTTGAAGATCCAGGCCAGTTGCGCGTGCTCGGGCACCTGGGACTGGTTGAACAGGATCGACTGTTCGGGGTCGATGCCGGCGGCGATGAAGCCCGCGCACAGCTCGCGCGTGGAATGCGCCAGTTCCTTGGGATCCTGCCAGACGGTGATCGCGTGAAGATCGACCATGCAGTACACGGTCTCCATCTCCGGCCCCTGCATGTCCACAAAACGCTTGAGCGCACCAAGGTAGTTGCCAAGATGCAGGTTTCCCGAGGGCTGAATGCCGGAAAACACGCGCGGCGTGAACTTGGTCTCGGTCATGGAAGGGAACTCCCGTCTGGAAAAATAAGCCTCCGTCGCTTACCCATGAGGCAAAGGGACGTCAACAGCCGCGAAAGGCCCGCCCAATGAGCAGCGAGCACTACACACCCCCCGTGAACCCCCTGCCACCCGTGGTGGTGGCGCTGGTCTTGTTCATCATGGGGATCGAACTGGCCTTCACCCTCGGCACGCGCGGCCTGGTCGGCGGACCCGGCGCGGTAGGCTGGCGGCTGGAGGCGATCCAGCGCTATTCCTTCTCGGCCGACATATTCGACTGGATGGTGATGAACGGGCGTTGGCCGGTCGAGCATGTGATCCGGTTCTTCACCTACCCCTTCGTCTCGGGCAGCTTTACCCAGGCGCTTTTTGTCTGCGTCTTTGTCTTGGCGATGGGCAAGATGGTGGGCGAGGTCTTTGGCGGTTTTGCGATGCTGGTGATCTTCGTGCTGTCCGGCGTGGGCGGGGCGCTGGCCTATGCGGTGCTGCTGGACCCGCGCTATCCGCTGGTCGGGGGCTTCCCGCCGGTCTACGGCCTGATCGGCGCGTTCACCTGGCTGCTATGGCGCAGGCTGTCGCTGGTCGGAGAGAACCAGGCACGGGCATTCCAGTTGATCGCGGTGCTGATGGGCATCCAACTGCTGTTCGGCCTGATCTTCGGCGGCACCTCGGATTGGGTTGCCGATCTGGGTGGCTTCGCGACCGGGTTCGGGCTGTCGTTTTTCGTGGCACCGGGAGGATGGGCGCGGCTGGTGGGGCGTATCCGGCGGGATTGACGGTCAGGACCTTCGCAGGGCGGACCGGAACTCGGACAGGCGGAACGCACCCAGCAGGTGGCCCAGAAGGAAGTAAGACACTGCGGCGACCACGATCAGGGCCAGTAACGCCAGATACCGCCAACCCGGAATGTCGAATGCCCAGCCGAACATCTGCATTGCCACGACCAGCGCCACACCCATTCCTATTGAAGCGACCAATATTCTGGGCGCGCGGCGCTTGAACCTGTCGTCGAAACGAGCCTCGTCGCCCATGCGCCGGGCACCCAGTGCCAACAGCGCCACCATGCCCCACCCGGCGGCCGAGGCCGCAATGGCTGGGGCGATCCAGCCGACGATCGGGTACAGCCCAAAAGCCAGAACGGCGTTGATGACCATAGCCACCACGGCATACCGGAAGGGCGAACGGGTATCCTCGCGCGCGAAGAACAGCGGTTGCAGCAGCTTTTGCAGCATGAAGGCCGGCAGGCCGACGCCATAGACCGCCACGGCCAGTGCGGTGGCAGCCGTGTCTTCGGGGGTGAACTGGCCGCGTTGGAACAGGACCGAAACCAGCGGGACCGGGACGAGCACGAAGGCCACGGTTGCCGGAATAGTCAACAAGAGGGTGAATTCTCCGGCGCGGGAAAAAGCGTTGCGCGCACCATCGCCGTCACCCGCGCGCAGACGACGCGACAAGTCGGGCAACAGCACGATGCCCACGGCGATGCCGACCACGCCCAGCGGCAGCTGATACAGCCGGTCGGCAGCGAACAGCCAACTGACGGCATTTTCGGTCTTTGACGCAACCAACTGCCCTACGACCAGATTGACCTGGGTCACCCCCATCGCAAGGGCGGCTGGAACGGCGATGCGCACCATCTTGCGCATGTCAGGGCTGAGCTTCGGTCGGCCGAACCGGATGCGAATTCCGGCGCGTTCGGTGGCGACCCAAACCAGCGCCAGTTGAGCGACCCCGGCAATGGGTATGACGGCAATGAGCCAACGGATGACCTCGCCCCCGGTTACCGCGCCTACGATAAGTGCCGTGCAGGCGAAGATGTTCAGCAGGACCGGAGCCGCAGCAGCGGCGGCGAAGCGACCGGTGGCATTGAGAACCCCGGAAAACAGCGCGGCCAGAGACATGAACAGGATGTAGGGAAAGACGACATATCCGTAACCGACCGCTAGATCGAAACGTTCGTCGCCATAAAACCCCTCGGCCGTCAGCCAGACCAGCCCCGGCATGAAGACCATGGCCAGCCCGACCAGCGCCAGAACGGCCGTTGCCAGCAGGTTGAACGCATCCTGCGCAAACCCTTGCGCGTCCTCGCCGCCTTCCAGCCGTTTCGAAAACATCGGAACGAAGGCCGCGTTGAAAGCGCCCTCAGCGAAGAATCGGCGGAACATGTTGGGCAGGCGGAAGGCCGCAACAAAGGCGTCCATCACGGGCCCCGGGCCGATCAGCGCGGTCAGAAGGATTTCGCGCGCAAATCCCAGAATGCGGCTGGCCAGGGTCCAGAACCCGACCGTGAACAGGCCCGAAAACAGGCGGATCTGCTTCATGAGGCCGCCCGCTCGGCGCCTTCGGCGATGGCGCTGCGCAACTTGGCCTCGAGCGTGCGCTGCTTGGACTCGGAATGGTATTTCAGCCCGAACATGTCCTTGACATAGAACGTGTCCACCACCTGCTCGCCATAGGTCGCGATCACCGCGTTGGCGATATAGACATTGGCCGCTGCAAGAGTTCGGGCCAGATCGTACAGCAGGCCGGGGCGGTCGCGGGTATCGACCTCGATGATGGTGTAGATTTCCGAACCTTCGTTGTCGAAGGTGATGTGGGTCGGAACATTGAACGCCTTTTCCCGCTTCTTGATCTTGTCGCGAGACTTGAGCGCGTCGCGGGCGACCACTTCGCCCTTCAATGTCTTGTGTATTATCTGGGTCAGGCGTGGCAAGCGGGCCGTGTCAAAGGGGTGACCTTCGGAATCCTGGATCCAGAAGGCATCGGTGACATAACCGTCCTTGGTGGTGTAGCTGCGCGCATCCACGACGTTGGCCCCCGCCAGCGCCAGCGCCCCGGCGATGCGGGCAAAGATGCCGGGATGGTCGGCCATGGCGAAACAGGCACGGGTAGCGTCGCGGTCCTCGTCGGGGTGCAGACGGATTTCCATGGCGCCCGGGTCGCCGCCGTGTTCCAGCGCTCGCAGCATTTCGGCGAACTCGACATGGGTTTCGAGGTTCAGACCCTGCCAATACGGGTCATAGTGCCGCGCGGTCTCGGTCTTGAGATCGGCCTTGGACCAGCCCGCCAGCGCCTCGCGCAGCGCCT
>NZ_JBXWRV010000007.1:0-167580 GCF_059613065.1 Ruegeria sp. BHSC026 | reverse complement strand
CTGATCATCCTCTAAAACCAGCTATAGATCGTAGGCTTGGTAGGCCATTACCCCACCAACTACCTAATCTAACGCGGGCCGATCCTTTGGCGATAAATCTTTCCCCCGAAGGGCTCATACGGTATTACTCTCCGTTTCCAGAGGCTATTCCGTACCAAAGGGCACGTTCCCACGCGTTACTAACCCGTCCGCCGCTCACCCCGAAGGGCGCGCTCGACTTGCATGTGTTAGGCCTGCCGCCAGCGTTCGTTCTGAGCCAGGATCAAACTCTCAAGTTGAAAGGCCGTTGCCGACCTATCCTTGACGTTCGAACCTCTGCACATCCATCAGACCCGGCAAGGATCTGATGAGTCATCTGTTTGTCTGTGCTTCAGGTCTCCGAAGAAACCGAAAGCCGTACAAACAGTGAAGCTGACACTGGTCATCGGGCCGAAACCCTACCAGCGCGATATACAGACATCCAATCCGTCGAAACGAACCAAACCGCCCGCATATCTCTTCAGTTATCCAGCAATGTCAAAGAGCCATACACCCCAGAGAAAAAATCAGACCAACACGCAAATCCCTCTGCGCATCCGCCCAACAAATCCTCAAGATGCCCCAGTCTCTCCTGAGCGTCACAACCGTCTTTCCAGTCCGTCAGGCCGCCTCTCCAGCCCGTCACCACCGCCTCACCAGCGCCGGTGAAGGGGTATTTACGGATTAGGTCCGGGACCTGCAAGACCCATTTTCAAAAAACTTCCATTTTTTTCTCAGATGACGATTTTTCTATTAAATTACATTTAATTAGCGACTTCATCATGCAGCTTTCATCCAACCGTACGCCCATTTCGCCCCGAGAAACTTTCGCAAATGATGCCGCAGCGCGGAATCGCAGTGGGAATCCGCTGTCGGGACATGGGTCGGAGCATTCGCAGCAATACAAAAGGCCGCCCCGATCAATATCGGGGCGGCCTCCATGGGTCAGCGAACCTGCGGCTCAGACCAGGTCGAACCGGTCCGCGTTCATCACCTTGGTCCAGGCGGCGACGAAGTCAGACACGAACTTGCCGTCCGCATCCGCCTGCCCGTAAACCTCGGAAATCGCCCTCAGTTGCGAATTCGAGCCGAACACCAGATCGACGCGCGTGCCAGTCCATTTCACGTCGCCCGTGGCCCGGTCGCGGCCTTCATACACGCCCGGCTGGTCCTCCGCAGGTTTCCACTCGATTCCCATATCCAGCAGGTTGGTGAAGAAATCGGTGCTCAGCGCTCCGACCCGGTCGGTGAACACGCCATGCGTCGATCCGCCGTGGTTTGCACCCAGAACCCGCAGCCCGGCGACCAGAACGGTCATCTCGGGCGCCGACAGGGTCAAAAGCTGGGCCTTGTCCACCAGCAGGTCCTCGGGCGAGACGCTGTATTCCTGGCGCTGATAGTTGCGGAACCCGTCGACCATGGGTTCGAGCACCGAGAAGGATTCGACATCCGTCTGCTCCTGCGATGCGTCCGTGCGGCCCGGGGCGAAGGGGACCTCGACCTTGTGCCCGGCGGCAGCGGCGGCCTGTTCGACGGCGGCGACCCCGCCCAGAACGATCAGATCGGCCAGCGACACTTTCTTGTTTCCGCTTTGCGCCGCGTTGAACGCTGCCTGGATGCCTTCGAGGACCGAGAGCACCTGGGACAGCTTTTCCGGCTCGTTCACGGCCCAGTCCTTCTGCGGGGCCAGCCGGATCCGCGCACCGTTGGCGCCTCCGCGCTTGTCAGAGCCGCGGAAAGTCGAGGCCGACGCCCAAGCGGTCGAGACCAGCTGCGGGATCGTCAAGCCGCTGTCCAGAATCCGGGTCTTGAGGTCGGCGATATCCGCCGCGTCGATCAGGTCATGATCCACCGGCGGCACGTTGTCCTGCCAGATCAGCTCCTCGTCCGGCGCTTCGGGGCCGATATACCGGACCTTGGGACCCATGTCGCGGTGGGTCAGCTTGAACCAGGCGCGCGCGAAGGCATCGGCGAATTCTTCGGGGTTCTCGTGGAACCGCTTCGAGATCGGGCCATAGATCGGATCCATCCGCATCGCCATGTCGGCGGTCGACATGAAGATCGGAACCCGCTTCGACGGGTCTTCCGGATCGGGAGCCATGTCCTCGGGCTGGATGTCCTTGGGTGTCCAGACCCAAGCCCCGGCCGGGCTTTTGACCAGTTCCCAATCATATTTGAACAACACGTCGAAATAGCCGTTGTCCCACCGGATCGGGTTCGCGGTCCAGGCACCTTCCAGCCCGCTGGTGATAGTGTCGCGCCCTTTGCCCTTGCCGAAGGTGGACAGCCAGCCGAACCCCATCGCCTCGATCGGGGCGGCTTCGGGCTCGGGGCCCACATGGCTGGGATCGCCCGCGCCGTGCATCTTGCCGAAGGTATGGCCGCCCGCGGTCAGCGCCACCGTTTCCTCGTCGTTCATCGCCATCCGCGCGAAAGTCTCGCGGATGTCACGGCCCGAGGCCACCGGGTCCGGCTTGCCGTCGGGGCCTTCGGGGTTCACGTAGATCAGGCCCATCTGCACGGCGGCCAGCGGGTTTTCCAGCTCGCGGTCGCCGGTATAACGGCTGCCTTCGGTATCGCTGGTGGCCAGCCATTCGGCCTCGGGGCCCCAATAGATGTCTTCCTCGGGCGCCCAGATATCCTCGCGGCCGCCGGCAAAGCCGAAGGTCTTGCCGCCCATCGATTCGATGGCGCAGTTGCCGGCCAGAATCATCAGGTCGGCCCAGGAAATCTGGTTGCCGTATTTCTGCTTGATCGGCCACAGCAAGCGGCGCGCCTTGTCCAGGTTGCCGTTGTCGGGCCAACTGTTGAGCGGCGCGAACCGCTGGGAACCGGTCGAGGACCCGCCCCGACCATCCGCGGTACGATAGGTTCCGGCGCTGTGCCAGGCCATGCGGATGAACAGTCCGCCGTAGTGGCCATAGTCCGCCGGCCACCAATCCTGCGAATCCGTCATCAGATCATACAGGTCCTGCTTGAGCGCCTGGTAATCCAGCTTCTTGAACGCGTCGGCATAGTTGAAATCGGCGCCCAGAGGATTGCTGACCGGCTGGTGCTGATGCAGGATCGCCAGGTTCAGCTGTTCGGGCCACCAGTCCCGATTCGATCGGGTTCCGGCGCCGTGCATGATGGGGCATTGGCCCGTGTTGGGGGTGTCGCTTCCGTCCATCTCAATCTCCGATCCTGGCTGGTGTCAGTCTGTTTGCGAGGCAACCGTGCGAATGGCACGTCAAAAAGGGGCGGACCGCAGTCCGCTGGAATACCCCGAGTCATAGCAAATCCCAGCCATGAGAAAAAATTTTGTTTTCGGATTGATTTGATAGATATTGATTATGGCTCTGCCGGGTTCCTTCAAACCGATCCCCATCCACATGACGCGGCGTTCCCCAACGCCCAGATTGCCTTTTGCGGCCGGTGCTTCAAACTGCGGGCTGTGACGCGCGACACCGCGCGGGCCACAGGGGAGGATCGCCATGCAATTCGACTACGTCATCGTCGGCGGAGGGTCCGCGGGATGTGTGCTGGCCAACCGTCTGAGCGCCAATCCGGGCACGCGGGTCTGCTTGCTCGAGGCGGGCGGGGGCGGAAACGGCATTCTGGTCCGAATGCCCGCCGGGGTGGTCGCAATGCTGCCGGGGCGACCCAGGATCAACAACTGGGCCTTCGAGACGGTGCCGCAACCGGGGCTGGACGGCCGCAAGGGCTATCAGCCGCGCGGCCGGGCCCTGGGCGGATCCAGCGCGATCAACGCGATGCTCTATGTGCGCGGGCAACGGCAGGATTATGACGGCTGGGCCGATCTGGGCTGCGAGGGCTGGGACTGGGGCAGCGTTCTGCCCTATTTCAAACGGTCCGAGAACAACGAACGCGGCGCGGATGACCTGCATGGCGCCGACGGCCCGCTTCAGGTGTCCGATCAGAAAGAAGAACGCCCGATCACGCGCGCCTTCGTCGAGGCCGCCGCCCAGTTGCAGCACAAGGTGACCGACGATTTCAATCGCGGCGACAACGAAGGCGCGGGGCTGTACCAGGTCACCCAGTTCCATGACCCCGCCAAAAACGGCGAGCGGTGCTCGGCCGCCGCGGCCTATCTGTTTCCAGTCATGGACCGGCCGAACCTGACGGTCATCACCGGGGCGCAGGCGCGCGAGATCACCTTTGACGGCCACCGCGCCACGGGCGTGATCTATCGCCAGGGCAGTAAGGGCGCCGACCTCACCGTCACCGCCACGCGCGAGGTTCTGGTTTGCTCGGGCGCGCTGAAATCGCCGCAACTGCTGCAGCTGTCGGGCATCGGCGACCCCGAGGACCTGACGCCGCATGGCATCGCCGTCCGCCACGCGTTGCCAGGCGTGGGCAAGAACCTGCAGGATCACCTGGATTTCATCCTGGCCTACAAGACAAAGGACACAGACAATTTCGGCATCGGCGCCGCCGGTACGGTGGGGCTGATCAAACACCTCATGCGGTGGCGCAAGACCGGGGTGTCGATGGCTGCCACCCCCTTTGCGGAAGGCGCCGCCTTTCTGAAGACCTCTCCCGATCTGGACCGCCCCGACATCCAGCTGCATTTCACCATCGCGCTGGTGGACGACCACGCGCGCAAGCTGCATCTGGGCTATGGGTTCAGCTGCCATATCTGCAAGCTGCGCCCCGAAAGCCGCGGCACCGTCTCGCTGCACAGCGCCGACCCCTTTGCCGCCCCGGCGATCGACCCGGCCTATCTGTCCGACCCGCGCGATCTGGACACAATGATCAAGGGCGCGCGGATGACGCGCGAAATTCTCGAGGCTCCGGCCCTCGCCAAATACCGCCACAAGGAAATGTTCGGTACCGACACCGCCCGGACCGACGCGGATTGGGAAGGCCACATCCGCGCGCGGGCCGATACGATTTACCACCCCGTAGGCACCTGCAAGATGGGGGTGGATGACATGGCGGTGGTCGATCCACAGCTGCGCGTGCGTGGGTTGCAGGGGCTGCGGGTGGTCGATGCTTCGGTCATGCCGACGCTGGTTTCAGGCAACACCAACGCGCCCACGATCATGATCGCGGAAAAGGCCGCCGACATGATCCTGGCGGATGTGGCCTGATCAGTCGCCGTTCAACGCCTGATCCGCGTGCAGCGCCTCAAGGCCCACGCGATAGTTGGGGTATTTCAGCTTCACGCCCAGATCGGTCTTGATCCGGTCGTTCCGAACGCGCTTGTTCTCGTTGTAGAAGCTGCGGGCCATCGGCGTCAGGTCGGCCGTATCGAAATCCACCGCAGGCGGCAGCGGCAGCCCCTGAAGCTGCGCGGCATAGCCGATCACGTCCTGCGGCGGCACCGGTTCGTCATCGCAGACATTGTAGATCGCGCCCGGATCGGGACGGAGCATCGACGCCTCGAGCACCTGTGCGATGTCCTCGACATGAATGCGCGAAAACACCTGCCCCGGCTTGATGATCCGCCGCAGCCCGCCTTTCTTCAGCTTGGAAAACGGCCCCCGCCCTGGCCCGTAGATGCCCGCAAGGCGAAAGATGTGCAGCGGCAGGCCGGGAATTGCGGCCCAGTCCTGCTCGGCCTGCAACCGCCAGCGCCCGCGCTCGGCCGTCGGGGTCGCCGGCGTGGACTCATCGACCCAGCCCCCCTGGTGGTCGCCATAGACGGCGGTGGTCGACAGGTACCCGACCCAGTCGAACCGCCCGGCGCGGGCGGCGAGCTCATCCCGCAGGGCGACCAGAACCGGATCTCCCTTGGCCGTGGGCGCGGTCGAAATCAACAGATGCGTGACCCCGTTCAGATCGGGGTCCTCGCCCGGCCAGACCAGCGGTTCGGCCCCGGTGGCGCGGATGGCGTCTTTCTCGGCGGCATCGCGGGTGGTTCCGACGATGCGCCAACCCTTGGGGGCCAGCCAGCGCGACAGCGCGCGGGCGGTATAGCCGTGCCCGAATGAAAAAAGCGTTCCAGTCATGGCCCCTTGTTGATCGCGCCGCGGGCGGGATGCAAGCGCCGGATGGACGCACTTGATTCGAATCTCCGCCTGCGCCTTCATGGTGTGATGAGTGATGACAAACCCAGCCTGCACGCGGCCTATGCGCTGAAAACTCCGGCAGACAACAAACGGCTCTATGCCGAATGGGCGGGAGATTACGATCGCGGATTCGCCGCGCGCGAGGATTACCAGCTGCACATCCATACCGCCCGCGCCTTTGTCGGCGCCGGGGGGCAGGGTCCGGTGCTGGATGTGGGCGCGGGCACCGGCCTGTGCGGCGCGGTTCTGGCCGATCTGGGCGTGGGGCCGATCGACGCCACCGACATCAGCGCCGAGATGCTGGACAAGGCCATGCGCAAGGACATCTACCGCGACGCGATCGAGGCTGACCTGAACGAGGGCATCCCGGTTCCACGTGACAGCTATTCGGGCATCGTGTCGTCGGGCACCTTCACCCACGGCCATCTGGGCCCCGAGGTTCTGCCCGCCCTGCTGCGGGTGGCCCGGCCCGGGGCGCAATTCGGCCTGTCGATCAACGCCAAACACTTCGAGGCGCTGGGATTCGCAACCGCCTTCGACAATCTGCAGGCCGAGGGCCGGATGGAACATCTGACCCTGACCCCGGTCCGCATCTACGGCGACCTCGCCTCAGGCCCCAACAAGGGCGACACCGCCTATATCGCGCTGTTCGAAAAGGCCTGAGCGACGTCAGGCCAGTTCGTGTGCCGCTACTTCCCTTTCCAGACCGGGTCGCGTTTCTCGGCAAAGGCGCGGGCGCCTTCCAGATTGTCCTCGGAGCCATAGAGAACATCGACCGTGCGCAGCTGCCGCTTGGTGATGCGGTTCATGATGTCCTGGAACTTGGAATCCTCGGCCTCGCGCACGATCTCCTTGATCGCGGCATAGACCAGCGGCGGACCGCTGGCCAGCAGGCGAGCCAGCTCCCATGCACGGTCCATCAGCTGGTCGGCCGGGACGATCTCATTCACCAAGCCCCAGCGATGCGCCTCTTCGGCGTCGAACCAGCGGCCGGTCAGCAGCAGTTCCATCGCGATGTGGTAAGGTATGCGCTTGGGCAGCTTGACGCTGGCCGCGTCCGCCACCGTGCCCGAGCGGATTTCCGGCAGCGCAAAGGTGGCGTGATCGGCCGCCAAAATCATGTCGGCACTCAAGGCCAGTTCCAAACCGCCGCCGCAGGCAATCCCGTTCACGGCGGCAATCACCGGCTTGTTCATGTCCCGCAGCTCTTGAAGGCCACCGAAACCGCCGACCCCGTAATCCCCATCCACGGCATCGCCCTCAGCCGCGGCCTTCAGGTCCCAGCCGGGGCAAAAGAATTTCTCTCCGCCCCCCGTCAGGATCGCCACGCGTAGGCCCGGGTCATCGCGGAAGTCGCGGAACACTTCGCCCATCACCCGGCTGGTCGCCAAATCGATGGCATTCGCCTTGGGCCGGTCCAGGGTGACTGCCAGAATGGCGCCGTCGCGTTTGGTCTTCACTGGGTTCATGAGCTTGCCTTTCGGATCAGGGCATCAACCGCCACCGCGCCCGTCGCGGTGCAGATGAGGGGGTTGATTTCAACTTCGCTGACAGTGGCGGCATTGGCAATCACATAGGACTGCACCGCGTCGATGGCGTCGAGAATCGCCTCGAGATCGGCTGCGGACTTGCCGCGATAGCCCGCCAAAAGCGGGGCATAGGCCAGCTTGCCCAGCGCCGCCCGGGTTGCGTTACGATCCGAGGGCACCAGCAGCGACACGGTATCGCGCAGGATCTCGGTCAGGACGCCCCCGGCGCCGAGGGTCAGCACGAACCCATGCGCCGGATCGCGCGTGACACCGATCAGCAGTTCCGCAACACCGCCGGCCGCCATTTCCTCGACCAGCACGTCGGCGGTGCCCACCCGGCGGGCGGCGTCCGCGATTTCGCTCGCCTCCACGCCCAGCAGAACCGCGCCATGTTCGGATTTGTGCGCCAGCCCGACGCCCTTGACCGCGAAGGGGCCGGTCAGGTGGTGTGTCGCCTCTTCAGCCTGATCGGCCGGAAAGACCACGCTGCGCGGCACCGTCAGGCCGTGTTTCGCAAGCGCCTGTTTCGCCTCGGCCTCGGTCAGGGTTGTGTCCGCCTCCCGCTTACCGGGCAACTGGACAGGCGCGGCCGGCGCGGGCAGCGGGCGGGCGGCGGCCTCGGCTGCGGCCAACGCCTCGTGCAGGCCGGCAAAGGGAACCACGCCACCGTCCAGCAGTTTTTGCGCCACGTCTTCGGGCATCAGCTCGGGCAGGGTGGCCACCACGGCAAAGGGCCTGCCAGTTTCGCTTGAGCAGTTCAGCGCCGCCTGTGTTGCGCAGGCCCAGTCGGTGGCATCCGTATGCGGATAGTCCACAATCGACAGTGTCAGAGCCACATCCGGGCCCGTCATTCCTTTCCACGCCCGCGTCATCGCCTGAGTGTCTCGCCAAATATAGGTGTGGTAGTCGAGCGGATTTGCCAGCGCCACCATCGGACCCAGCGCCGTGCGCAGTTCTCTTCGCTGATCCTGTGTCAGCGGTGGAAAATGCAGATCCCGCCCGACCGCCATGTCGGCTCCCAGACTGGCTTCGCCCCCCGAACAGCTGATCATGCTCAGGCCGTTCCCGCGGAGCCTGCCGGCGACGTGGAACAGCTTGAGCGTTTCCAGGAAGCTTGGCACATCGCCCAGACGCGCGATTCCCAGCCGGTCCAGAAACGCCTGCGCCCCGGCATCACCGCCTGCCAGCGATGCCGTGTGCGAGATTGTTGCGGCTTGGGCATGTTCCGACCGACCCACCTTGAGCGCCACGATCGGCACGCCGCGCGCGCGCGCACGGGCGGCCAGCGCCTCCCATTTGCGCAGGTCGCCAAAGCCCTCGACATGCACACCGATGGCGGTGATCCGGTCATCCTCCAGCAGGGCCATGGCGATTTCGGCCTGGTGGGACTGTGCCTGATTCCCACAGGTCAGCATGAAAGCCAGCGGCAGCGCCCGGCGCTGCATGGTCATGTTGATGGCGATGTTTGAGCTTTGCGTCAGAATGGCGACGCCCCGCTCCACCGGGCGCATCCCGTGCTGGTCGGGCCAGATCGCCACCCGGTCCAGTCCGTTGACGAAGCCATAGCAGTTGGGGCCGAGGATCGGCATGTCCCCCGCTGCAGCCACAAGCTGCGCCTGCAAGTCCGGCCCGTCCGCATCCTCAGCCAGCGCCTCGGTAAAGCCCGAGGCGAAACACACCGCCCCGCCCGCGCCAATGCGGGACAGAACCTCGACCGCCTCGATGGTCGCGCGGCGGTTGATGCCGACAAAGGCCGCGTCGGGCGCTTGGGGCAGGTCTTCGATCGTGGCAAAGACGCGCTCGCCCGCCACCTCGTCGGCCTTGGGATGCACCGGCCAGACCGGACCGGTGAACCCCAGTTTCCGCACCTGCCGGATGACCTCGGCACACCAAGCGCCCCCGCCGATCACCGCCAGCGAACGAAACCCCAGCACCCGCCTCAGCGCGGCGAGTTTTCCCGGCGTGAGCACATCCGCCGCGCCGTTAAGACCCGGCGCCACGTTCATGCCCCCAACGCGCGCAGCAGGTCGCGGCTGATGATGTGGCGCTGGATCTCGCTGGTACCGTCCCAGATCCTCTCCACCCGGGCATCGCGCCAGAACCGTTCCAGCGGATAGTCATCCATCAGGCCCATCCCGCCATGCACCTGGATCGCCGCATCGGTCACCCGCGCCAGCATTTCCGAGGCAAAAAGCTTGGCCGAGGCGATCTCGCGGTTGGCGGGCAGGCCCTTGTCCAGCCGGTCGGCAGCGGCCAGGGTCAGCAGGTCGGCGGCGTCGATCTCGGTGATCATGTCGGCGATCTGAAAGCTGACACCCTGGAACTTGCCGATCTTCTGGCCGAACTGTTCGCGCGTGGCGGCATAATCCAGCGCATAGTCGAAGGCCCGCCGCGCGCGACCCACGCACATGGCGGCCACGGTGATGCGGGTGGCGTAAAGCCAGGTGTTCATCACCTCGAACCCGCCATCGACCTCGCCCAGCACCTGCGCGTCGGGCAGGCGGCAGTCGTCGAACTCCAGCACCATGTTCTTGTAGCCGCGATGGCTGACCGACTTGTAGCCGTCGCGGATGGTGAACCCCGGCGTGCCGCGATCGACCAGAAAGGCGGTGATGCGCTTCTTGGGGCCTTTCGGCGTCTGATCCTCGCCCGTGGCGATGAAGACGATGATGAAATCGGCGTGTTCCGCGCCCGAGATGAAATGCTTGGTGCCGTTCACCACCCAATCACCACCGTCACGTACGGCGGAACACTTCATGCCCCGCACATCCGAACCCGCGCCCGGTTCGGTCATCGCCAGCGCATCCATCTTCTCGCCGCGCACGGCGGGCATCAGATAGCGTTCGACCTGATCGCCCTGACAGGCCATCAGGATGTTCTGCGGCCGCCCGAAGAAATGGTTCAACGCCATCGACCCGCGGCCCAGTTCCCGTTCGACCAGCGCGAATTCCAGGTGGTTCAACCCAGCGCAACCCACGCTTTCGGGAAAGTTGCAGGCGTAGAAGCCCAGCTCGATCGTCTTGCGCTTGATCTCGTCGGCGATCTCTTTCGGCACCTCTCCGGTGCGCTCGACCAGCTCTTCGTGGGGATAGATCTCTTTTTCCACAAAGCTGCGGACGGTCGAGACGATCATTTCCTGTTCTTCGGACAGACCGAATTGCATGGCGGTTCTCCAAGTGCAGATGTTGCGAACAGCCTGACCCGTCTTGCGCGCGTTTTCATGCAGTAATAGACATTTAATATGCAGAAATGGACTAAATCGACCTCTGCGATGCAGCATTTCGGCGTGTTGCTGTTCGACGGGTTTTCGAACCACTGTTTGGCCAACACAGTCGAGCCGCTGCGCGCGGCCAACACGCTGTCGGGGCGCACGCTCTACAAGTGGCAGTTTCTGTCGCTGAACGCGGGGCCGGTGACCTCATCCTCGGGGCTGCAGGTGTCGCCGCATGACAGGCTCGGCAACGTGTCCGGCGACCTGCTGGCGGTCATGCCATCCTATGGCTTTCGCGATCACGGCGGCTGGCGCACGCAGGCCAGCCTGCGCGCCGCCGCGCAACGGTTCCGCATCTTGGCAGGCATGGACACGGGCAGCTGGCTGCTGGCCGAGGCCGGCTTGCTGGACGGGCATCGCGCGACCATCCACTGGGAGGAATTGACGGGGTTCTCGGAACGCTTCCCCGAGGTAGAGACCTGCCGCGAACGATACGTCATCGACGGAGACCGCATCACCTGCTCGGGCGCGATGGCGGCGTTTGACCTGGTGATGCACCTGATCGGGCGGGATCATGGACAGGCATTGGCGCTGGAGGTCGCGCAGCTGTTCATGACCCGCGATTCAGCCCGTTCACATATGGGCGGGGCCGGGTCGGCCAGCGCCTTCGTCAACAAAGCGTTGGCGCTGATGCAGGAACATCTGGAAACGCCCCTGCCCATCCCCGAGGTCGCACGGCGCGTCGGCCGCTCGCAAAAGGCGCTGGAATCGCGGATGCGGGCCGATCTGGGGGCCAGCCCCGCGCAGGTCTATCGCCGCCTGCGCCTGAACCTGGCCCGCAAGCTGGTATCCGAGACCGATCTGCCCATCGGCGAGATCGCCCTGCGCGCGGGCTATGACGACCCCAGCGCGATGACCCGCGCCTTCCGCGCCGAGTTCGGCACCTCGCCGCGCGCGATCCGGGCGGCCTCGTAACGCGGTCAGCCGCGCCCGCGATAGGTGGGAACGCCCTGATCGGGGATCCACACGCCCGGCAGCTCCGGCCCGGTCTGATAGAACACGTCGATCGGGATACCGCCGCGCGGATACCAATAGGCGCCGACACGTAGCCATTTCGGCTCCAGCACCTCTTCCAGCCGCTTGCCGATCGTGACACTGCAATCTTCGTGGAACGCGCCATGGTTGCGGAACGAACCCAGGAACAGCTTGAGCGACTTGCTTTCCACCAGCCAGTCACCCGGCACATAGTCGATCACGATATGCGCGAAATCCGGCTGCGCCGTCAGCGGGCAGAGCGAGGTGAACTCCGGCGCGGTGAAGCGCACGGCATAATCGGTGCCGGCCTGCGGGTTCGGCACCCGCTCCAGCACCGCCTCTTCGGGCGAGTTCGGCAGGTCGGTCTTGCTGCCCAGTTGGGTCAGGTTTGCGTAGATGTCTTGGTTTGCCATTGTTAGAGCCTCATACACCGCGCTTGTTGCCCCAGATCAGGACATGCAGCTGCGGCAGGATGGTGGGGGTGAACCAGCGGTCGCCGAGGGTCTTGTCGATCAGCCATTCATAGCGGGACATGATCCCGTCCATGTCGATCTCGGCATCCTCGGCGTCGGGTGGCGGCGGGGTGTGGTTGCCCGGTTGCAGATAGAGCGGCAGCGCCGGAAACCGCTCGGCCGCGGCGCGGGCCCAGCGGTAATCCTCATCATCGAAGACCACGATCTTCATGACGGTGGGCGCGCCGTCGGCCCGGGTGATGCAGTCCTCGAACCGCGCCCAGTCGACGGTTTCGCCGGACGAGGGCGGTTTCGGGCTGAGGATCAGGGTGGACAATTCGCGGAACCAGTCCTGCGCCACCGAGCCCTGGGTTTCCATCACGAAGTCATAGCCCTTGGATTTGCCCAGCGCGATCATCGGGCCGAAATCCTGAATGGCCGGGTTGCCGCCCGACAGCGACACGGTCAGGGGTGTGCCACCGGACAGGGCTTCGACCTGCGCCCAGATCTGTTCGGGGGTCATCGGCGTCCAGTCATGGCGATAGGCGCTGTCCACCGCATGCAGACTGTCGCACCATCTGCAGCGGTAATCGCAGCCACCCGCCCGCACGAAGACGGTCGGCACCCCGATCACGGCGCCTTCGCCCTGGATCGTGGGGCCGAAGATCTCGGCGATGCGCAGCGGTTTCACGGCCGATACTCCGCCCAGGTCTTGGGCGTCTCGCTGACCCGCACCGCGCTGGTCTGCGCCCAGCGCGCCTTGCAGAAGTCAAAGATCTCTTTCGCCAGTCGCTCCGATGTGACCATGTCATGCCCGAACACGTCGTTCAGGTGCCGGTGATCCAGTTCCTCGTCGATATAGGTCTTGAGCGGCTTCAGATCGCGGTAGTCCACCACGAAACCATTTGCATCCAGCTCTTCGGCGGCCAGTTCCACCTCGACGATGTAATTGTGCCCGTGCAGACGCGCGCAGGGGTGGTCGTCGGGCAGGTGGCACAGCTGATGCGAGGCCGAGAAGTGGAATTCCTTGGTGATACGGAACATCAGTGCCCCTCCACCGCGGCTTTCCAGAACTCGGGGTCGGCATAGACGGTCGGGTCTTCGACACCGGCGATGTGGAACGCCTCGCGCCGTTCGACACAGGTTCCACAACGGCCGCAATGGGTCTCGCCGCCCTTGTAGCAGGACCAGGTGTCGGCAAACGGCGTGCCGTGCTTTGCGCCCTCGGTCACGATGGCCGATTTCGGGATGTGGACGAAGGGCGTATAGAGTCTGACATTGGCATATCCGTCCAACGCCTTGGTCTGCATGACCTCGAAGGCTTCGGTGAATTCCGGCCGGCAGTCGGGGTAGATGAAGTGATCCCCGCCATGCACCGCCGTCGCCACGGCATCCGCCTGCTTGGCGGCGGCCACGCCAAAGGCGATGGCCAGCATGATGGCGTTGCGGTTCGGGACCACGGTGACCTTCATGTTCTCTTCGGCATAGTGCCCGTCGGGCACGTCGACGTCATCGGTCAGGGCCGAGCCCGACAGATGCTTGCCGATATGGCTCATGTCGATCAGGTCATGCGGCACGCCCAGCCGCTCCGCGCAGCGGGCGGCAAACTCGACTTCCTTGCGGTGACGCTGACCGTAGTCGAAAGAGATCAGGCCGATCAGGTCGTTTTCGGCGGCAACCTTGTGCGCCAGAGAAACCGAATCCAGTCCGCCCGAGCAGATGACGATTGTCTTCACTTTTCAGATCCTTGTTTTGTAAGCCGGGTAGGCTGCGACCGGCGCCCGGTTCATCCGGACCAGCGGCGTCTATCAGACCCCGCGCGGAAAGGTAAAGACCCTTCAAAACGGAAAGCCGCCCATCGGCGGCTTGTCCAGACGGTGTCACACCTTGAGTTTCGGCTGGTGCCCTTCAGCCGAACCGCCTTTTCTTGTAGGCGCGGGTGCGTTCCGTCGCCTCGGCCGAGCCGTCGTGATAGGTGCCGAACCACCGGTCGAAGGGAATCTCGGAAGTGCCATAGTTGCACTCGAAATACCGGTGGTGCAACTGGTGAAAAAAATCCCCCGCGCGCGCCGCTTCGGTTTTCCCCGCTTTCAGCTTCTCGAACCCCGAATGGGACAGGATCGGGCTGACCTGCTGGAAATAGACGTGAAACAGCAGATGCAGCGGGTGGGACGGCACGATCAGGTGGATGAAATAGGTCGTGAAATACAGCAGGTTCTCGTACCAGTGGTTCGAGATGCCCGACCACGGACCAACATTGACGTTCCGGTGATGCACGGCGTGCACATGCTTGAACAGTTTCGGATGATGCTCCAGCCGGTGCACCCAATAGAAGTGCAGCCCCGACCACATCGGGATGAACAGCATCCAGACCACGAACCAGACAGGTGCGCTGGCCCATGTGATGGTCGGCACCCAACCGTTGGCCATCACCCAGTAGATGCCCCATTGATAGACGGTCGCCACCGTCATCGCGCTGCCCAGGGTCCACCAGATGTTGTCCCAGACCTGGTTGTTGAAGGTGAAGATGCCGTTGTTGCGCGTCAGGTCGCGGCGGTCGAACTTCTTGTACATGCCCTGGCCCTTGCGGATGTAGAGCCACCAGTGCAGCCCACCCGCAACAAGGATCTGAGGCACCATGTTCAGCAGCCAGATGCGGAACATCCAACCAGGTGCGAAGCTCTGCATCGCCTCGAGCGGCGGCAGGAAAAGCACATAAGCTGTCAGCGCCAACACCATGCACAGGGTCAGCGCGGTGATCTGCAACCACGCACCGCTGTACCATTTCACTACCGCCATCGGTCTGGGCGGCCAGCTGAACAAAGGGTTCAACGCCACTGGATCAGATGGCCGATAGTGCCAGCGGGCAGCTTCGGGATCATGCGAGGCATCGGTCATGGCAAAACCCTCTAGGCGGCGTAATCCGAGCCTTCGGCATCCAGAACGGCCTTGATCTCGCGCAGATGGGCCTCGGCCTGCCCCGGATAGTTATCCAGCTCCTCCGCGGTCTTTTCGGCGATCTCGTCCGAAAGCAGCCGCAACGGCTGGCCCGTCTGAAGGGCGCGAACATAGGTCTCGGCGGCGCGCTCGAAATAATAGAGTCTATTGAAGGCATCTGCCGCATCGCTGCCGATCACCAACACACCGTGGTTGCCCATGATCATGACCTTCTTTTTCGGGTCGGACAGCATCGTGGCACAGCGCTCGCCCTCGCTTTCAAAGGCCAAACCGCCGAATTCCTCGTCGATGACATAGCGGTTGTAAAAGGTTGCTGTGTTCTGGTCGATCGGCGGCAGGGTGCTGTCGGCCAAGGAGGCCAGGACGGTGGCAAAGATCGAATGCACATGCATCACGCAACGCGCATGCGGGCAACTGCGGTGAATCGAGCCATGCAGACCCCATGCGGTGGGGTCCGGTGCGCCGGGCTTGCTCATCGTGTCGGGATCGTTGGCATCCAGCAGCAGAAGGTCCGAGGCACGGATGCGCGCGAAATGCATCTGGTTCGGGTTCATCAGGAACTGCGTGCCACCCTCGTTCACGGCAAGGCTGAAATGGTTGGCGACCGCTTCGTGCATGTTCAACCTTTCGGTCCAACGGAAGGCCGCCGCCATGTCCACGCGCTCCTGCCAATGGTCGATATTCGGCTTCAGATTGGTGACGCTCATCCGGAGGCTCCGTTCGGCTTGGGCAGAGGGCTGATACAAACCGTGCCGGGCCGGGGCGCAATTGACCAACGAAAAAATTGGCGTTTTGGCATTAGCTGAGCTTATGATTGGATTATGAAACCCCGGAACCCTCTTCCCCCGCTTGGCTGGCTGCGGACCTTTGAGGCCGCGGCCCGCCACCTGTCCTTCACCGGCGCGGCGAGCGATCTGAACATGACGCAAAGCGCCGTCAGCCAGCAGATCAAGTCACTCGAGGGTTATCTGGGCCAGCCCCTGTTTCACCGTCGCCCCCGCGCATTGGAACTGACCGAGGCCGGGATCACCTATCTGCCCGTGGTGCGCGAAGCCTTCCGGACGCTGGTACGCGGCACCCAGGCCGTGACCGGGCAACAGGAAAATACCGTTCAGGTGCAGTGCAACATCACCTTTTCGGTGAACTGGCTGGCCCCCCGCCTGCCCGCGTTCCGCGCGCTGCACCCCGATGTTCACCTGAACATCTTCACCGAATTGTGGGAGCCGCGCGAGATGGCCGAAGGCGCGGCGGTGGAAATCCGCTATTCCCTGCGCCCGGCCGACACGGTCCGAACCGAGCTTTTGCGCAGCGATCACTATTACCCGGTCTGCGCCCCCGGTTTCCCGGTCACGCTGGAGACCCTTCAGCGGCAACCGCTCTACGATTGCTCAAACCTGCTGTCGAACTGGGCCAGCTGGGCCGAAGATCAGGGTCTAAACTGGGGTAATCCACCGATCACCTATGCCACGACCTATATGGTCGGCCTGTCCGTTGCGATGGCCAGCGGCGGGCTGTGCCTGGCCCATGATACCATCGCAAAGCGCCTGCTGGACGAAGGCCGCCTGATCGCGCCGTTCGAGCATCGCGCGCCGATGCCCGAAGCCTACTACCTGCTGCTGTCGCCCCAGGCCGAGGAGACGCCGGGTGCCGTGGCCTTTGCCGAATGGATCCAGGCGGAAATCGCCGCCGAGCAACACCTCGCCTGACCTTCATCCGTCCTTGGGGCGGCTGGCAACCCAGGCATAGCCGTTCTCGCACAGGATATAGGTCTCGCGCAGGCCGTGGGGCTTGTCGCTCGGCTCCTGCAGCACGACCGCGCCAGCGGACCGGGCGCGCTCCGCCGCGTCGTCCGGGTCGGTATCGTACAGGTGGATCTCGATCCCGCCACCGCGCGGGGGCGTTTCGGGAACCAACCCAAGCAGCGGGTTGGAATGATAGGTGCCGTCCGAATGCAGCTGAAACACCTGATCGCCATAGGTGACGATGGCGAAATCCGCCGTCACCTGATGGGATTTCAGGCCAAAAACAGTCTCTAAAAAAGCACATTCCGCTGGCACGTCGCGCACCAGCAGGTTCAGCCCGATCCCGCGCAGGCTGCGGCCGAAACTGTCGGCATCCATGGTTTCGTAATCCATGCCCCTACCAGACCCCGCATCGCGGCGCGGATCAAGCATTTGCTGCCCCGCGCCCGGTCGGATGACGGTTTCATGAAGGTGGCACGGCAGGGGTTGCACCTTCCGATGCATTCGGGAAAGTTGTGCCATGGAATACGCACCCTTCCCCTCTTGGCCCGACGTCGCCCCCCGCCTGATCGCCGTTGCCGCCGGCCGCGAAGCCGCCGACATGGTCATTCGCGGCGGGATCTGGATCAACGTACACAGCCGCGAGGCGCTGCCCGATCATGCCATCGCCATCGCCGCCGGACGCGTGGCCTATGTCGGCCCCGACGCCAGCCACTGCATCGGCCCCGACACGCAGATCATCGAGGCCAAGGGCCGCTACATGATCCCCGGCCTGTGCGACGCGCATATGCACATCGAATCCGGCATGCTGACCCCGGCCGAGTTCGCCCGCGCTGTTATCCCGCATGGCACGACGTCGATGTTCACCGACCCGCATGAGATCGCCAACGTGCTGGGGCTGGACGGCGTGCGGATGATGCATGACGAAGCGCTGATGCAGCCGGTCAACATCTTTACCCAGATGCCGTCCTGCGCGCCCTCGGCGCCGGGTCTGGAAACCACCGGTTATGAGATCACCGCCGAAGACGTGGCCGAGGCCATGACCTGGCCCGGCATCATCGGGCTGGGCGAGATGATGAACTTTCCTGGCGTGATCCATGCAGACCCCAAAATGCTGGCCGAAATCGCCGCCACCCAGCGCGCGGGCAAGACCGTGGGCGGACACTATGCATCCCCTGATTTAGGGCCTGATTTTGCCGCTTATGTCGCCGGCGGCCCGGCCGATGACCACGAAGGCACCTGCGAGGCCGACGCCATTGCCCGGGTGCGGCAGGGGATGCGGTCGATGATGCGATTGGGCTCGGCCTGGTATGACGTAGAAAGCCAGATCACCGCCGTAACCGAAAAAGGGCTGGACCCGCGCAACTTCATCCTGTGCACCGATGACTGCCATTCGGGCACGCTGGTGAACGAGGGCCACATGAACCGCGTCGTCCGTCATGCCATCGCCTGTGGCTGCGACCCGCTGATCGCGTTACAGATGGCCACGATCAACACCGCCACCCATTTCGGGCTGGAGCGCGAGATCGGCTCGATCACGCCGGGCCGCCGGGCGGACGTGATCCTCAGTTCGGACCTGACCGACTTGCCGATCGAGATGGTCATCGCGCGCGGACAGGTGGTGGCCGAAAATGGCGCGATCAAGGTGGATTGCCCGCATTACGACTGGCCCGACCGGGCGCGCAACACAGTACATCTGGGCCATGCCCTGACCGCCGCCGATTTCGAGATCCCCGCGCCCGAGGGCGCCAACCGCGTCCGCGCCAACGTGATCGGCGTGGTGGAAAACCAGGCCCCCACTCAGGCGCTGAAGGCCGAGCTGCCCATCATCGGCGGGCTGGTCGAGGGCGAAGGCGATGTCTGCCAGATCGCGCTGGTCGAGCGGCACCGGGCCACGGGCGGCGTCACCAACGCCTTCGTCTCGGGCTTTGGCTATCAGGGCCGGATGGCCATGGCCTCGACCGTGGCGCATGACAGCCACCACATGATCGTGGTCGGCACCGACCGCGAGCAGATGGCGCTGGCCGCCAATCGTCTGGCCGAAGTGGGCGGCGGCATCACCATCTTCCGCGACGGTGAAGAGCTGGCGCTGGTCGAACTGCCCATCGCCGGCCTGATGTCCGACAGCCCGGCCTCCGACGTCGCGGCCAAGGCGCAAAAGATGGTCGAGGCGATGCAGACCTGCGGCTGTCAACTGAACAATGCCTATATGCAGCACTCGCTGCTGGCCCTTGTCGTGATCCCCGAACTGCGGATATCCGATCTGGGACTGGTGGATGTCCGTACATTCGAAAAAATTGACCTTCTGGAACCCCTCGCATGACAAAAATAACAACGCCCGAACCACGGGACCCCGAGATTTTCACCGATGCCGCCGCAGCCGTTGCCAGGCTGGAAGAGCTGTATAACGAGGCCACCGCCTTTCTGTGCGAAAGCTTTGCCGAGGCGATGGAAAGCGGCGCGCCCAAGGTCCGGTACAGAGCCTATTATCCGGAAATCCGTATCCGTACGGCGTCCTACGCGCATGTGGACAGCCGCCTGAGCTTTGGTCACGTGTCCGAGCCGGGGGTCCATGCCACGACGGTAACCCGGCCGGATCTGTTCCGGTCCTACCTCACGCAGCAGATCGCGCTGCTGATCAAGAACCACAACCAGCCGGTGACCATCGGCCCATCGACCACGCCGATGCCGGTGCATTTCGCCGTGGCCGGCAACCCCGATCTGGTGGTTCCGCATCAGGGTGCGGCGGGGTTCACCCTGCGCGACGTGTTCGACGTGCCCGATCTGACCACCACCAATGACGACATCGTCAACGGTGTGCACGAACCGCTGGATGGCGTCGGCCCGCTGGCCTTGTTCACAGCGCAACGCATCGATTACTCGCTGGCCCGGCTGGCCCACTACACAGCCACCGATCCGGACCATTTCCAGAACCACGTTCTGTTCACCAACTACCAGTTCTACGTCTCGGAATTCGAGAACTATGCCCGCGCGCAACTGGCCGACCCGGACAGCGGCTATACCAGTTTCGTTTCGACCGGGAATGTCGAGATCACCGACCCCGACGCGCCGCTGGACCAGCCGCTGAAGCTGCCGCAGATGCCGACCTATCACCTGAAACGCACCGACGGGTCGGGGATCACGCTGGTCAATATCGGCGTCGGCCCATCCAACGCCAAAACCGCCACCGACCACATCGCGGTGCTGCGCCCACATGCCTGGCTGATGGTTGGCCACTGCGCAGGGCTGCGCAACACGCAGGCCCTGGGCGACTTTGTGCTGGCCCATGCCTATCTGCGCGAAGACAAGGTGCTGGACGACGACCTGCCCGTCTGGGTGCCGATCCCGCCGCTGGCCGAAGTTCAGGTCGCGCTGGAACGCGCCGTGGCCGAAGTGACCGAGCTGGAAGGCTATGAGCTGAAGCGGATCATGCGCACCGGCACGGTGGCCTCGGTCGACAACCGCAACTGGGAACTGCGCGACCAATCCGGCCCGGTGCAACGGCTGAGCCAGTCGCGCGCCATCGCGCTGGACATGGAAAGCGCAACGATCGCCGCCAACGGCTATCGGTTCCGCGTGCCCTACGGTACCTTGCTGTGCGTGTCCGACAAGCCCCTGCATGGCGAATTGAAGTTGCCCGGCATGGCGTCCGAGTTCTATACAACTCAGGTCGGCCGCCATCTGGCGATTGGAATCCGGGCGATGGAACACCTGCGGGGCATGCCGCTGGAACGTCTGCACAGCCGGAAATTGCGCTCGTTCGACGAAACGGCCTTCCTCTGACGCAAAAAAGCAACGAAATCCCCATATTTTTTGGGGGTTCGGCGCTACTATTCGTTGTGTTCGCCCACAATATCCCGTTACAGTTACGCGGTGAGGCCCAATAGATCGGGCACGTTAAGGAGACCAAGAAATGGCAAAGCCTATGACGAAGACTCAGCTGGTTGCTGCTCTCGCTGAGGAAATGGGAACCGACAAGAAATCCGCGAACGCGGCGCTGGAAGCGATCACCAACCTGATCACCCGCGAAGTTTCGGCCGGTGGCGCCGTGACCCTGCCGGGCGTCGGCAAGATCTACTGCCGCGAGCGCCCCGAGCGTCAGGTGCGCAACCCGGCCACCGGTGAGACCTTTACCAAAGAGGCCGACAAGGTCGTGAAAATGACCATCGCCAAGGCCCTGAAGGACAGCGTCAACAGCTGATCCCACCCCAAGGTGGTACGAAACAGGGGCCGCGGTTTCGCGGCCCTTTTTCTATGCCGCACGGTGCCATCCGCCGGTTGCAGACCCAGAGAAAATCAGGAACAGTCGCCACGGAATTCAAACGAGGCTTGTCATGGATCTGCGCGCCATCGCCATGGGGCTGGCCTTTGCCTTCATCTGGTCGTCGGCCTTCACCTCGGCGCGGATCATCGTCGCGGATGCCTCGCCGCTGTTTTCGCTGGCCGTACGCTTTTTGATTTCCGGCATCCTGGGTGTCGCCATCGCCGCGGCCATGGGCCAGAGCTGGCGCCTGACGCGGTCGCAATGGTACGCGACCATCCTGTTCGGAATCTGCCAGAATGCCCTGTATTTGGGTCTGAATTTCTATGCGATGCAAACGGTCGAGGCCTCGGTCGCGGCGATCATCGCATCGACCATGCCTCTGCTGGTGGCGCTGGCCGGTTGGCTGCTGTTCGGGGAACGGTTGCGCCCGCTGGGTGTCCTGGGGCTGCTGGCCGGGTTCGCCGGTGTGGCCCTGATCATGAGCAGCCGGATCAGCGCCGGGATCGACCTGTTCGGCGTTGCCCTCTGCGGGCTGGGCGCGCTGGCTCTGACTTTCGCAACGCTGGCCGTGCGCGGGGCGACCTCGGGCGGGAACTTCATGATGGTCGTCGGCCTGCAGATGTTCGTCGGCTCGGCGGTTCTGTTCATCGCCGCCCCGCTGTTCGAGACGATTTATGTCCGCCCGACCTGGCCGCTGGCGCTGGCCTTCACCTACACGACCCTGTTCCCCGGCCTGCTGGCCACGCTGATCTGGTTCCTGCTGCTCAACCGGATCGGGCCGATCCGCGCGGCGACCTTCCATTTCCTCAACCCGGTGTTCGGGGTCACGATCGCCGCGATTCTTCTGGGTGAACGGTTGGGCGCAATGGATGCCGTCGGTGTTGCGGTCACCACGCTGGGCATTCTGGCCGTGCAGTTGTCACGCCAGCCGGTTCAGCGCAGCAGGGCCTCGACCTGACGGCGCAGCTTGCGGGAGTCCGGCCGCGTCGTCGACCCAAAGGTCGCCACGACCTCGCCTTCGGGGCTCAGCAAGATCTTGTTGAAATTCCAGTTGGGCACAAACCCGGTCTCGGCGGCAACCGCCTTGTAGAACGGGTGGGCCTGCGGGCCGGTCACGGGGGTGATGTCGGTCATGGGCAGGGTCAGGTCATAGTTCAACTCGCAGAACTCCTTGACCTCGCTGGCGGTTTCCAATTCCTGGTTGAAGGAATCCGACGGGACCGCCAGAACCACCAAACCCTCGGATCCATAGGTGTCCTGCAGCTTTTGCAGCCCAGCATATTGCCCGGTGAACCCGCATTGCGAGGCCGTGTTGACCACCAGAACCGGCTGGCCGCGCCAATCCGACAGCGACAGCGTGCCGCCATCAATTGAAGCGAACTCTCCGGACACAGGCGCGGCCTGCACCATCCGGCCGATCAGCAACAGGGCAGACAACAACAGCATTCTGAACATGGCTTGACCTCCTCTTTGTCATTGATACGCACGAAGAACGGCGGCAGATCACCCGCACGATCGCGCGAGCCGGGCAAAACAGGGCTTTGCTTTTGTCGCGGCGCACCCCAATTATCTCGGGAAAGGAATAAAGGAATAACGCCGGAGGACCCATGTCAAAATATACCAAAGATCCATCGGTTGTCGCCGCCCTCTCGCCCGAGGAATTCCACGTCACCCAGCGCAACGGGACCGAACGCCCCGGCACCGGCAAATACCTGCACCACAAGGAACCGGGCATTTATGTGGATGTCGTATCGGGTGAACCTCTGTTCGCCTCGACCCACAAATATGAATCGGGCTGTGGCTGGCCCAGTTTCACCAAACCCATCGTGCATGACCACGTCACCGAGCTTGAGGACCGCTCGCTGGGCATGATCCGGACGGAGGTCCGCTCGAAACACGGCGACAGCCACCTGGGCCATGTGTTTCCCGATGGTCCGCTGGACCAGGGTGGGCTACGCTACTGCATCAACTCCGCCGCGCTGCGGTTCATCCATCGTGACGACATGGAGGCCGAGGGCTATGGCGAATACCTCGATCAAGTGGAGGACCCGAAATGACCGAACAACGCGCCGTTCTGGCCGGAGGCTGCTTCTGGGGCATGCAGGATCTGATCCGCAAGCTGCCCGGCGTTCTGCGCACCCGCGTCGGATATACCGGCGGCGACGTGCCCAACGCGACTTATCGCAACCACGGCACCCATGCCGAAGGGATCGAGATCTGGTTCGACCCCGCGCAGATCACCTATCGCGATCTGCTTGAGTTCTTCTTCCAGATCCACGACCCGACCACCGTGAACCGCCAGGGCAATGACATCGGAATGAGCTATCGCTCGGCCATCTATTACTGCGACGAGACCCAGAAACAGATCGCGCTGGACACGATCGCCGATGTGGATGCCAGCGGGCTGTGGCCCGGCAAGGTCGTGACCGAGGTCGAACCCGTCGGCGATTTCTGGGAGGCCGAGCCCGAGCATCAGGACTACCTTCAGCGTATCCCCAATGGCTATACCTGCCACTTCCCGCGCCCGGACTGGGTTCTGCCCAAACGCAGCAGCGCTGCAGAATAGCGGTCAGCCGACGGCCACCCGCGGGCGGCCGCTGGCTTCGACGGTCAGCATCGCCTCGACAAAGACATCCTTGCCCTCGATCCGGGCGGTGCGGATGTCGCGGTTGACGATCACGCGGACATCCTGGGCACCGGCCTCGCGCACGGCGCTTTCGGTCTCGCGCCGCAGTTCAGCCTCCAGCAGGTCCAGCGCGGGTTCGGGCGTGGGGAAATCCTGCGGCCCGTCGTTCAGATGCACGCGGTACCGGCCTTCGGACGGAGCGGTCACGGTGCCCGCCCGGCGCATGGTCAACCGCCCCACGACGGCCCCGATCGCATTGGCCACCCCGGCATAGTCGGGCAGCACCATTGTACAGCGCAACCGCTCACCGACCGCAGGGTAATAGCTTGGCGCCGAGGCCCCCAGCCCGACCACATCCACGTTCAGCTTCGTATCCAACGCCAGCAGACCGCGATGCCCGCGCAACCCCCGCCGCGTCAGCACATGGCGCGCCAGATCCTCGGGCGGCAGGCCGAACTCCTCAGCCTCTTCCGCAAAAGCAGTCTCTAACAAGGTCAAAATCGTCTGTTCGGTCAACTGATCCACGATCATCCCGGCCAGTTCATCGGCCGAGCCCGCCAGTCGGTCGCCCGACCCCACACGCCGGCGCGCAATCAACTCCAGCGCCTTGCGCGCGGCATCGGCATCCCAATCGGACAGACGCCCCAGAACGTGGCTGGCATCCGACGGCGTCACCCCCGAGACCTGAACGATCCCGCGGTCCACCAGCCGGGTCAAAGCACCGTTTTCCATCCGGGTGCGCAAAAGGGCGCTCAGGGGAAGAACCTTGTCCCCCAGCCGCTCCAGCAGCCCCGCCTCACGCGGACCCAGACCCTCGGCATGGATGCCGGGCACGCGGCGGGCGAAACGGGTGTCGTGCTCGCCCACCGTGGTCGCGCGCAACTGCTCGTCCAGCGCGGCATGGACCACCTCGGGCGCCTGGGCCGCGATCAGAGACACCGGCAGCACCCGGCGCGGACCCAGAAAAACGCCGCCGCGCAGGCCCTCGGTCACCACATGCACCTGGCTGTCACCGCCTAGACCATGAGTGCGCATCGCCACCGCCTCGACCATGGTGCGGAACCCGCCAACCCGGGCGCCCGCCGGGTCGATCGCGGGTTTACCATCGCGGATCAGCGCCACATCGGTCGTCGTCCCTCCGATATCCGAAACCAGCGCGTCCTGAACTCCGGTCAGCCACCGCGCGCCCACGATCGAGGCCGCCGGACCGCTGAGGATGGTCTCGATCGGCCGTTCCCGCGCCTGCTCGGCGCTCATCAAGGCTCCGTCCCCACGCACCACCATCATCGGCGCGTCGATGCCCAGCTCGTGCAGAACATCCTGCGCCCGGCCGATCAAGCGGTTGATCATTCCGATCAGACGCGCGTTCAGCACCGCCGTCACCGCACGTTTCGGCCCGTTCAGCTTGGCCGACAACTGATGCGAGCAGGTCACAGGCGCGCCGGTCTTCTCGGTGATGATCCGCGCAACCTCAAGCTCATGCGCGGGGTTGCGCGTGGCGAACTGGGCCGCGACCGCAAACCCGGAAATCCCGGACTGCTGGTCCAGAAATTCGGTCAACGCCCTTGTATCCAACGGCGCGGCCTCGGCCCCGGCATGGCTGTGCCCGCCCGCGATCACCAGCGCCGGGTCGCCCTTCAGCGCATCGCGCAGCCCATGCCTGTCCAGATCACCATCCCGAAACCCGACATATATCAGCGCAACGCGCCCGCCCTGCCCCTCGACCAGCGCGTTCGTGGCCAGCGTCGTCGACAGCGACGCCATCGAGATCTGGCCGGGTGCGACCTGCGCCCGGTCCAGCACTGCCCGGATCGCCCGCCCGACGCCGATCGCAAGATCTTCGCGCGTGGTCAAGGACTTGGCCGAGGCGATCACCTCTTCCTCGTCCCGGATCAGCACCGCATCGGTGTAGGTTCCACCGGTATCCACGCCCAAAGCCAACGCCATCGGGGTCTCCATCCTGTTCGCAGTCACGGGTGTAGCGGATAGAACCGACGCGTCCAGCCTGTTTGCGGCATTCACGACAGTTGTTCGACCGCCCAGCGCGCCGCGTCGGCCACCGTCGGATCGGGATCCTCGGTCAGCGACTGCGCGACCGGAATCAACTCCGCCGACCCGGAATTGCCGATGGCATACAGAACGTTGCGCACGAACCGGTCGCGCCCAATCCGCTTGATCGGAGACCCCGAGAACTTGTCCCGGAACGCCGCATCGTCCAACCCGGCCAATTCCGCCAGCGGCGGCGCCATCAGGTCTTTGCGCGCGGCATAGCGGATGTCGCTGGCCGCCACCGCGAACTTGTTCCACGGACAAGCGGCCAAGCAATCATCACAGCCATAGATCCGGTTGCCCAGCTTGCCGCGCAGCTTTTGATCCACCGGCCCCTTGTGCTCGATGGTCAGATAGGAAATGCAGCGCCGCGCATCCAACTGATAGGGTGCCGGGAAAGCATCCGTCGGACAGGCATCCAGACAGGCCCGACACGACCCGCAATGATCCACTTCCGGTGGATCCACCGGCAGGTTCAAAGTGGTGAAAACAGACCCTAAAAAGGCCCAATTGCCCCAATCGCGGCTGACCAGATTGGTATGTTTGCCCTGCCACCCCAACCCGGCCGCATGGCCCAGTGCTTTCTCGGGCACCGGCGCGGTATCGACGAACACCTTTACCTCGCCGCCAGCCTCGGCAATCAGCCATCGGGCCAGCCGCTTCAGCCGCTTCTTGACCAGATCGTGGTAATCCCTGTTCTGCGCATAGACCGAGATCGCCCCGCGATCAGGTCGCCCCAGAACCTCGGTCGGATCATGATCCGGCGTGTAACTCTCGGCCAGCATGATGACCGAGCGCGCCTCGGGCCACAGCTTCGCCGGATCCCCCCGCCAATGGGTCCGCTCGGCCATCCAAACCATTTGCCCGTGATAGCCCGCCGCCAGAAAGGCGGCCAACCGCGCAGGCACCTCCGGTACGTCCCACGGGCGGCAGATCCGGCACGACACGAACCCCTCGGCCCGGGCCTGCGCCACCAACCTGTCCTTCAATGCTGTCGCGCTGTTCATCTGGCCCAAAATATCCTCGGGGGTGAATTGACCCAACGGGCCAAGAGGGGGCAGACAGCCCCCTGACCCAACCTATCAGAAATCAAGGTCAGCGTAATGGGCAGGCGGGCGGAATCCCGGTACTTGGTCCGCAAGGATCGATCGGAATGCCGGGCGTGATTTGATCTTGGCGTACCAGTCCTTGACCACCTGGCTGCGGTTCCAGTCCACGTCTGAAATATAGTCCAGCGCCGAAAGGTGCGCCGCAGCTGCAAAATCGGCCAAGGTCATCTGATCCCCCGCCAGCCAGCGCCGCTGATCCAGCAGCCAGGCCATGTAGTCCAGGTGGAACTTGATCGCCCGCGCGCCCTCTTTCACATTCCTGCTGTCCGGATAGCCCTGCCCGGTCATCTTCTTGTTCACCCGTTCGTACAACAGCTTCGACGTCACCTCATGGTGGAACTTGTCGTCGAACCAGTTGACCAGACGGCGCACCTCGTACCGGGCTTCGGGTTTGCGGGGCATCAGGGCGGGGTCCGGGCGGGTTTCCTCGATATATTCACAAATCGCGGTGCTTTCTGCCATGATCCGCCCATCCAGCCGCAGAACCGGGACTTTTCCGGCCGGGTTGCGACGCAGGAAATCCGGATCCTTCTCCCAATATTTCTCGGAGACCAGCTCAACCTCGATCTTCTTTTCGGCCAGCGCCAGACGGACCTTTCGGCAAAACGGGGAAAGGGGAACGTGAAACAAACGCGCCATGAGAGTCCATTCGATCCAGTGAATACCGCTCAGCAATAGCCGCTGAGCGGCAAGGGTTTCAATCCTCGAAACAATCGGCGCGGCCATCTGCGCGGATGGTGGCCGCCCCATCCAGTATCGCGGCGGCCCGCCGGCGGGTATAGACCGACGGGTCCGTCACCGATCGCGCGCGCGGCGCGGGCAGGATCGCGGCCAGGCGGGCGGCCTGCACCGGGCTCAGCTCCGCGGCGCTTACACCGAAATTGCGGCGCGCCGCAGCCTCGACCCCAAATAGCCCCTCACCGGTTTCGGCCACATTCAGATAGACTTCGAGGATCCGCTTCTTGCTCCAGAAAATTTCGACCACCGGGGTCAGCACCGTCTCCATCGCCTTGCGGACCCAGCTGCGCCCCTGCCACAGGAACACGTTCTTCACCACCTGCTGCGTGATGGTCGAGGCGCCGCGGTTGCCGCCATCCTCCAGCGCGTCTCGGATGGCGTTCACGTCGAACCCCCAGTGCAGGCAGAAATTGGCATCCTCGGCCGCCACGGCCGCACGGGCCATGACCGGGGCAATCTCCTCGATCGGCACCCAGTCGCGCTCGACCTTGCCCAGACGGCGCCATTCCGACCAGATCGTGTGGGTGATCGGCGGGTTCACCACCGAATAGATCAACACCAGCGCCAGAAAGACGCCGGCAACCGCCAAAGCGCCACGCACCGCCCATCGCCGGATACGAGGCAGGAGCGTCCAAGTCTTTTTCGGCCGGGTCGCCTGTTTCTTTTTGCCGCTGCTCTTGCGGGCCGCTTTCTTCGCCATGGGTCCGCTATACGCCGCGCAGCCGAATATTGGAACGGCTTTATCAGCCGATCAGCTGCGCATCGCGTGGGCGGATGACCGGGCGCGCGGTCTTCAACATGCCCAGATCCGCACGGTCGAGTTCGGGGAACAGATCGAAAAGCTCGCGGCAGGTATCCCGCTCGGATTGCGACAGGGCATGTCCGGGGTAATAGCTTTCGCTTCTGGCGCCATTTGCTGTCACGATCTCGTGCTGGTCGAACAACAGATGGTAATAGGTGACATCTCCACCCTCGGCTCGGGTCACGCTGGTGCCATTCACAAGGCAATGCGCCGCGATCAGGATCTCGGGATAGCCATAGAAGTACTCGGCCCGCCAGTCGTCGATCAACATTCGGTGCTGCGGCGAAACCAGTGTTTCGCGATCCAGCCCCAGAACACCGGCCGCAAACCGGATCGGTGCGGTCTTTCCGATGGCCGGCACGCAAGTCTTTCCGACCCACAGCAACGGTTTGGCACCGTTGTCGACGGTCAGAACCAGATCGCCGGCGCTCAGGTCCTGAACCGGCGTTGGGCCGTTTGGCGTCTCGATCAACGTATCGCGCGTGAAACAGGGCGGCCCCAGCTCACCGGGCACAGTCAGGGGACCTTGCGAAGAAACGAATGACGTGGACACCAATGTGCCCTGCTGCAGCACCTGCCCATCCGTCGGAGTGAACACGCGGCTGCCATCGGCCAGATAGAAGGTGATGCCGGTGTAAGTCACGTTCCCCGTGCCGGGCACGTTGACCGTGACTGTGTCGCCGGGCCACGAATTGGTGACATCCTGACCGTTGACCGAGTCATTGTCGAACCGGTCGATGTCTCCGTCATCATTCTGATCGATCAGATTGTATTTCTGGACCACCATAACAGTCCCTGCCGCAGGCGGGCTGAAGGGGTCAATGATAAAAAACTGATCGAGATAGGTGGTCGGCATTCCCAAGGCTCCTGCGATTTCTGCGACCTTATCGAACGATTGGCCCGATTTCACGATGATTTTGTGGCGCAATTCGCCCATAACCCCGCCTGCGAGGGCGGTCACCCGGACGTCTGTCCGCATGAAAACAAAGAACCCGCGCGCCGGGCTGCGGCGCGCGGGTCTTGTTCGGGGTCGGCCCGGGTTACTCGGCCGGAACCGCCGTCGCCTCGTGGCTGAGCGGATAGGTCAGCTTGTTCAGCATCTCTTTCGGGCAGATTTGCAGGAAATTGGCCTTTTCCACGTCCCAGTGCTGCAGGATGTCGGCGGCCTTGCGGCTGCCGGTTTCCGTGGCGTGGCGCTCGATCAGCGATTTCAGCTGCATCTCCCAATGCTCGACCGTAACGGGGCAGGTCACCAAGGTTTCCATGTTCATCAGCAGCTGCGCCTTGCCTTCGGGGTCGTACAGATAGGCCATGCCACCCGTCATCCCCGCGCCAAAGTTCGCGCCGATGTCCCCCAAGATCACCGCAACCCCGCCGGTCATGTATTCGCACCCGTTCGAGCCGCAACCCTCGACCACCACCTTGGCCCCCGAGTTGCGCACGGCGAACCGCTCGCCTGCCCGGCCAGCCGCGAACAGGTACCCGTCGGTCGCGCCGTAAAGAACCGTGTTGCCGATGATCGTGTTCCGGTCGGCCTGCAGCGGGCTGACCTGCGGCGGGCGCACGACGATGGTGCCGCCCGACAGGCCCTTGCCCACATAGTCGTTGGCGTCGCCCGACACCTCGAGCTTGAGCCCCGGCGCGGCGAAGGCGCCCAGCGACTGACCGGCCGAGCCCTGGAGTTTCACATGCAGGTGATCGGGCTGGAACGTATTGCGCATTCCGAAATTCTGCACGATGTGGCTGGACACGCGGGTGCCCACCGTCCGGTGCGTGTTCTGCACCGCATAGGACAGCTGCATCTTTTCGCCGTCCTTCAGGAACCGCGCCGCGTCGCGCACGATTTCGGCGTCCAGCGTGTGGGGCACCTCGTTGCGGGGCTTGTCGCGGTCATAGACGATGTTCTGGGCGCCATCGACGGTGATCAGCAGCGGATTCAGGTCCAGATCGTCCAGATGCGCCGACCCGCGGCTGACCTGCGCCAACAGATCCGCACGGCCGATGATCTCGTCCAGCGACCGCGCACCGATGCTGGCCAGAATCTCGCGCACTTCCTGCGCGTAGAAAGTGATCAGGTTCACAACCTTGTCGGCATTGCCGGTGAACTTGGCGCGCAAGCTCTCGTCCTGCGTGCAGACGCCGACGGGGCAGGTGTTCGACTGACACTGGCGCACCATGATGCAGCCCATCGCGATCAGGGCGGCGGTGCCGATGCCGTATTCCTCGGCCCCCATCATCGCCGCCATGACGATGTCGCGCCCGGTGCGCAGGCCGCCATCGGTCCGCAGGGTCACCCGGTCGCGTAGGTTGTTCATCGCCAGAACCTGATGCGCCTCGGTCAAGCCCATTTCCCACGGCAGGCCGGCATATTTGATGCTGGTCG
This sequence comes from Ruegeria sp. BHSC026, assembly GCF_059613065.1. Classification (NCBI taxonomy): domain Bacteria; kingdom Pseudomonadati; phylum Pseudomonadota; class Alphaproteobacteria; order Rhodobacterales; family Roseobacteraceae; genus Ruegeria; species Ruegeria sp. BHSC026. The sequence goes on along the minus strand of NZ_JBXWRV010000007.1, from coordinate 136,650 downwards.
CGGGCGATGCGCCCGTGCCGCCATTGTGGCCCGAGATCAGGATGATGTCGGCCTTGGCCTTGGCCACCCCGGCGGCGATCGTGCCGACGCCCGAGGACGCCACCAGTTTCACAGTCACCTTGCAGCGCGGGTTGATCTGTTTCAGGTCATAGATCAGCTGCGCCAGATCCTCGATCGAGTAGATGTCGTGATGCGGCGGCGGCGAGATCAGGGTCACGCCCTTGGTCGAGTGACGCAGGCGCGCGATCAGATCGGTGACCTTCATGCCGGGCAGCTGGCCGCCCTCGCCGGGCTTGGCGCCCTGGGCCACCTTGATTTCCAACTCTTCGCAGTGGTTGAGGTATTCGGCGGTCACGCCGAACCGGCCCGAGGCCACCTGCTTGATCTTGGCCGAGGGGTTGTCGCCATTCGGCTCGGGCACGAAATGTGCGGGATCTTCCCCACCTTCACCCGAGTCGGATTTCGCGCCGATCCGGTTCATCGCCACGTTCAGCGTCTTGTGCGCCTCGGGCGACAGCGCGCCCAGCGACATGCCCGGCGTGACGAACCGCTTGCGGATCGAGGTGATCGATTCGACCTCTTCGATCGGGATCGGCTTGCCCAGCGGTTTGAAATCCATCAGGTCGCGCAGATGGATCGGCGGGTTCGCCTGCATCTTGGCCGAATACTGCTTCCACAGCTCGTACGAGGCGCGGTTGCAGGCCATCTGCATCATGTGCATCGAGGTCGCTTCCCACGCATGGGTCTCACCGGATTTGCGGGCCTTGTAGAACCCACCGATGGGCAGAACGTCCAGGCCGCTCTCCCAGCCCTTGGCGTGGATTTCCTCGGCCTTGGCCTGAATGCCGGTGACGCCGATACCGGAAATCCGGCTGGTCATGCCGGGGAAATATTCGGCCACCATGGCGCGGCTCAGTCCCACGGCCTCGAAATTCAGGCCGCCGCGATAGGACGAGATCACCGAGATGCCCATCTTGGCCATGATCTTCAGCAGGCCCTGGTCGATCGCCTCGCGGTAACGCGCGACGTTTTCGGTCAGGCTGCCTTCCAGCAACCCGCGTTCGATCCGGTCGGCGAGCGAATCCTCGGCCAGATAGGCGTTGACCACGGTCGCGCCACAGCCGATCAGCACCGCGAAATAATGCGGGTCGATGCATTCCGCCGAGCGTACGTTCAACGAACAGAAGGTCCGCAGACCCTGACGGATCAAGTGCGAATGAACCGCGCTGGTGGCCAAGATCATCGGCATCGCCACTTTGCCGGGGCCGGAATACTGATCGGTCAGAACCAAGTGACCCGCGCCCGAGCGCACGGCCTCCTCCGCCTCGGCGCGGATTCGCGCCAGCGCGGCGCTCAGTGCGCCGGTGCCGGGTTCGAAGGTACAGTCGATCTCGGCCAGCGGCGCATCGAAATTCGCCACCAGTTCTTCCCACTGGGCATTGCCGACAAAGGGGCTTTCCAGCACGATGATCTCGGTCTGGCTGCTGTCCTCGTCCAGCACGTTCTTGAGGTTGCCGAACCGTGTCTTCAGCGACATCACACGGTATTCGCGCAGGCTGTCGATCGGCGGGTTGGTCACCTGGCTGAAATTCTGGCGGAAGAAATGGCTGAGCGGCCGGTACTGTTTGGACAGAACCGCCGAGGGCGTATCGTCGCCCATCGAGGCGATGGCCTCTTTGCCGTCCTCGGCCATAGGGGCAAGGATCTGCTCCAGCTCTTCGACCGTGTAGCCCGCCGCGATCTGGCGCTTGCGCAGCTCTTCACCGGTGAACAGCGGCTTTTCGGCGACCTTCGCCAGCTTTTCGTCCAGATCGTTGATCTTGCTGACCCATTCGCCGAACGGCAGGGCCGCGGCCAGCTTGTCTTTGATCTGCTTGTCGCGATACAGCTTGCCCTTTTTCATATCGACGGCCAGCATCTGGCCCGGACCCAGCGCGCCTTTCTCGACAACGCTGGCCTCGTCGATCGGGACCATGCCCGCCTCGGACCCGGCGATCACCAGACCGTCGCCGGTGACGACATAGCGCATCGGGCGCAGGCCGTTGCGGTCCAGCCCGGCGCAGACCCAGCGGCCATCGGTCATGGCCAGCGCGGCGGGGCCGTCCCACGGCTCCATCACCGAGTTGCAATAGGAATACATGTCGCGCCAGGACTGCGGCAGTTCCACCGCCTGTTTCGACCAGCTTTCCGGCACCAGCATCGTCTTTGCCATCGGGGCCGAGCGGCCCGCGCGCACCAGAACCTCGAACACCGAGTCCAGCGCCGCCGAATCCGACGATCCGCCTGCGATGATCGGCTTGATGTCTTCGGCATAGTCGCCAAAGGTTGCCGAGGCCATGCGGATCTCGTGGCTTTTCATCCAGTTGATGTTGCCCTTCAGCGTGTTGATCTCGCCATTGTGGGCCAGCATGCGGAATGGCTGCGCCAGCCACCATTGCGGGAAGGTGTTGGTGGAATAGCGCTGGTGATAGATCGCAAAGGCCGACTCGAAACGGTCGTCCATCAGGTCGGGGTAGAACACGGCGACCTGCTCGGCCAGCATCATGCCCTTGTAGATGATCGACCGGCAGCTGAGCGAGGCCAGGTACAGACCTGAAATCCCCGCGGCGGCGGCGGCTTTCTCGATCCGGCGGCGGATGACGTACAGCTCGCGCTCGAACGTGTCCTCGTCAACGCCCTTGGAATTCGAGATCAGGATCTGCTCGATCTCGGGCCGGGTCGCGTTGGCCTTTTCGCCCAGGCAGGTGACATCCACCGGTACGTGGCGCCAGCCATAGATGTAGTAACCCATCCGCAGAACTTCGGTTTCCACGATGGTCCGGCAGCGCTCCTGCGCGCCGAAATCGGTGCGTGGCAAGAACACCTGCCCCACAGCGATCAGCTGGTCCATCTTGGGCTCGTGCCCGGTGCGGCGGATCTGGTCATAGAAGAAGGGGGCCGGGATCTGCACATGGATGCCCGCGCCGTCGCCGGTCTTGCCGTCGGCATCCACCGCGCCGCGATGCCAGATCGCCTTGAGCGCATCGATCCCGGCCTCGACCACCTTGCGGCTTTTCTTGCCGTCAACCGAAACCACCAGGCCGACCCCGCACGAGGAATGCTCTTCCTGCTCGGAATAGAGACCGTTTTCGGCCATCCACTTGCGCTTGGCTTCCTCGGCCCGGACCCAATCGGCATCATATTTCGTCATTGGCTGTCTCCTTCTTCCGACGGGGCGTACATGGCCATGACCTCGGCTTCGGTCATCTGGCGGCGTTCACCTGCGAACGCGTATCCCTCGGGCTTCTTGTCGATGTAAAGTTCAAGTTTCAGCGTGTTGCCGGCCGCGTTGTCGAACAGGCCGGCCGCGATCTGTGTCTGGCCGTGCATCTCGCCCGGCAGCGTGATCCGGTACCACAGGGCCGAGCCGCAGTCCTCGCAGAAGGCGCGTTCGGCCCAGTCTGACGAGGTGAAGGTCTTGACCGGCCCCAGCGCCGCATAGCCCGGTTGTGCCGGAAAGGTGACCAGCGCACTGCTGGTCCAGCGGCGGCACATGTCGCAATGGCAGGCGCCCAGCGCGTCGCGGGCGGGGGTCGCGGTCACGGTGACCGCGCCGCACATGCATTGGCCTTGCAATTCGGGCATCCTGTCGCTCCTGTCGCTGGGCTGCGGTGTCACTCGGCCGCAAGCGCGGCCTTGCCGTTGAACCGGTCGATGATGGCCTGCGCGCAGTCACGCCCGTCGCGGATCGCCCAGACCACCAGCGAGGCACCGCGCACGATGTCACCGATGGCATAGACGCCGTCCATCTCGGTCTCGCCGGTCTCGAACGCGGCTTTGACGGTGCCCCAGCGGGTCACGGGCAGGTCGGGCTGGCCGAACAGGGTGGGCAGGTCCTCGGGCTCGAAGCCCAGCGCCTTGATGACCAGATCGGCCTCTTCGACGTAATCCGCGCCTTCGATTACTTCGGGAGTTTGGCGGCCAGTCGCGTCGGGTTGGCCCAGGCGCATCTTCTGCACAATTACACCGTTAACGCGCTCATCGCCCACGAACCCCTTGGGCGCGCTGAGCCATTCGAAGATCACGCCCTCTTCCTCGGCGTTCTGGGTTTCGCGCTGCGAACCTGGCATGTTCGCCCGGTCGCGGCGATACAGACATTTGACCGAGGTCGCGCCCTCGCGGATCGCGGTGCGCACGCAATCCATCGCGGTATCGCCGCCGCCGATCACGACCACCTTCTTGCCCTTGGCGTTCAGGCGGCCGCTGTCATATTCCGGCACCGTGTCACCAAAGCTTTTGCGGTTCGAGGCAGTCAGGAAATCGATCGCCTTTTCGATGCCAGGCAGACCGCTGCCGGGCATGGACAGATCCCGCGACTTGTAGACGCCCGTTGCAATGATCACGGCGTCATGCTTGGCGCGGATCTCGGCGAACTTGGCCGCATCCACGTTGCAGTTCAACTCAAAGGTCACGCCACCCTCGGCCAACAGTTCGTTGCGGCGTTGAACCACGTCCTTTTCCAGTTTGAAGCCCGGAATGCCATACATCAGCAACCCGCCCGCGCGGTCATAGCGATCATAGACCGTGACCTGGATCCCGGCCCGGCGCAGCATGTCCGCCGCCGCCAGACCGCCGGGGCCGCCACCGATGATACCCACGCTTTCGGGGCGCTCGGCGGCTGGCGAGACCGGCTTGACCCAACCTTTGTCCCACGCGGTGTCGGTGATGTATTTTTCGATCGCGCCGATGGTCACCGTTCCGTGGCCGGATTGTTCAATGACGCAGTTGCCCTCGCACAGGCGGTCCTGCGGGCAGATGCGACCGCAGATCTCGGGGAAGGTGTTGGTGGCCTGGCTGGTCTGATAGGCCTCCTCCAGCCGCCCCGTTGCGGTCAGGCGCAACCAGTCGGGGATGTTGTTGTGCAGCGGGCAGTGCGACTGGCAATAGGGCACCCCACACTGGCTGCAACGGCTGGCCTGTTCGGCGGCCTTTTCCGCGGCGAACTCGGCATAGATTTCGTGGAAGTCATCCTTGCGGTCATCAGCAGCACGCTTTTGGGGCATGTCACGATCGATCTGCACAAATTTCAGCATCGGTTGCTTGGCCACGGTCAGACTCCATGAATTGGCTTGGTCGAGTTTCTTTAGGCGACAGCTTTTCGAATGAAAAGTCAACTGTACTGACCTAAATTCAAAAAAATGCTGGAAATGCGCCGTGAGCACCCAGATTTTTTTGTTTTTTATGTCCGATTCGGACCCATCTCGGCGCTTTCCTTTTCATCATGCCAGATATACCCATTGCGGACAAAGAAAACGTGACAGCGGGCAGGTGTGCGGATGAGTCTTTTTCAGCTGATTCTGGTGGCGATCATCCAAGGTATCACCGAGTTTCTACCGATCTCGTCCTCGGGCCACCTGATCTTGCTACCCAGCCTCACCGGGATGGACGATCAGGGCCTGGCCATCGACGTGGCGGTGCATGTGGGCACCTTGGGCGCGGTGGTTCTGTATTTCTGGAGCGACGTTAAGCTGGCCCTTGCAGGCCTGCCCCGTGCGTTGCGCGGACGCATCGACACCCCGCAATCGCGATTGGCCTTGGCCTTGATCGTGGCCACCATCCCGACCGTCATCGTCGGTGCCATCCTGCACCTGACCGGGCTCAGCAGCACGATGCGGTCCGTGGCGGTGATCGGATGGACGATGCTGGGCTTCGGGCTGCTGCTGTACTGGATGGACCAGAAAGGCCCCCAGACCAAAGAGGCCGCCGACTGGGGGTTGCGCGATGCAATGATCTTGGGCCTGTGGCAGGTTCTGGCGCTGATTCCCGGCACCTCGCGGTCGGGGATCTGCATCACCGGCGCGCGCCATCTGGGCTATACCCGCGAGGACGGCGCGCGCATCGCGATGCTGATGTCGATCCCGACGATCCTCGCCTCGGGTGCTCTGCTGTCGCTGGACGTGATCGATCAGGCCGATACCCAACTGGCCAAGGACAGCGCGATTGCCGCCGTGTTCGCCTTCGTCTCGGCCCTGCTGGCGCTAAGCCTGATGATGCGGCTGTTGCGCAGCGTCAGCTTCACGCCCTATGTGATCTATCGCGTGATCCTGGGCGTTGTCCTGCTGAGCATCGCTTACGGCTGATCAGGCCCGCAAGTTTCGGGCCGAGTTCTGGATCTCGTCGTACTGTCCCGACGGGCGGAACTTCCACAGGTATTCCGGCAGCACCGATTCAAGCGTGGCCGGCTCGATCCCCAGATCGGCGAAACCTTTCGCCCCCTCCGACACGACATTGTCGCGGCGCAGATTCTTCAGTTGGTCGCGGGTCAGGATGTTGTTCGGAAACAGCTGGAAGCTGACGAATTTCACGATGTCCAGAACCCCGGCCATGATCCGCCCCACCCAGAACGGCAGGCCGATGATGATACGGCTGCGGTGGATCACCCCAAGCATCTGCTGCATCAGCTCGCGGAAGGTTTTGACCTCGGGGCCGCCCAGCTCGTAGTTCCCCGGCTCGGCCTGCCCCAACACGCCCTTGATCGCGGCCTGCGCCACGTCATCCACATAGACCGGCTGGAACCGGGTGTCGGCACCGAAAATCGGCAGAAACGGCGACATCCGGGTCATTCCCGCGAACCGGTTGAAGAACTGATCCTCGGGCCCGAAGATCACCGAGGGCCGCAGGATGACGGCGTCGGGCATATGGGTAAGAACGCCGGCCTCGCCCTGTGCCTTGGTGCGCGCGTATTCGCTGTCGGAATCGGGATCCGCGCCTATGGCCGAAATATGCACCATCCGCTTGATTCCCTGCTGCGCGGCCAGACGCGCGATCCGCTCGGCCCCTTCGGCCTGCACCGCCTCAAAGCCGTTCTTACCCAGATCGTTCAGAACACCGACGCAGTTCACCACCGCATCCGCGCCCCGCATTGCATTTGCTACCGAAGCGTCGTCGCGGACGTTGCACAGGATCGGCTCGACCTGCCCCACGACGCCATAGGTCTTGACGAAAATGGCCTCGTTCGGGCGCCGAACCGCGACGCGGACGCGCCACCCCTCATTCGCCATGCGCCGCGCGACATAGCGACCGACGAATCCCGATCCACCGAAAATCGTGACCAGTTTGGACATGACAGCGCTCCTACTGTGTGGGTCTTGATGTGATCTAACGTCCGCAAGCGCTGCAAACAAGGCGCAATAACGCCGCGCAAGCGACGAAAACCCCGCATTTGGCCCAGGGGTCCCGAACCGATTTCGGCGGCGGCAAAAAAACTTTCAAAAATCTGTTCGAATCCTGTTGACGCCCCCCGCGACTAGGCTTAAACGCCCCTCCACGACACCTGCCCAGGTGGCGGAATTGGTAGACGCGCTAGCTTCAGGTGCTAGTGTCCGTATGGACGTGGAGGTTCGAGTCCTCTCCTGGGCACCATTCCCCTATAACGAAAAATTTCCCAAAACGCGGTATTGCCGCAAGCTGTCTTGATGTGGCCACACAGGCTTGTTGATCGGGAAATCATTGTTCTATCGGACTGGCGGCTCAAGATGCGCTGGTGATCGAACCGGACACGGGCGGAGCCCTCCGCACCGTCATGGTAGCTGGGGTGGGTCTGAAGGGTTCCGGAGCCTGATTGCCTCCAGTGACGCGATCCGGGGCGACGTGTCAAATCAGGGGGTGACGGGGAGCGGATGGCGAGCAGCTCGAGCGCAAGATGATTCCTCTCAACACATTGTTTTTAATATATATTTCCTGCGGAAAGCCGGCCATCGCACCATCCGGCCAACCACCTTGCGCGCTCTATTTCGTTCTTTTGCGCGGACAGTTGGCTATTTTGACAACATTTTGATTTTTCTGGCGACCCCGGCAGGATTCGAACCTGCAACCTGCCCCTTAGGAGGGGGCTGCTCTATCCAGTTGAGCCACGGGGCCGCGCGGCGCCTTCTCTAGCCGGGTTTTTCCCGCTTGTCATGACCTTTGCACAACAGTTGAACAGATTGCCCCGTTCGCGCTAGCATCGGGGTAAACAACAATGCAGGTATCCCCGTGACAACAGAAACGAAACGCCCGCTTACCCTCCGTGATGTCTCTGAAGCGTCCGGTGTGTCGGAAATGACGGTCAGCCGGGTCCTGCGCAATCGGGGCGATGTGTCCGAGGCCACCCGAACCCGGGTTCTGGCCGCCGCGAAAGAGCTGGGGTACGTGCCCAACAAGATCGCCGGTGCACTGGCCTCGAGCCGGGTGAACCTGGTGGCGGTGATCATCCCGTCGCTGTCGAACATGGTCTTCCCCGAGGTGCTGACCGGCATCAACCAGGTGCTCGAGGATACCGAGCTGCAGCCCGTGGTCGGCGTCACCGACTATCTGCCGGAAAAAGAGGAGAAGGTTCTGTACGAGATGCTCTCGTGGCGTCCCTCGGGCGTGATCATCGCCGGGCTGGAACACACCGAGGCCGCGCGGGCCATGCTGGATTCGGCGGGCATTCCGGTGGTCGAGATCATGGATACGGACGGCAAGCCTGTGGACGCGATGGTGGGCATTTCGCATCGCCGGGCCGGGCGCGAGATGGCGCAGGCGATCCTGAAGGCCGGGTATCAGCATATCGGCTTCATGGGCACCAAGATGCCGTTGGACCACCGCGCGCGCAAACGGTTCGAGGGCTTCACCGAAGTTCTGGGCAAGCACGGAATCGAGATCGAGGACCGAGAGTTCTATTCCGGCGGTTCGGCCCTGGCCAAGGGGCGCGAGATGACAAAGGCCATGCTTGAACGCACCCCGGATCTGGATTTCCTGTATTACTCCAACGACATGATCGGCGCAGGCGGGCTGCTGTACCTGCTTGAGCAAGGTATCGATGTGCCCGGGCAGATCGGTCTGGCCGGATTCAACAACGTTGAGCTGCTGCAGGGTCTGCCGCGCAAGCTGGCGACGATGGATGCCTGCCGATTGGAAATCGGGCGCAAGGCGGCCGAAATCATCGCCGCCAAGCGGGCCGATCCCGACGCCGAGATCGAGACCCGCATCACCCTTACGCCCAAGATCAGCTATGGCGACACGCTCAAGCGGCGCTGAGGCACCCGCGCGACCCCGGCTGGACAACCGAACCGCCCGTGCGTTGTTCATGGACCGCCACGCGCTGGCGGAACAACCCGCAGGTCCGGCCAAGGGGCCCGACCTGCTGCACCTGATCCACCGGCTGGGGTTCGTGCAGCTCGACAGCATCAACACCGTTGCCCGCGCTCATGACATGATCCTGTTCTCGCGCCGCCCGTCCTATCGGCCGAACGACCTCAAGCGCTTGTACGAGCGCGACCGCGGCCTGTTCGAACACTGGACCCACGACGCCGCCGCGATCCCGATGGCGTTCTATCCGCATTGGCATCTGCGCTTCCAGCGCGACGCCGAGATGCTGCGGGCCCGCTGGCGCAACTGGCGGCGCGACGGGTTCGAACAGCAGTTCGAGACCGTGCTGCGGCACATCCGCGACCACGGTCCGGTATGCTCGGCCGATCTGGGTCAGGATGAGAAAAAGAGCTCGGGCGGCTGGTGGGATTGGCACCCCTCGAAAACGGCGCTGGAATACCTGTGGCGCTCGGGCGCGCTGACGGTGGTGGGGCGCCGAGGGTTTCAAAAGCAATACGACCTGACCGAGCGCGTGATCGATGCCCATCTATGCCCCGGCGTGATGGAGTGCGACCATCACGCGACGGTGGACTGGCTGTGCCGCGCGGCGCTCGACCGGTTGGGCTTTGCCACCTCGGGCGAACTGGCCGCCTTTTGGGATACGGTCACCCCTGCCGAGGCGAAAGAGTGGTGCAAACAGGCTCTGACACGGGGTGATCTGCAGGAAATCGAGGTGGAATGTGCCGATGGTCGAATGCGCCGCGTGTTTGCGCGTCCCGATTTGACGGACCGGGCTGCCGACCCTGCCCCCGCGCCGGGGCGGATCCGTGTGCTCAGCCCGTTCGACCCGATGCTGCGCGACCGCAACCGCGCCCAGCGCCTGTTCGGCTTCCACTACCGGATCGAGGTCTTCGTGCCCGAGGCCAAGCGCACCTATGGGTACTACGTCTTTCCGCTGCTCGAGAAAGACCGTCTGATCGGACGGATCGACATGAAGGCCCATCGCGACGAAGGCACCTTGCGGGTCCGCGCCCTGTGGCCCGAGCGCGGGGTCCGGTGGTCGCACGCCCGCACCCGGCGGCTCGAGGCCGAGCTGGACCGGGTGCGCCGGTTTGCCGGGCTGGATCGGGTCGTCTTTGACGCAGACTGGCTTCGCGCGCCTGTTTGAGCAGCTGAAAAACCCTTCTTAGGGTCTATTCCGCCGGCCCGAGGGTTAGGCGGACGGGGTCCAGCCCGTCGATACCGCCGGTCAGCACGTCTCCGGCGACAACCGGGCCGACACCGGCGGGCGTTCCGGTCAGGATCAGGTCGCCGGGCCGCAGGTGATAGAACCGGGACAGGTGCATGACGATCTCGTCGATCTGCCAGATCAGTTCGGACAAGGTGGCGTCCTGCCGGACCTCACCGTTGACGCTCAGATGGATGCGAATGTCATCTGTCGCCGCCCAATCGGCGGCTCGGGTCAGCGGTGCGAAGACCGCGCCGTTTTCCACATCCTTGCCCAGATCCCAGGGGCGCTGCTTGTTGCGCTCGCGGATCTGCAGGTCGCGCCGTGTCATGTCCAGCGCGCAGCAATATCCGAACACGGCATCCCAAGCCTGCTGCGACGTCGCCTGAAACACCGGGCGACCGATGGCCAAGGCCAGTTCCATTTCGTGATGATAATTCTCTGTTCCCGGCGGGTAAGGCACGGTCTGCCCGGTCAGAATGGCGTTCTGCGGGGACTTGGTGAAATAGAACGGCGCCTCACGGTCGACCTCGTTTCCCATCTCGGCCGCATGGGCGGCATAGTTCCGGCCGACGCAAAAGATGCGCCCAACCGGATAGGTGGTATCTTCGCCTGATACAGGGATCGCCAAGGGGTCGGGCAGGGAAAACAGAGGTCGGGTCATGGCGTGTCCGTTTGTGGCCGTTGCCCGCAGCATAGACACCACACCCGGACGTTCAAGCATTCCGGGCAGTGGTGCGCGAGGGGCTGTTCGGAATTTCGATTGACCTGCGCCGCAGCGTGTCCATCACTGTCACGGAAACCACGCACGAAGATCGGAAGGGCGCGCGATGCAATGGAGTGAATTCTCGGACTGGGGCAAGCGGGTGGCCGAATGGGCACAGCATTATCACCAGACCGTCGGCGATCACCCCGTGCGCGCCCGGACCCGGCCGGGCGACGTGCTGAACGCCCTGCCCCCCGCCCCACCCGAAACCGGCGAGCCGATCGAGGGGATATTCGAGGATTTCGAGCGGATCGTGATGCCCGGCATCACTCATTGGCAGCACCCGCGCTTCTTCGCCTATTTCAACTCGAATGCCTCAGCGCCGTCGGTGCTGGCCGAGTTTCTGGCCAGCGCGATCGCCCCGCAATGCATGTTGTGGCAAACCTCGCCCGCGGCGACTGAGATGGAAACCCGGATGATGGACTGGCTGCGGCAGGCGCTGGACCTGCCCGAAGGGTTTGCCGGTGTGATCCAGGATTCGGCCTCTTCGGCTACGCTGGCCGCCGTTCTGACCATGCGGGAAAAGGCGCTGAACTGGCAGGGCAACCGTCAGGGCCTGTTCGGGCAGAAACCCTTGCGCGTCTATTGCTCGTCCGAGGTGCACACATCGGTCGACCGCGCCATCTGGGTCGCCGGGATCGGGCAGGACAACCTGGTGCGCGTCCCGATCAAGGGTGACTGGCGCGGCATGGACCCTGCGGCGCTCGAGGCCACGATCCGGGCCGATCTGGACGCCGGCCTTCACCCCGCGGGGGTGATCCTGTGCGTCGGCGGCACCGGAACCGGCGCGACCGATCCGGTGGATGAGTGCCTGAAAGTCGCGCAGAAATACGGGCTGTATACGCATGTAGATGCGGCCTGGGCCGGGTCGGCGATGATCTGCCCCGAATACCGCCACTATTGGCCGGGGATCGACCGGGCCGACAGCATCGTTTTCAACCCGCACAAATGGTTGGGGGTTCAGTTCGACTGCTGCGCGCATTTCCTGAAAAACCCCGACGATCTGGTGCAGACGCTAGCGATCAGCCCCGAATACCTGAAAACCCATGGCCAGGACGGGATTATCAACTATTCGGAATGGTCGGTGCCGCTGGGCCGCCGGTTCCGGGCGCTGAAACTGTGGTTCGTGATCCGCGCCTACGGGCTGGAAGGGTTGCGCGCGCGGCTGCGCAACCACGTCAACTGGTCGCGCGACCTGCATGACCGGCTGGCGGTCGAGCCGGATTTCCGGATCGTCACCCCGCCCATGTGGTCCCTGTGGACTTTCCGCTATGAGCCACCCGGCACAGCGGATCTGGACGACCTGAACCTGCGGCTGGTCAACGCCATCAACGATGACGGCCGCATCTATCTGACCCAGACCCGAGTCGATGGCGACATCGTCATCCGTTTCCAGGCCGGCCAGTTCGAAACCACCGAGGAGGACGTCCGGATGGCCTTTGACGTTATCACCCAAATCGCCCGCACCTTGCCCACACCCCCGAAGGAGGACAACTGATGCCCGCCCCCAAAAACCCGTTCAAACAGGCTCTGACACAGGGCGAAATGCAGATTGGCTGCTGGATGAGTTTTGCCGAGCCCGTCACCGCCGAAATCATGGGAACCGCCGGGTTCGACTGGCTGGTGATCGATGGCGAACATGCCCCAAACGACATCCGCTCGATCCGCGATCAGCTGATGGCGCTGGCCGGCAGCCGCTCGCACCCGGTGGTGCGGGTGCCCGTGGGCGAGACCTGGCTGATCAAGATGGTGCTGGATGCCGGCGCCCAGACCGTTCTGGTACCGATCGTCGAAAGCGCCGACCAGGCGCGCGAACTGGTGCGTGCCTGCCGCTATCCGCCGACAGGCGCGCGCGGCGTCGGGGCGGCGGCGTCGCGGGCAACGATGTACGGTCAGGTCGGCGACTATGTGCAGACCGCCGATGACGAGATCTGCCTGCTGGTGCAGGTGGAGAACCGGGCTGGCCTGGCCGCGCTGGACGAGATCCTGCAGGTCGAGGGTGTGGATGGTGTGTTCATCGGCCCGGCCGATCTGTCCACCGACATGGGATACAAGGGCGACAGCACCGCGCCCGAGGTCCGCTCGGCCATCGCCGATGCGCTGAAACGGATCCGGGCCGCAGGCAAGGCGCCCGGCATTCTGGGTACCAATGACGAAGCGGTTCAGACCTATCGCGACATGGGCGCGCAGTTTCTGGCGGTCGGCATCGACGTGATGCTTCTGGCGCAGGCGGCGCGCGGGCTGGCCGCGAAGTGGAAGGCCTAGAGCCGGCTCAACCCCGCATCGCGGCGGCAGCCCGTGCATAGCCGCCCGAGGCGCCATCGACGAAATGCACATGATCGTCGCGGGTGGCGGCGGGGACGACGCAGGTCATCATCGCCTCGTGCTGGGAATGGATGCCGTACCGAACCTTGCCGCGCCCGCGCGCATCGTCGAGCAGCCGGGTGATCCGCGACAGGGTCTCGCCGTCGCAATCCAGCGTCATCTTCAACCCGTCATCGAATTTGCGGAAATCCGCATTTCGGCTGACCATGGTCTTGTAGTGGCCCGGCTCAAACTCGCCCAGTCTCTTGCCCGTTTTGAACAACAGCCAGATCAGCAGGTTCTGTACCAGCAGCGCGGCCTTGCGCACCGCCAGGTTGCGCCCCGCGCGCGAGACATGAGCATCGAGCGCCAGCCCCGGCGGCGGCCATTTCATTGGCGGCCCTCCGGCCGGCACGGGATGACCCGCGCGCTCCAGCGCCTCGGCGGCGGACAGGACCGATTGGGCCAAATCGGCAAAATCGCGTTCGGTCGCGCGGGCGGTCGGCTGGATGACCAGCGACACGATCTGCCCGTGCCGCGCCGGGCTGTTGGACCAGCGGCAGGACAGGCCCGTCAGGTCGGGCTGCGCCTCGGGCCCGGCGGGCGGAACCTCGTACCGACCGGCCTTCATCTGCGCCTCGGCCCAGGCCAGCCCGCCGCCGGTGAACATGGCGTAGTCCACCCCTGAGGACGGCGCATGGCGTGCCACCCGCAGGTCGTGCCCTGCCGCGCGCAGGTCGGACACGGGCACCAGGGCCGCGCGCAGGGCGATGTCGAACTCGGCCGCGGCCCAGCTGCGCAGCGCCGCCAGCGTGGCGCGTGCCTTGGATTCGTGTTCGGGCGCGACGGCGAATCCGGCCCCGTCGCCGCCGAATACATACGGGAAATTCTGACCGCCCAGCGCGTTGATCATGCCCGAGATCACCGCCGCACCCACCGTGTTCACGGTTTTGTAGCGGCCACGGGCGATTTCGCCGGTCGAGTCCACGATATCGGCCACGCCAACGATCCAGCCGTCCGGAACCGGCGTGAACCGCGCCGGGTCGGACAGGGCAAGAAAATCGCGCGTGACGGGAATCCGGTCATAGAATCCCAGATCGGCGTCCTTCATCGTCCCTCCCATTACCTCAAGATCATGTTAGCGCAGTCCGTGTGGCTGTCCCGACATTGCAACATATCACACGCGCTTGTGCATGGCATCGGGACGTGCCAAGCATCCTGCCAAAGCGGACGTTAGGGAGACTGACATGCAGGCAGGTTTGGTGATCTTGTGTCTGGCCTATGTCCTCAGCCAGTTCTTCCGCGCGTTCCTTGCGGTTCTGACCGCCGATCTGGCGCGCGACATCGGCGCCACGCCCGAGGACCTGGCCTGGGCCTCGGGCCTGTGGTTTCTGGTCTTTGCGGCCATGCAGATCCCGGTGGGCTGGGCGCTGGACCGGGTTGGCCCGCGGCAGACGGCGGCGGTTCTGCTGCTGATCGGCGGCGCGGGTGGGGCCGCGGTGTTCGCGCTGGCCACGACGCCCCTGCACGTGGCGTTGGCGATGGCGTTGATCGGGGTCGGGTGTTCGCCGGTTCTGATGGCCTCGTATTTCATCTTTGCCCGCGAGTATCCGCCCGCGAAATTCGCGACCCTGGCCGCGGTGATGCTGGGCGTGGGGTCGGTTGGCAACCTCGTAGCTTCGTATCCCACGGCGCTGGCGGTCGAGCTGATGGGGTGGCGCGCGACGCTGGCCGGGCTGGCCGCGATCTCGGGCGCGGTGGCCTTGGGCATCTGGGTGACGGTCAAAGACCCCGCGCGGGTGGTGTCCGAGCAGAAAGGGTCGGTTCTGGACCTGCTGCGCGAGCCAGCTCTGTGGGCGATTTTGCCGTTGATGCTGGTGGCCTATGCGCCCTCGGCCGCGCTGCGGGGGCTGTGGGCCGGCCCCTATCTGCTGGACGTGTTCGGGCTGAGCGCCACCCAGATCGGGCAGGCCACGCTGGTCATGGGCGCCGCGATGATCGCGGGCACCTTTGTCTATGGGCCGCTGGACCGGCTGCTGAACACCCGCAAATGGGTGATCTTCGGCGGCAACGCGCTGGCGGTACTGGCGCTGGGGCTGTTGGGGCTGTGGGTCGCGGACGCCGTCTGGCTGTCGGTTCTGCTGATGTCGCTGATCGGGTTTCTGGGGGCATCCTTCCCGGTGATCATGGCGCATGGGCGCGCCTTCATCCCGGCGCACCTGGTGGGGCGCGGCGTGACCCTGCTGAACCTGTTCGGGATCGGCGGCGTGGGGCTGGCGCAATTCGCCACCGGCCGCATCCATGCGGCGACGGTGGACATGGGACCAACCGCACCCTACACAGCGATATTCGCCTTCTTTGCCGCCACGCTGGCGATCGGCTGCGTGATCTACCTGTTCAGCCGTGACAGCATGGAGTGAGACCCCGCCGGAGCGCATCCCGTGAAAGACCCCGTTGTCCTTGCCCCCAACCTGAAACGCCGCCTGTCGGGCGTGACCGCCACGATCGCACGGCTGGTGCCGTTGCAGGCGCAGTGGATCGACATCGCCGCCACCGGCCCGGGCTTGCCTGAGGACATCCCGCACATCCCGCTGGGCCACCTGCCCTTTCTGTCGCGCAAGACGCTGCGGGTCTGGCACGCCCGCCGCAACACCGAGATGCTGCTGGGCCTGATCCTGCGCGACCTGCTGCGGCTGCGGTTGAAACTGCTGTTCACCAGCGCCTCGCAGCGGGCGCATACAGGCTATACCAAGTGGCTGATCGGCAAGATGGACGCGGTGGTGGCGACCTCGCGCAAGACGGCCGGGTACCTTGAGCGGGACGCGCAGGTGATCATGCACGGGATCAATCTGCAGGATTTCACCCCTCCGCAGGACAAGGCGGCGCTGCGCCAGAAGCTGGGGCTGCCCGACGGGCTGCTGCTGGGCTGCTATGGCCGCATTCGGCACCAGAAGGGCACCGACGCCTTCGTCGATGCTATGATCGACCTGTGCGGGCAAGTCCCCGACGTGCATGGCATCGTTATGGGCCGCGCGACCGAGAAACACGGTGCTTTCCTGACCGAACTGAAGGACAAGGTGGCCCAAGCCGGCCTTTC
The DNA here is from genome assembly GCF_059613065.1 of Ruegeria sp. BHSC026. NCBI lineage: Bacteria > Pseudomonadati > Pseudomonadota > Alphaproteobacteria > Rhodobacterales > Roseobacteraceae > Ruegeria > Ruegeria sp. BHSC026. The sequence continues at coordinate 120,165 of NZ_JBXWRV010000007.1, read as the reverse complement.
CGACCGCATCCTGTTCAAGCCCGAGGTCACCGTGGACAAGATCGCCCAATGGTACCAGGTGCTGGACCTGTTCATCGCCCCCCAACGCTGGGAGGGGTTCGGACTGACGCCGCTGGAGGCGATGGCCTGCGGCGTGCCCGTGGTGGCCACAGATGTGGGCGCGTTTTCCGAGATCGTGACCGACCCCGCGTTGGGTCGGGTGGTGCCTCCGGGCGACATTCCGGCGCTGGCCGCAGCCGCGTCCGAGATGCTGACGGACCGTGATTCCCTGGCCCGCGCGGGTCAGGCCGCCCGCGCCCATGTTGAACGGAATTTCGACATCAACGGCGAGGCGCAGGCGCTTGTTGCGCTCTATCGGCGGCTGCTGGCCGGCTGAGGTGCCGCAAAACTGCGTCAAACGGTCAATTCCGCCGCGAAGACCCTTTTTTCTTTTCGGTTTCGCGGCTATGAACGCGCGTCCTTAATTCAGGAGACTAGACATGGGCTATCGCGTCGTTGTCGTCGGCGCCACGGGGAACGTGGGCCGCGAAATGCTGAACATCCTGGCCGAGCGCCAGTTCCCGGTTGACGAAATCGCCGCTCTGGCGAGCCGCCGTTCGCTGGGCACCGAGGTCAGCTTTGGCGACAAGACACTCAAGACCCAGGATCTGGACACGTTCGATTTCACCGGCTGGGACATGGCGCTGTTCGCCGTGGGGTCCGCCGCGACCAAGGATTACGCCCCCAAGGCGGCGGCCGCGGGCTGCGTGGTGATCGACAACTCGTCGCTCTATCGCTACGACCCCGAGATCCCGCTGATCGTTCCGGAAGTGAACCCGCAGGCAATCCACGACTACAAGAACAAGAACATCATCGCCAACCCCAACTGCTCGACCGCGCAGATGGTGGTGGCGCTGAAGCCGTTGCATGACCGCGCCAAGATCAAGCGCGTCGTGGTCTCGACCTATCAATCGGTCTCGGGCGCCGGCAAGGAGGGCATGGACGAGCTGTGGGACCAGACCAAGGCCGTCTACAACCCGATCAACGATGTGCCGCCGAAGAAGTTCACCAAGCAGATCGCTTTCAACGTCATTCCGCATATCGACGTCTTCATGGAAGACGGCTCGACCAAAGAAGAGTGGAAGATGGTCGCCGAAACCAAGAAGATCGTCGATCCGTCGATCAAGCTGACCGCCACCTGCGTGCGCGTGCCGGTCTTCGTGGGCCACTCCGAGGCGATCAACATCGAGTTCGAGGAATTCCTGGACGAGGACGAGGCCCGCGACATCCTGCGCGAGGCCCCCGGCCTGATGGTGATCGACAAGCGCGAGGACGGTGGATACGTCACGCCGGTCGAATGCGCGGGCGATTTCGCCACCTTCATCAGCCGCATCCGTCAGGATTCGACCGTGGAAAACGGCCTGAACCTGTGGTGCGTATCGGACAACCTGCGCAAGGGCGCAGCCCTGAACGCCGTCCAAATCGCCGAGCTGCTGGGCCGCGAGGTTCTGAAAAAGGGCTGACATCCGGCCCTGATGCAATTGCAAGGCCGCCTCCGCCGAGGCGGCCTTGCGTGTTTTCGGGACGGGCGCCCGTGGGCAGCCATTATTGTGGCAGCGGGTCTGGACGCGAGGCGGGTCAGAGCGCATATCCTGACCTGACCGTAGACCCGGGGCGTTGAATGCAGGCATTGACCGGAAAAGCCATCTTGCGGCGCTTGATTGCGTTGTGCGCCGCGCTGTTGGCGGGCATCGTCCTGATGGGATTCACCGGGCGCTATCTGGCCGTGGGGGATTCGCTGGCCTTGCTGCGCCCTCAGGCCGGGGCCTTGCTGATGGTCTGCGCCTTGGTGCTGGCGCTGGTCCGGGCCTGGCGGCTGGCTCTGGTCTCGATGGCGTTTTCACTGGTCGCCGCTGCATCGATCGCGCTGGGCTACGCGCCGGCCGACACCAGCTGTGACGACGGCTGCCTGACCTTCTATCAGAAGAACCTCATGCGGAAGGCATGGCCTCGATACGAGCTGGCCGAGGACATTATCGCATCCGGCGCCCGGATCGTGACGCTGCAGGAGGTCTCGAGCCACAACCGAAAATACATGCACACCCTGTTCGAGCACTACCCTACTGCGGTGTACTGCAGGTTTCGCCCCGAACAGAACGTGGCGGTTCTGACCGATCTGCCCGCCATCGACGGGTCGGACTTCTGCCTGTCAGGGTTGGGTGCGGCCGGGATCAAGGTGCTGACCCCGGACAACGGGCCGGTCTGGGTGGTCTCGATCCACATGCAGTGGCCGTTTCCGTATGACCAGTTCAACCAAAGCCGCAAAATCGCCGAATATATCGAAAACCTGGATGGCCCGGTTCTGGTCGGTGGCGATTTCAACATGGTGCCCTGGGGCGGCAGCGTGGCGCGAATCCGCTCGGCCACCGGCAACCGGAATTTCGGAATGGTGCTGAACACCCATTCCCTGGGCAGCTGGATGATGCCGATGCCCATCGACAACCTCCTTTTCCCCATGGGCACGACCGGCACGGTGCATCTCCGCCCCTATCTGGGGTCGGACCATCTGGGCATACTGGCGCGGATTCGCCTGCCCTGACCCGCCGGGTCGAATCGGCCGGGTGCGCGCGTACGCGCCGATCAGACCAAGGCGAACTTCTTCTCCTTGGGGTCGTAGAATTCCAGCGCGCCCTCGCCGATATCTGTCCACAGCCCGTGGATCGACATCTCGCCGGCTTTCACGGCGCTTTCGACGAAGGGAAAGGTCATCAGGTTCTCGAGCGAGGCGACGACCGCCTGCCGCTCGAACTGGCGGGCCTGTTCAGTACTGTCGTCAACATCGGCGACCAGATCGAACCGGGGCTTGAGGATGTCCATCCAGCGGCCGACAAAGCTTTCCTTGGCCTCCAACTGCGGAGCGTTGCCCTTGCACATGTCGATGCAGCCCTGCACGCCACCGCATTGCGAATGGCCCAGCACAATCAGATGCGCCACCTTCAGCGCCGTCACCGCATATTCGATCGCCGCGCTGGTGCCGTGGCGCTCGCCGTCGGGCTCGTAGGGCGGAACCAGGTTGGCGATGTTGCGGTGGATGAAGAACTCGCCCTGATCGGCGCCGAAGATCGAGGTGACATGCACCCGGCTGTCACAGCACGAAATCACCATGGCGCGCGGGCGTTGCCCCTCGGTTGCCAAGCGTCGGTACCAGGCCTGGTTCTCGGAATAGGTGGTGGCCTTCCAGCCGTGATACCGCTGAACCAGATAGCTCGGCAGAGGTTTGGCAAATTGCATTGGGCTGTCCCTGATAGTCTTTCTGGCGGCCGCTGTAACCCAAATTCAGGAAAAATTCGAGCGATTTTGCCGGTTGGCCTCAAGGAATTGCAAAGGTTCAGTGTGGCAGGGTCACCGGTGCCGTGGGGGCATGAAGATTGGGGTGAATGTGGTGGACAAGATTGTCACGCTTGAACAGAAGGAATCCGTCCGTCTGGACCCGGACTGCCTGAGCGGGCTGTACCGGCAGCTGGGCGACCAGAACGCGATGGACGTGCTGTGCCGCACGGTCGAGGAACTGGCCGTGCGTCTGTCGAATTGCGAGCGGCACTGGCGTCAGCGCAACTGGACCGACCTGCGCAAATGCGCCAGGTCTCTGATCGCGATCGCCGAACAGGTGGGCATGACCCTGCTGGCCCGTGTAGCCGCGGACGTGACCCGGGCCGTAGATGCGGGCGATGCGGTGGCCGCCGGCGCCACGCTTAACCGGCTGATCCGGGTGGGCGAACGGTCGCTGACCGCCGTGTGGGACCAGCAGGATCTTTCGATCTGACGGGGGTTGCGGGCGCCATACCTGTCGCTAGTCTGTGCACGAACCTGATCAGACCGAGGCGCCCATGACCCTGACATTCGCTTCCCCCGACCAACCGGCCACTGCGCTGCATGTCATCGACCAGGACGCACGCGATGGGTGGCTCGAAGCGCAGCCGCCGCAGGTTCAGGCCTGGGTGGCGGCGAACAAGTTCACCGGGGCGTTGGGGCAGGTGTTGCTGATCCCGGGTGCTGAAGGGGCGCCCGATCGTGCACTGGCCGGCTATGGCACCGCCGACCGGCGCGCGCGGGTTCGGTTCCCGCTGGCCGCCGCGGCCGAGGCGCTGCCCGAGGGCACCTATGCCATCGCTTCGGGCCTGCCCGCCGACCGCGCCGAGGTCGAGGCGCTAGGCTGGTTGCTGACCGGCTATGCCTTTGACCGATATGCCACGCAATCGGCCGCCAAGGCCAGGCTGGTCGCGCCGGACGGGGTGAACGCCGCGCGGGTCGAGATCATGGCCAATGCCGAGGCGCTGATCCGCGATCTGGTCAACACGCCCGCGGCCGACATGGGCCCCGATCAGCTGCAGGCCGCGGCCGAGGCGCTGGCCGGGGAGTTCGGCGCCCAGTGTTCGGTGACGCAGGGCGACGCGCTGCTGCAACGGAATTTCCCGATGATCCACGCCGTGGGCCGGGCCGCCGAACAGGCCCCGCGCCTAATCGAGATGACCTGGGGCACATCCGGCCCGAAACTGACCCTAGTCGGCAAAGGCGTCTGTTTCGACACCGGCGGGCTGGATCTTAAGCCCGCCGCCGCGATGGGTTTGATGAAAAAGGACATGGGCGGCGCGGCGAACGTGCTGGGGCTGGCGCGCATGATCATGGCGCTGGATCTGCCTCTGCAATTGCGTGTGCTGATCCCGGCGGTGGAAAACGCGGTGGCGGGCAACGCGTTCCGGCCGGGCGACATCCTGACCTCACGCAAGGGCCTGACGGTCGAGATCAACAACACCGATGCTGAAGGGCGGCTGGTGCTGGCCGATGCGCTGGCGCTGGCGGATGAGGGCGCGCCGGATCTGGTGATCTCGATGGCGACGCTGACCGGGGCGGCGCGGGTGGCGGTGGGGGCGGATCTGGCCCCGTTCTACACCAATGACGATGCCGCCGCGCAGGCCTTGGCGCAGGCCGCTGTTCAGGCGGCTGACCCGGTCTGGCGGATGCCGTTCCACACGCCCTACGAAACGTTGATCGAGCCGGGCATCGCCGATCTCGACAACGCGCCGGCGGGCGGGTTCGCCGGGTCGATCACCGCGGCGTTGTTCCTGCGGCGGTTCGTGGAAAACAGCCGGTACATGCATTTCGACATCTATTCCTGGCAAAAAGCCAAAGAGCCCGGCCGCAGCAAGGGCGGGTTGGGGCAAGGGCCGCGCGCCCTGCTGACCGCCCTGCCGGGGTTGCTGGGCCTGTGAACCGCGCGCGCGTCATCCGCCCCGTCGTGGACCTGCTGCGCAGCCCCAAGGGCTCGCGTGACCGGCAGCTGCTGTATGGCGACGGCCTTGACGTCACCGAACAGTCCGGCGGCTGGTACCGGGTGGTTTCCGACAAGGATGGGTATCAAGGCTGGCTGCGCGCGGACCAGCTGGGCCCGGATGCCCCGGCCACGCATTGGATCTGGGCCCCGGCGACCCATGCCTATTCCGAACCCGAAATCAAAAGCCCCGACCGGGTCAGCCTGAGCTTTGGCAGCCGGATCGTGGCGCTGTCGCAACAGGACCGCTTTGTCGAGACCGAGCTTGGGTTCATCCCCGCAGTGCATGTCAAACCGGTCGGAACACTGCTGAACGACCCGGTGGCGGTGGCCGAACTGTTTCTGGGCACGCCCTATCTGTGGGGTGGCAACAGCCGGTGGGGGCTGGATTGTTCGGGCCTGGTGCAGGCGGGGCTGCTGGCCTGCGGTGTGGCCTGCCCCGGCGACAGCGGCGATCAAGAGCGAGACCTGGGGACCGCATTGCCTCAAGGCTCCCCGGCGCAGCGTGGCGATCTGCTGTTTTGGAAAGGCCATGTGGCCTGGGTGTCCGGTGACAACCTGCTGCTGCATGCCAATGCCCACCACATGGCCGTGGTATTCGAGCCGATGGATCAGGCCATCGCCCGGATCGAGGCCCAGGGCGACGGGCCGGTCACGGCGCACAAGCGGCTCTAATCCGGGTCGACCGAGCGGATCAGCTTGCGCTCAAGCACCCGCAGGACGGCGCGCAGGTCGTGCCCGCGTTTCAGGATGCGTCCGTCCATGCCCACCACCGAGAACATGCCCTGTTTCTGCCGCAGACGCGGGTGTTTCTCGATGCGGTAGATCGGGTGTTCGGCGGTGCGCCGGAAGACCGAAAAGATCGCCACGTCGCGCAGGTTGGATATTCCGTAATCGCGCCATTCTCCGGCGGCGACCATCCGTCCATAGACGGAAAGAATCAATGACATCTCTTGCCGGTTGAAGGCCACCGGCATCTGGGTCGGCCCTGCAGGGTTCCGGCTGGGAGGCTGCATGTTCATGTCTTCAGCCTTGCCGGAAACGGAGATCAGATCAAGTCTGTCACGACAGGGTGTGGTATTTTTGAACCGCCGGTCAGGGCTTGCGACCCACCTGGCGGCAGATCAGGATCACCGGCAGCAGCCCCACGGCCAGGATCACCAGCGACGGAACGGCGGCGCCCTCCAACCGTTCGTCCGAGGCCAGCCGATAGGCCTGCACCGCCAGCGTATCAAAGTTGAACGGCCGCATGATCAGCGTGGCCGGCAGTTCCTTCATCACGTCCACGAACACGATCAGCAGCGCCGTCAGCAACGACGGCGTGAGGATCGGCAGATGCACCCGCCTCAACGTGCCCAATGGTGTCTGCCCCAAGGACCGGGCAGCGGCGTCCATATTTGCATGCACCGTGCTCTGGCCACTTTCATAGGCGCTGAGCGCGGCGGCCAAAAAGCGCACCATGTAGGCCGCCACCAACAGCCAGATCGAGCCGGTGACCAGCAACCCGGTCGACACGCCGAAGGACTGCCGCATCCAGGCGTCCAGCGCATTGTCGAATCCAGCAAAGGGCACAATCAGCCCCACCGCGATGACCCCGCCCGGCACGGCGTAGCCCAACCGCGCCACATAGGCCGCCATGGCCGAGCCGCGCCCGGGCCGCAGCCGTTGATAGAACCCCACGCAGACCGCCGCGCAGACGGTGATCACCGCCGCCGTTCCCGCCAGCGTCAGAGAATTGCGAATGAACCCCAGATAGCGGGCCGACAGCAGGTCCTGTTCGGACTCCAGCCCCATCTGCACCAGAACGACGACCGGCAACAGAAACCCCAAAAGAACCGGGATGGCACACAGGACCCACGCCGCCACGGCCTGCCAACCGGACAATTGCGCCGCCGGCAAGGCCGAATGGCGTTTGCCCGGCTGGTAGTATTTGGCTTTGCCGCGCTGGGTGCGCTCGGTCACGGCCATCACCAGCGCAAAGGCCAGAAGGCACAGCGCCAGCTGCGCTGCCGCCGCGCGGTCGGCCATCGAAAACCAGCTAGTATAGATGCCGGTGGCAAAGGTCTGAACCCCGAAATAGGCGACCGTGCCGAAATCGGCGATGGTCTCCATCACCGCCAGCAGTACGCCTCCGGCGATGGCGGGTCGCGCCATCGGCAGCGAGACACGCCAGAAGGCCGACCACGGGCTGCTGCCCAGCGCCCGCGCCGCCAGAAAGGCGGTGGCGCTTTGTTGCAGAAAGGCCGCGCGGGCCAACAGATAGACATAGGGGTACAGCACCAGGATCAGCATGACTGCCGCACCCTCGGTCGAGCGGATCTCGGGGAACCAATAGTCGCGCGGGCCCCAGCCGGTCACCTGGCGCAGCGTGGTCTGAACGATGCCGGGGTGATCGAGGATGAAGGTATAGGCATAGGCCAGCACATAGGCCGGAAAGGCCAGCGGCAGCACCAGTGCCACTTCGAACAGGCGTACCCCGGGAAAACGGGTCATGGTGACCAGCCACGCGGCCCCGACCCCGATGGCGAAGGTGCCGGCCGAGACCAGAACCACCAGAATAGCCGTGGTGGTGGCATAGCCGGGCAGGACCGTGTCCAGCAGATGCCGGATCGTGTCGGTACCGCCGGTGACGGCCGCCAGCACCACGGCGACCATCGGCAACAGGCAGGTTGCCGCCACCAGATAGGCCAAGGCCCCGACGAACCGCGTGCCCAAGGCCCCGCGGTTGCGCGATCCATGTTCTGAAAATTCGATCTGGGCCATGGCCTCGGGTCGACAAAGGTTGCGGTTCCCCTTTAATCGACCAAAAAACTCGGAAACGCCAGTGGGCAGGCACAGGATTCTGCGGCGTAATTGGCCGCAGAATCCAGGGCCGGATCAATCGTAGACGCGCTGATCCTCGATCACCAGCCCGTCCTTGGGCAGCGAGCCGGGCGGCACCACCTGAACCGCACCCTTCAACTTGAGCACTTCGACCACAGATTTGGCATAGGTATCGGCATCGCCGCCTGGGCTTTCGATCTGAACGGTCATCGTGTCCATCTCGCCCTGCCGGGCGGCGATCACGCGGGCCTTGACGATCTCGTCATGCTTGGCGACTAGCGCGGCCACCTGTTCGGGGCGCACGAACATGCCCTTGATCTTGGTGGTCTGGTCGGCACGCCCCATCCAGCCCTTGATGCGCAGGTTGGTGCGACCACAGGGCGACCGCCCGGGCAACACCGCCGACAGATCACCGGTGGCAAAGCGGATCAGGGGATAGTCGGGGTTGAGGGAGGTCACCACGACCTCGCCGACCTCGCCTTCCGCCACCGGTGTTCCGGTACCGGGGGTCACGATTTCGACGATGACATGCTCGTCGATGATCATGCCCTCCATCGCGGCGCTTTCATAGGCGATATTGCCCAGATCGGCCGTGGCATAGCACTGCAGACAGGAGATGCCCCGATCGGCATAGGCCTGGCGCAGGCTGGGGAACAGAGCCCCGCCGCCCACGACGGCCTTCGAGAAGTTCAGCGAAACGCCCATCTCGTCGGCCTTGTCCAAGATCACCTTCAGGTAATCGGGCGTGCCGGCATAGGCGGTGCAGCCCACGTCGCGCGCGGCGGTCACCTGAAGTTCGGTCTGGCCGGTGCCGGCGGGCAGCACGGCTGCGCCCACGGCACGGGCGCCGTTTTCAAAGATCATGCCCGCGGGTGTCAGGTGATAGCCAAAACAGTTCTGCACGATATCGCCCTGGCCCACGCCCGCCGCATGCAGGAACCGGCCCATGCGCCACCAGTCGTGATCGACTCCGCCGGGTTCATAGATCGGCCCCGGCGACTGGAACACATGGGCAAAGCCATGCGCAGGCTTGACGGTAAAGCCACCAAAGGGCGGGTGCTGACCCTGCGCCTTGGTCAGGTCGGACTTGCGCAGAACCGGCAGCCTGGGCAGATCGGCGATGGTCTGGATCGCATCCAGATCGACATCGGCGAAATGGGCCGCGAAACCGGGCGCGGATTTCGCCCGCGCCAACTGTTCGCGCAGACCGGCCGATTGCTCGGCGGCGCGCTGGTCGGCCGAACGGGTTTCCAGAGCATCGTAGAATGTCATCGCCAGATCCTCCATCCGCTCACAGCCACCTTTTGCGGCGACGATAGGACCGCACGTCGCGGAAGCTCTTGCGGCCTTCGTCGGACATGCCGAGGTAGAATTCCTTGACGTCCGGGTTCTCGCGCAGCTCGGCGGCGGGGCCGTCCATCACCACGCGTCCCGATTCAAGGATGTATCCGTAATGGGCAAAGCGCAGCGCCACGTTGGTGTTCTGCTCGGCCAGCAGGAAGGACACGCCTTCCTGTTCGTTCAGGTCCTTCACGATGGTGAAGATCTCCTCGACCAGCTGCGGCGCAAGGCCCATCGAGGGCTCGTCCAGCAGGATGGTTTCCGGGCGGGACATCAGCGCGCGGCCCATGGCCACCATCTGTTGTTCCCCGCCCGAGGTATAGCCCGCCTGGCTGCGGCGCCGCTCTTTCAGGCGGGGGAAATAGTTGTAGACCATCTCGAGGTCCTGCTGGATGGCGGCCTTGCCGTCCTTGCGGGTATAGGCCCCGGTCAGCAGGTTTTCCTCGACAGTCAGGTGTTCGAAACAGTGGCGGCCTTCCATCACCTGGATGACGCCCTTCTGCACCAGATCGGCCGGGTCGCGCTCGTGCACGTTCTGGCCGCGATACTTGATCGAGCCTTTGGTCACCTCACCACGCTCGGATTTCAGCAGGTTCGACACCGCCTTGAGCGTCGTCGTCTTGCCGGCCCCGTTGCCGCCCAGAAGCGCGGTGATCCCGCCCTTGGGCACGGTCAGGCTGACGCCCTTCAGCACGAGGATCACGTGGTTGTAGATCACCTCGATATTGTTGACCTCAAGCAGGGTTTCCGCCTGCACGTCAGTGGTTTGTGCCGCATCCAGCATCAGCGCGTGTCCTCATGCCTGCCCCGTTCGGGGCTTGTCCGGTTCGGGGCGGCGGTCAGCCGCCGCCCCGGTGTTCGTGCCGCTCAGTTGCAGCGCGATTCGATGTTGTTCTCGGCGGCATAAGCGGCCGAGTCTTCCTCGATCAGCGCACCGATCACGTCGCCATCGGTCGGCTTGAAGTCCGAGATCAGCGACCAAGTCTTGGTGTCCGCATCCCACTGGGTCACACCCACCATTCCGTTGCCGCCGTGGTTTTCACAGCTCACGGTGAAGGTCGGGCCGAAATTCGGCAGTCCCAGTTCGGCCATCTTTTCTTCGGTCATCTCAAGCGCTTCCATACCGGCCCGCATGTCGGCACCGGTGATGTCGGCCTTGCCCGAGATTTCCTGTGCCTTCTTGGCGGCTTCGGCGGCCAGCATCGCAGCATAGAGACCGCGGTTGTACAGGACCGTACCGACCTGATCGCCGGCGCCAGCGGCCTTGCCAGCGTCGATGACGTATTTCTGCAGGTCGTCATACAGCGGATAGTCCGAGCCGACGTTGTGGAAGGTCAGCGCCTTGTAGCCATTCGCGGCCGCACCGGCGGGCATCACGTCATGTTCAGCGCCCGACCACCAGATGCCGATGAAGTTCTCCATCGGGAACCGGATGTTCGCGGCTTCCTGGATGGCCACCTGGTTCATCACGCCCCAGCCCCACATCAGGACATAATCGGGACGATCGCGGCGGATCTGCAGCCACTGCGATTTCTGCTCCTGGCCGGGGTGGTCGACCGGCAGGGCCACCAGCTCGAAGCCATGCTTCTTGGACAGCTCTTCCAGCGTGCGGATCGGCTCCTTGCCGTAGGCCGAGTTGTGATAGACCAGCGCGATCTTCTTGCCGCTCAGATCACCGCCGTTTTCCTCGAGCAGATAGTTGACCGCACCCGAGGCACCGTCCCAGTAGTTGGCCGGGTAGTTGAACGTGTGGCTGAACACCTTGCCGTTCTTGGCCGAGGTGCGGCCATATCCCATAGTGTGCATCGGGATGTCGTCAGCGGTGGTTTTCGGGATCAGCTGATAGGTGATACCGGTCGACAGCGGCTGATACACCAGCGCACCTTCGCCCTTGGTCGATTCATAGCATTCCACACCCTTCTCGGTGTTGTAGCCGGTTTCGCACTCGATGACCTTGGCCGGAACACCACCGATGCCGCCGTCCCGCTCGTTGAGCAGAGTGAAATAGTCCGCGTAGCCATCCGCGAAGGGGATGCCGCCCGCGGCGTAAGGCCCGGTGCGGTAGCTGAGCGACGGGAACACGAGGTCGGCCATTGCCGGACCTGCGGCCATCAGCGCACCCAGCGCCATTGTTGCCAGTTTCTTGTTCATCGGGTGTCTCCTCCCTTGGTTTGTCCGATGTTGGTTCGGGCTTTGCGCCCCTTTCTTGATTGGGCCGGTCCCTAGTGCGGGAAAGGCCAGAGTCTCAATTTCTCCTTCGCGACGCGCCACAGCTGCGCCAGACCGTGCGGTTCGAGGATAAGGAACAGGATGATCAGCCCGCCCACGATCACCAGCTGCAGATGCGCAACGATATCGGTGGGCCAGCCCAGCATGTCCGCTCCCACGACCTTGAGCACCACTGGCAGCAGGACCAGGAAGGCCGCGCCGGCAAAGGATCCGAAGATCGAGCCCAGCCCGCCGATGATGACCATGAACAGCACCAGGAAGGATTTCTGGATGCCGAAGGCCTCGCCCACCTCGACCGCGCCCAGGTAGATGGCGAAGAACAGCGCCCCCGACACGCCCACGAAGAACGAGCTGACGGCAAAGGCGCTGAGCTTGGCGCGCAGCGGGTTCACACCGATGATTTCCGCTGCGATATCCATGTCGCGGATCGCCATCCAGGTGCGCCCGGTGGTGCCGCGGGTCAGGTTGCGGGCGATGATCGCGCAGGCGGTCAGGAAGATCAGGCAGAACAGATAGGTCGCCCAGGCCGGCGCGTTGGGGCCGGTGATGATGATGCCGAACACGTCACGTTCCGGCGCGTTGATCTGCCCCGAGGCCGAATAGTTGTAGAACCATGGCACCCGGTTGAACAGCCACACCAGAAAGAACTGCGCTGCCAGCGTCGCCACCGCCAGATAGAACCCCTTGATCCGCAGGCTGGGCAGGCCGAACAGCACGCCCACGATGGCAGTGATGCCGCCGGCCAGGATCACATGGATGAACATCGACACGTCGGGAAAGGCGGTCATCAGCTTGTAGCAGGCATAGGCGCCCACGGCCATGAACCCCCCGGTGCCCAAGGAAACCTGCCCGCAATAGCCCACAAGAATGTTCAGCCCGATCGCCGCGATCGCATAGATCAGGAAGGGCAGCAGCAGCGCGTTGGCCCAATAGTCGTTGATGATGAACGGAATTATCCCGAACGCCACCGCCAGCACCACATAATACCGATACCGGTCGAACTTGATCGGGAAAGTCTGGTTGTCGTCCCTGTAGGAGGTCTTGAAGTCTCCTGCCTCACGATAGAACATGTCTTACTTTCCCCATTGTTCCTGCGCCCGGTTGCGGGCTTCGACGTCCAGTTGGTTGGACCGTTTGGCATATCCGCTCGCCTCCGAGGCGCGCACCAGTTTCATGTAAGCCAGAACGCCCATGACCAGCCCGGCAAAGGCCAAAAGCGCGGCCACGGTCAGCTGATTGGCGGTCAGATCGTCCGAGGTTAGGGCGATGTACCCAAAGGCCCAGAACCCCGCCCACGCGATCACGTTGATGATGGCGATCAGCTTGGTCATGGCCTACACCCTTTCGATGATCTTCTCGCCGAACAGGCCCTGCGGCCGGAACACCAGGAAGATCAACGCCAGCACGTAGGCGAACCAGTTCTCGGTCGCGCCACCCACCAGCGGGCCCACGGCGAACTCGAACAGCTTCTCGCCCACACCGATAATCAGCCCGCCGACGATGGCGCCGGGGATCGAAGTGAACCCACCCAGCATCAGAACCGGCAATGCCTTGAGCGCGATCAGCGACAGCGAGAACTGCACGCCCGACTTGGTGCCCCACATGATGCCCGCGACCAGCGCCACGAACCCGGCCACCGACCAGACCATGATCCAGATGAAGTTCAGCGAGATACCGACCGACAGTGCGGCCTGGTGGTCGTCGGCCACGGCCCGCATGGCCCGGCCCTGCTTGGTGTACTGGCTGAACGCAACCAGTGCCGCCACCAGAAGCGCCGCGATGACCGTCGCCACGATGTCCAGATTGTCGATGAAGAAGCCGTAGCCGAAGATGTTGTAGGTGGTCTCGTCGATCCACAGGTTGATGCCCTGCGGCAGACCCACGTCCAGTGTCTTGATCTCGGACCCCCACATCAGGTCGGCCACGCCTTCCAGGAAATAGGCAAGGCCGATCGTGGCCATGAACAGGATGATCGGCTCCTGCCCGACCAGGTGGCGCATGACAAAGCGCTGCACCGCCCAGGCCAGCAACACCATTACCGCCATCGTCAGAATGATCGCCAGAAACGCCGGAACGGTCCAGCCGAACGTATAGACATGCGTGCCGAAAATGGCGTTGATCAGATGGGCAAAGGGCACCTGCCCGTTCATGATCCCCACCAGCGTCATCGCCGCAAACAGGGCCATAACCCCCTGGGCATAATTGAAGATCCCAGACGCCTTGTAGATCAGAACAAAGCCCAGCGCGACCAGCGCATACAGCACCCCGGCCATGAGGCCGTTCAGAAAGACCTCCATCGCGAAAATCAACTGATCAGGCATCTGCGCCTCCCCTCAATTCTGTACGGTGCTCAGTCATGGCTGACCCCCAGATAGGCGTCGATGACTTCCTGGTTGTTGCGCACCTCGTCCGGCGTGCCGTCCCCGATCTTCTTGCCGTAATCCATCACGACCACGCGGTCGCTCAAGTCCATCACCACGCCCATGTCATGCTCGATCAGGGCAATGGTCGTGCCGAATTCGTCGTTCACATCCAGGATAAAGCGGCTCATGTCCTCTTTTTCCTCGACGTTCATGCCCGCCATCGGCTCGTCCAGCAGCAGCAGCTTGGGTTCGGCGGCCAGTGCGCGGGCCAACTCGACGCGTTTCTTCAGGCCATAGGGCAGCCGCGCCACCGGTGTCTTGCGGATGTGCTGGATTTCCAGAAAGTCGATGATCTTTTCCACCGCCTCGCGGTTTTCCACCTCTTCCGCCTCGGCCTTGCCGCGCCAGATCGCCTGCTGCACGATGTTGGTCTTCATGAAATTCAGGCGGCCTGTCATCACGTTGTCCAGAACGCTCATGCCTTCAAACAGGGCGATGTTCTGAAAGGTCCGGGCGATGCCCTGCCGGGCCACCTCATAGGGTTTCATCGGCGGGCGCTTCGCCCCGTGGAACCAGACCTCGCCCTCCTGCGGGACGTAGAAGCCGGAAATCACGTTCAGCATCGAGGACTTGCCCGCACCGTTGGGCCCGATGATCGCGCGGATCTCGCCCTGGCGAATGTCGAACGAGATGTCCTTGATAGCCACCACGCCGCCGAACCGCAGGGTGATGTTCTTCATCTCCATCACCACGCCGCCAATCTTGCGGCCATCCTCGGTGACATATCCGTCGTCGGATGCATCCAGCATCGTCTACTCCTCAAACTGCGGGTGAACGGGACGGCGGGCGGGGCGATGGCCGCAGGCCGAGCGGCGCGCGACCGGCCTCATTCCGCGGCCACCTTCTGATGCGACACCGGCGCGACCGGCACGTCGACGATCTGCAGCGTGGCGCTGATGGATCCCTTGCGTCCGTCCTCATAGGTCACCTCGGTCGTGGTCGAGACCGTCTCGGACCCGTCATAGAGCGCGGCGATGATGTCGGCGTATTTGTCCTCGACGAACTTGCGGCGCACCTTTCGGGTGCGGGTGATCTCGCCATCATCGGGGTCCAGTTCCTTGTGCAGCACCACGAACCGGTGCACCTGGCAACCCGACAGCATCTCGTCGGCGGCAACCGACTTGTTGACCTCTTCCACGTGGCTGCGGATCGTCTCCAGCACCCGCGTATGGCCCGCCAGTTCCTGGTACGAGGCATAGGCGATGTTGTTGCGCTCGGCCCAATTGCCCACCGCCGTCAGGTCTATGTTGATGAACGCCACGCAACGGTCGCGACCATTGCCGAACAGCACCGCTTCGAGGATGTCGGGATAGAACTTCAGCTTGTTCTCGACATATTTCGGCGCAAACATCGAGCCATCGGCCATCTTGCCCACGTCCTTGGCGCGGTCGATGATCCGCAGGTGGCCGCTGCTTTCCTCGATGAAGCCCGCGTCGCCCGTGGCCACCCAACCTTCGGGGTCTTTGGTCGAGGCGGTGGATTCGGGGTTCTTGAAATATTCGACGAACACGCCGGGCGAGCGATAGAAGATCTCGCCATTCTCGGCGATCTTAAGCTCGACATCGGGGGCCGGGACGCCCACCGTGTCGGCCCGAACCTCGCCGTCGGGCTGGACGGTGATGAACACCGTCGCCTCGGTCTGGCCATAAAGCTGTTTGAGGTTGATCCCCAGCGAGCGGTAGAACTCGAAGATTTCGGGCCCGATCGCCTCGCCCGCGGTGTATCCCACGCGAATGCGGCTATAGCCCAGCGTATCCTTGAGCGGCCCATAGACCAGCACGTTGCCGATCGCGTATTTCAAACGGTCCATGAAACTGACCGGCTTGCCGTCCAGGATGCGTCCACCGACCTTCTTGGCGTGATCCATGAAATAGCGGAACATCCGCTGCTTCATCGGGCTGGCATCCTCCATCCGGATCATCACGTTGGTCAACTGGGTCTCGAACACCCGCGGCGGCGCGAAGAAATAGGTCGGCCCGATCTCGCGCAGGTCGGTCATCATCGTGTCGGCGCTTTCGGGGCAGTTCACGCAGAAGCCGCACCAATAGGCCTGACCGATCGAGAAGATGAAGTCTCCCACCCAAGCCATCGGCAGATAGGACAGGATATCCTCGTTCTGGGTCAGGTGGTCGAATTCGGCCGAGTTCTTTGCGCTTTCGATCACGTTGCGGTTCGACAGAACCACGCCCTTGGGCTTGCCCGTGGTGCCCGAGGTATAGAGCATCACGCAGGTGTCGTCATAGGTGATCTCGGCGATGCGGCGGTCCAGCTCGGCATCGAACCGGTGATGCCCGGCGCGCCCCTCGGCCATGATGTCGCTCAGCGCGTTCATCTGGCTGTGGTCGTATTTCCGCATGCCGCGCTTGTCTGTGTACAGGATGTGCTTGACCTGGTGCAGGTCCTGCTGGATCTCGATGACCTTGTCGACCTGTTCCTGGTCGCCGCAGACCACGTATTTCGCGCCGCAGTGCTCCAGCACATAGGCCATCTCTTCTGCGACCGAGTCCTGATACAGCGGCACCGGCACCGCGCCCACCATCTGGGCCGCGACCATCGACCAGTAATGCGCCGGGCGGTTGCGCCCGATCACGGCGATATGGTCGCCCTTTTCAACGCCAAGCTCCAGGAACCCCAACGCCAGCGCACGAATCTCGGCGGCTGTTTCCGCCCAGGTCCAGCACTGCCAGATCCCGAATTCCTTTTCGCGGTAGGCCGGGGCATCCCCGAACTGCGTCGCATTGCGGTGTAGCAGCGCCGGAAGGGAGTGCATCCCCTCGGCGCCCGACTGCGTCTGAGCCAATTCTATCTCTCCTCCCCATCCGACCCCGGTTTGGGCCGGAACGACGTCGCCGGGTCAGACCCGCGCGCCGCTGCCCCGATTAAGGACAAGGAGGACGATCAGCGTCAACTTTTTCGTGATGTTTTCCGGAATCTTACGAATTGTTACAGCCAATCCCGCAGGATCGGGATCAGTGGAACATCTGCCGCCGGCATCGGATAGTTGCGCAGGTCGTTCGCGCGCACCCATTTCAGCGCCTGACCTTCTTTCGACTGCGGGATGCCCTGCCATTTCCGGCATGCGAACAGAGGCATCAGCAGGTGGAAATCGTCATAGCTGTGGCTGGCAAAGGTCAGCGGCGCCAGGCACGAGGCCCAGGTGTCGATGCCCAGTTCCTCGTGCAATTCGCGGATCAGGGCGGCCTCGGGGGTTTCACCCGGCTCGATCTTGCCGCCGGGAAATTCCCACAGCCCGGCCATGGACTTACCCTCCGGGCGCTGCGCCAGCAGCACCCGCCCATCCACGTCGATCAAGGCGACGGCAGAGACGAGAACCGTTTTCATTGTCGCAGTCCCGGACGCAAAACCGGGCTCCACTTCTGCTGGAATTGCTCTGATGTCACGACCGGTAGTCCGCGTTGATCTCGATGTACCCGTGCGTCAGGTCGCAGGTCCAGACAGTGGCCTTGCCCGCGCCCAGCCCCAGATCGACCGCGATCACCAGTTCCTGGCCTTTCATATAAGCGGCGGCGTGTTCCTCGCGATAGGTTGGGCTGACCCAGCCGTTTTCGGCCACGAGGATATCGCCGAAGGAAATGCTGAGCGTGTCGCGATCGGCCGCCGCGCCGGATTTGCCGATCGCCATGACGACACGGCCCCAGTTCGGATCCTCGCCCGCGATGGCGGTCTTGACCAGCGGTGAATTGGCGATGGCCATACCGTGGACCTTGGCATCGGCGTCCGAGGCGGCGCCGGTCACGCGGATCTCGACGAATTTGGTGGCGCCTTCGCCGTCCTTCACCACCTGATGCGCCAGATCCAGCATCACCGATTCCAGCGCCCGCGCGAAATCGGCATTGCCGGTGGCCTCCACCCCTGACGCGCCCGTCGCGCACAGCAGCAGGCTGTCCGAGGTCGAGGTGTCGCTGTCCACGGTGATGCAGTTGAAGGTCCGATCGGTCTGCTCGGCCAGCAACCGTTGCAGCGCCGGTTGCTCGATCTTCGCATCGGTGAAGATATAGACCAGCATCGTCGCCATGTCGGGCGCGATCATGCCCGACCCTTTGGCAATCCCCGCAATAGAGACTGTTTTGCCGTCAATCTCCACCTGCGCGCTCGCGCCTTTGGGGAAGGTGTCGGTGGTCATGATCGCCCGCGCCGCCTCTTCCAACGCGTCGGCGCGCAGGCCGGCGGTCAGTTCGTCCAGCCGGGCCACGATCCGGTCATGCGGCAGCGGCTCGCCGATCACCCCTGTGGACGAGGTGAACACGCGGCTCTGCGCCACACCGGTCGCCTGCGCCACGGCTTCGGTGATCTGCTCGACCGACGCCTGCCCGTACTGCCCGGTAAAGGCGTTGGCGTTGCCCGAGTTCACCAGGATCGCCGCCGCCCCGTCGCTGGGCCCGCCGATCTTGTCCTGGCAATCCAGCACCGGCGCCGCACGGGTGGCCGAGCGGGTGAATACCCCCGCCACCGCGGTGCCCGGATCGAGCACCGCCAGCATCACGTCGGTGCGGCCCTGATACCGCACCCCGGCGGCGACCGTGGCGAATCGCGCACCGTCGACAACCGGCAGATCAGGAAAGGCCGCGGGGGCCAGCGGAGACACCTTGGTGATCTTGGCCAATGGGGTTTACTCCTGAACCAGGTCCAGCTTACGGACCACGTCCGGGGTCAGGCCCTCGACATCGGGGCGCTCGACGCTGCCCGCCTGGGTCAGCTCGTCGATCCTGGCCTGAATGGCCTCCTGACGGACGGACTGGGCCAGCTCGTCGCGCACCTCGGCCAGCTCGGGCGCTTCGGATTTGCGTTTGTCGTTCAGAATCACGACATGCCATCCGAACTGGGTCTGCACCGGGTCCGAAACCTGACCTTTTTCCAGCCCGATCACGGCCTGTTCGAACTCGGGCACCATCTGGCCCTTGCCGAACCAGCCCAGCGCGCCGCCATTGGGACCGGACGGACCGGTGGATTTCTCCTTGGCCAGCTCGGCAAAATCGGCGCCGTCATCCAGTTGCGCTTTGATCTCTTTGGCCTCGTCCTCGGTCGCAACAAGGATGTGGCTGGCGTTGAACTCGTCCTCGCCCTGGAACTCGGCGAACTGCGCGTCATAGGCGGCCTGGATCGCGTCGTCGGTCACCTGGGCATCGGTGATCTGGTTCACCGTCTGCACCGCCTTCAGCGAGCGCGCCTCGTTTTCCAGCATCAGCGCGTTCAGGCGGGTCAGGTCTTCCTGCTCTTGGCTCAGCAGCTGCTGCTGTATCAGCTGCTCGACGATGAACTGGTACAGCACCTCGTCATCCAGCTGCTGATATTGCGGCGGCAGGCTGGCCGCGGTGGCGATGACATGGCCCAAAGTGATCTCGTCGCCGTTGACGCGCGCCACAACCGTGTCGGCCGAAGGTTCGGTTTCGGCGGCAACCGGCAGGGCCATCATGGCCGCAAGCGCCAGCGATGGCAGAAAAGTGAGACCTTTGGGCATGAATTCATCCTATATTCTGGCCGCGACAGGGCGTGGCGTTGACACTCTGGAACCTGCCGCTTACATCGCTTGAAGCCTTTGACAGGACCATCTTTCCTCCCAGCTATCTATGGGTTGCGCGCAAGGTGGGCAAGCCTGTCGCAACCAAGACAAGAAAAGATCCGCTGGAGTGAACATGCTGGGACTCGGTACGCTTGCCAAAAAGGTGTTCGGAACACCGAACGACCGCAAGATCAAGGCAACCCGCCCGCTGGTCGAAAAGATCAACGCGCTGGAGCCGGAGTTCGAGAAGCTCTCGGATGACGATCTGAAGGCCAAGACCGACGAGTTGCGCAAACGCGCCAAGGAGGGAGAGAGTCTGGACGACCTGCTGCCCGAAGCCTTCGCCAACGTCCGCGAGGGCGCAAAACGGGCTCTGGGTCTGCGGGCCTTCGACGTGCAGCTTCTGGGCGGTATCTTCCTGCATCAGGGCAACATCGCCGAGATGAAGACGGGCGAAGGCAAGACTCTGGTCGCCACCTTCCCCGCCTATCTGAACGCACTGACCGGCAAGGGCGTGCATGTGGTCACGGTCAACGAATACCTGGCCAAGCGCGACGCCGAATGGATGGGCAAGGTGTTCGGCGCCCTCGGCATGACGACCGGTGTGATCTGGTCGGGTCAGCCCGATGCCGAGAAAAAGGCCGCCTATGCCTGCGACATCACCTATGCCACCAACAACGAGCTGGGCTTCGACTATCTGCGCGACAACATGAAGTCGGACCTGGCGGACGTCTACCAGAAGTACCACAATTTCGCGATCGTGGACGAGGTCGACTCGATCCTGATCGACGAGGCGCGCACGCCGCTGATCATCTCGGGGCCGTCGCAGGACCGGTCGGATCTGTACACCGCCATCGACGCGCTGATCCCCGAGCTGCAGGAAGATCATTATACGATCGACGAAAAATCCCGCAGCGTGACGTTCACAGATGAAGGCAACGAGTTCCTGGAAGAACAGCTGCAGGCCCGCGGCCTGCTGCCCGAGGGCCAGTCGCTGTACGACCCCGAAAGCACCACGGTGGTGCACCACGTCAACCAGGGCCTGCGCGCGCACAAGCTGTTCCAGCGCGACAAGGACTACATCGTCCGCGACGGCAACGTGGTTCTGATCGACGAATTCACCGGGCGCATGATGCCGGGCCGCCGCCTGTCCGAAGGTCTGCACCAGGCGATTGAGGCCAAGGAAGGGGTGCCGATCCAGCCCGAGAACGTGACCCTGGCCAGCGTGACCTTCCAGAACTATTTCCGCCTGTACGACAAGCTGGCCGGCATGACCGGCACCGCCCTGACCGAGGCCGAGGAATTCGCCGAGATCTATGGCCTGGGCGTTGTCGAGATTCCGACCAACAAGCCGATCGCTCGCGTGGACGAGGATGATCAGGTCTATCGCACCGCGGCCGAGAAATACGCGGCCATGATCGAAGAGATCAAGAAAGCCAACGCCAAGGGCCAGCCGGTTCTGGTTGGCACGACCTCGATCGAGAAGTCCGAGATGCTCAGCCAGATGCTGACCAAGGAAGGCATCAAGCACAACGTCCTGAACGCCCGCCAGCACGAGCAGGAGGCCCAGATCGTGGCCGAGGCCGGACGTCTGGGCGCGGTGACCATCGCCACCAACATGGCCGGCCGCGGCACCGACATCCAGCTGGGCGGCAACGTGGACATGAGCGTGATGCAGGCGCTGGCCGAGAACCCCGACGCCGACCCGGCGGAGCTGCGTGCCCGGGAAGAATCTCGCCACGCCGAGGAAAAGCAGAAGGTGCTGGAGGCCGGAGGTTTGTTCGTTCTGGCCTCGGAACGCCATGAAAGCCGCCGCATCGACAACCAGCTGCGCGGCCGCTCGGGCCGTCAGGGCGACCCGGGCCGCACCGTGTTCTTCCTCAGCCTGGAAGACGACCTGATGCGCATCTTCGGCTCGGAACGGCTGGACAAGGTTCTGACCACGCTGGGCATGAAAGAAGGCGAGGCGATCGTGCACCCTTGGGTGAACAAATCGCTGGAGCGCGCGCAGGCCAAGGTCGAAGCCCGCAACTTCGACATGCGCAAGAACGTCCTCAAGTTCGACGACGTTATGAACGATCAGCGCAAGGTGATCTTCAGCCAGCGCCGCGAGATCATGTCCTCCTACGATCTATCCGACATCGTGTCAGACATGCGCGAGCAGGTGATCGACGACCTGATCGACCAGTATATGCCGCCCAAGAGCTATGCCGACCAATGGGATACCGAGGGGCTGCACGCGGCGGTCAAGGACAAGCTGAACATGGATGCCCCGGTTCAGGACTGGGCCGCCGAAGAAGGCGTGGACGATGAAGCCATCCGTGAGCGCCTGATCAAGGCCGCCGACGAGATGATGGCCCAGAAGGCCGTCGCCTTCGGCCCCGAGAACATGCGCAACATCGAAAAGCAGGTGCTGCTGCAGACCATCGACAGCAAATGGCGCGAGCACCTGCTGACGCTGGAGCATCTGCGCTCGGTCATCGGGTTCCGCAGCTATGCCCAGCGCGACCCGCTGAACGAATACAAGACCGAGGCGTTCCAGCTGTTCGAGAACATGCTGGACGGCATGCGCGAGACGGTGACCCAACATCTGGCACGTGTGCGCCCGCTGAGCGAGGAAGAGCAGCGCGAGATGCTGGCCCAGATGCAGGCGCAGCAGGCCCAGATCCAGAAGGCCGCCGAACGGGCCGAAGCGGTGGCCGAAGCCAAGGCCTCGGGCGATGCGCGCCCCGGCTTCGTCGAGGACGACCCGTCAACCTGGGGCAATCCCTCGCGCAACGATCAATGTCCCTGCGGATCGGGCAAGAAGTTCAAGCATTGCCATGGCCGGCTGGTCTGACCCGGCCCAATTTCCGACACAATGACTCCGCGTCGCGGCCACAGATTGGCCGCGATCTTTAACGACAGTCTCCCTCGCTCCTTTAACTGGGGAGGGTGTCTTGTTCGTGATTCGAAACTATGTGACCACCGGCGGTACGGTCGCGTGCGCGCTGGCCATCGGGTATCTGATGCAGTACGGCCCAGCGGCGCAGTCGGCCGCATCCCCCTCTGCGGG
This sequence comes from Ruegeria sp. BHSC026, assembly GCF_059613065.1. Lineage (NCBI taxonomy): Bacteria > Pseudomonadati > Pseudomonadota > Alphaproteobacteria > Rhodobacterales > Roseobacteraceae > Ruegeria > Ruegeria sp. BHSC026. Next base: position 97,465 of record NZ_JBXWRV010000007.1, on the reverse strand, counting down.
CCAGACTGCTGTTGCCGAAAGTACGATGATCGCCGGGCTCGAGGACATCGTCCTGACCTCCGCCTCTCCGGCCACCGGCGACACCCCAACCCCGGACACCGCGCGCCCTGCCCCCGCCGACGCGACCGCCGCGGCCGATTGCGGGCTGCGTGCCCGGGCGACGACCGTGCCACTGGCTTCCGCCCATGTCGTCGTGACGGCGCCATGCCATCCGAACCAGACAGTCGAACTGCTGCACAGCGGCATGGTCTTCACCGGACAGACCGATCAGGACGGGCGGCTGGATCTGACCATCCCCGTTCTGGCCGAGTACGCGATTTTCCTGATCTCGTTCGATGACAAGCTGGGCACGGTGGCCACCACCCATGTGCCCGAGATCGCCGGGTTCGACCGTGTGGCCCTTCAATGGTCGGGCAACACCGAGCTGCAGCTGCATGCGCTGGAATTCGGTGCGTCGTATGGCGAAGCCGGGCATGTCTGGTCGAACGCGGAAGCGCAAGGCACAGGCCGGGTGGACCACTATGGCACCGGCGGCGGCCGCAAGGTCGAAATCTACTCGATTCCCAAGAACGGCAACGGAACCGACGGATCAGTCGCTCTGACCGTCGAGGCCGAAATCACCCCCGCGAACTGCGGGCAGGAGCTGAGCATGCAATCGCTCGAGCTGCTGAGCGACCAGGAACTGCGGTCTCGCGAATTGTCGCTTGTTCTACCCGCCTGCGACAGCGGGCAGGATTTTCTGGTGTTGAATAATCTGTTCCAAGACCTGAAAATCGCCGCAAACTAATCGGCAGGCGGGTCAACGGGATTAATGACATTTCTTCGCGCGGCGGTGACGGCGGTGTCGCTGTTCACGGGTGTATCGGGCGCCCTGGCACAAGACATCACACTGACCTCGCATGACGGTCAGGTCGAGATCACGGGCACCCTTCTGGGATATGACGGCGAGTTCTACCGCGTCGGGACCCGGTTCGGAGAGCTGACGGTGGACGGCTCGGGGGTGACCTGCGATGGCCCGGCCTGCCCCAACCTGACCGATTTCGTCACCGAACTGCACCTGTCGGGCGCCCCGGTGATGGCCGAAACTCTGTTTCCTGCGCTGATCGAAGGCTTTGCCGAACGAGAAGGGCTGATGCTGATACGCACCGACCTGGGCGCCGACCGGTTTCAACTGGCCCTGCATCGGGCCGGACGCGATGCGCCCATGGCCCGATTTACCCTGCACGCCACCCCTACCGGCCAGGCGTTTGCCGATCTGATCGCCGATGAAACCGATATCGCCTTGGCGCTGCGCGAGATCCGCGCGCCCGAGATCGCTGCGGCCCGTGATGCCGGTCTTGGCGACCTGACCCGGCCGCGCCGCTCGCGGGTGGTGGCGCTGGACGCGCTGGTGCCGGTGGTGGCACAGGACAATCCGTTGACGCAGATCTCGCCGGCGGACTTGGCGCGCGTGTTCAGCGGCGCGGTGACCAACTGGGCCGAACTCGGCGGCCCGGACGCGCCGATTTCCCTGCATCTGCCCGATGCGGGATCAGGCCTGGCGCAGGCCGTGCAGGACCAGCTGTTACAACCCGCCCAGGCACAACCCGCCGACACCGCGATCCGCCATGCACGGGGCAGCGATCTGGTCGCGGCCATCGCGCGCGATCCCTTTGCCATCGGAATCGCCACCTTGGCCCAGGTCCGCGGGTTGCGCGCCCTGCCGCTGGCGGGAGGCTGCGGTCACGCGATGCGGGCCACCCGCCCGGCCATCAAGACCGAGGACTACCCCCTGACCCTGCCGATGTTCCTGTATTTGCCACAGCGGCGCCTGCCCAAGATCGCCCGACAGTTTCTGGCCTATGCCCTGGGTCCCGAGGCGCAGATGGTGATCCGCAAAGCCGGGTTCACCGACCAATCGCACGAGGCCGTTCAGATCGGGCTGCAGGGGGACCGGCTGGCCAATGCCATCACTTCGGGCGGGTCCGAAGTGGGGCTGCAGGAGCTGCAACGCATGGTCGAAACCCTGCGCCCCCTCTCGCGCCTGTCGCTATCGTTCCGGTTCGAGCCGGGATCGTCGCGGCCGGACGCACAGTCACGGTCGAACATCCAGCAATTGGCGCAGGCGCTGGAGGCCGGCCAATATGACGGGCGCAAGCTGGTCTTCGTCGGCTTCAGCGACGGCGACGGACCGGCCGAGTCCAATGCCCGGATCGCCCTGCGCCGGGCGCAGACCGTGCGCAACGCGGTTCTGGCAGCGGTGCAGACATCGGTGCCCGACTCCGTCGACATCTCGGTCGAGGGGTTCGGAGAGGCGATGCCCCTGGCCTGCGACGACACCGACTGGGGCCGCAAGGCCAACCGTCGTGTCGAAGTCTGGGTGCGCTAGCGGTTAGAGATAACCTTCTGAGCGGAAGCTCAGTTCGGTCGATTTCCCGATGATCAGGTGGTCGTGCAAGGTCAGCCCAAGTGCGGCGCAGGCATCGTTGATGCGGTTGGTCATGTCGATATCCGACTGCGACGGCGTCGGGTCGCCCGACGGGTGGTTGTGCACCAAGATCAGCGCCGAGGCGTTCAGCTCCAGCGCGCGTTTGGCGACCTCGCGCGGGTAGACGGGTACGTGATCGACGGTGCCCTTGGCCTGCTCCTCATCCGCGATCAGCACGTTCTTGCGGTCCAAGTAGAACACGCGGAACTGCTCGATCTCGCGATGGGCCATGGTGGTGTGGCAATAATCCAGCAACGCGTCCCAGCTGGAGATCACATGCCGCTGCATCACCCGGGCGCGGGCCATGCGATGGGCGCAGGCCTCGAGGATCTTGAGGTCGGTGATGACGGTATCGCCCACGCCCTTGATCTGGCGCAGACGCTCGACCGGGGCGGTCAGCACCCGGTTGAAATCGCCGAACGTATCCAGCAGCCGCCGCGCCAGCGGCTTCACGTCCTGCCGGGGGATCGAGCGGAACAGGACCAGTTCCAGCAGCTCGTAATCCGGCATCGCCCCCGCGCCACCCGACATGAACCGTTCGCGCAGGCGCTTGCGGTGGTCCTTGATATACGAGGGCAGACGACCCGTGGGCAGCGGCGTGACCGGCGCTTCGTCACTTTCGAACAGCGATGGGGCTTCGGCAAAGGCGTCCTTGGTCATGCGCCCATGATTGCCGCAGAATCGGTTTCCGAATGGTTAACGCGCCTCACCGGCCATGCGGGCTGTGGCGCGGCGCACAACCAGATGCAGCAGGATCGAGAACACCCCCAGCGTCAGCATCGCGGCGAACATCAGGTCGGTCTTGGCGCGGCCATTGGCCAGCAGCATCAGGTATCCCAACCCCTGAGACGAGCCGACCCATTCGCCGATCACGGCCCCGATCGGCGCATAGACCGCCGCCAGCCGCATCCCCGAGGCCAGCGAGGGCAGCGCTGCCGGGATGCGGATATGCCACAACACGCTGCGTGAGCTGGCCTGCATGGTGCGGGCCAGGTCCAGATAACCGGGCGGCGTGCGCATCAGCCCGTCGAAAAACGACGCGGTGATGGGGAAATAGATGATCAGCACGGCCATCGCGACCTTGGACCACAGCCCATAGCCCAGCCACAGGGTCAGCAATGGCGCCAGCGCAAAGACCGGCAGTGCCTGGGTGAACACAAGCATCGGCTGCACCAGCACCCGCGCGGCGCGGGAATTGGCTAGCTGCAGCGCCGTTATGACACCCAGCACCGTTCCAAAGGCCAGGCCGATCAGCACCTCGATGGCGGTGATCCAGGTGTGCTCGGCGATCAGCCAGCGGTTCTGCCACCAGGTCTCGGCCACCAATGCCGGGCCAGGCAGGATGAATTTCGGCAGGCCGGTCAGGGTGACGATCGCCTGCCAGAGGGCCAGCGCAAACAGCGTCGCGGCAAGGGCCGAGAGCGTCTTCATGCCACCTCCTCCCGCAGCAGCTTCAGCAGCGCCCCCTGCGTTTCAAGCGTCTCGAGATCGTCCACCTTGCGCGGCACCGGCGCATGGGGCGGCTGACACGGGGTCAGGCCACTGCGCGTCATCACCATGATCGACTGACCCAGACGCGCGGCCTCGGCCGGGTCGTGGGTGACCAGCAGGACGGTGCGTCCCTGCAACGCTTCGGCGGCCAGGTCCTGCATGTCAGCGCGGGTGCGCGCATCCAGCGCCGAGAACGGCTCGTCCAACAGGATGATTGGCTTGTCCTCCATCAGGGTGCGGGCCAGCGCCACGCGCTGACTCTGCCCGCCGGACAGTTCCGAGGGCTTCTTGGTCATGTGATCCCGCAACCCCATCCGTTCGATCAGCCGGGCGCGGCGGTCCTCGTCGATCCGTTCGCCGCGCAACCGGGCACCCAGCGCCACGTTCTGCGCGACCGTGGCCCAAGGCAGCAGCAGATCGTCCTGCGCCATGTAGGCGACGCGCTCGGCCACCGGCAGCCCGTCGCTGGCGCGGATCTCGCCGGTGAACTCGGCCCCCGTCGCCAACCCGGCGATCAGGCGCAGAACCGTGGTCTTGCCGACCCCCGATCCGCCCAGCAGACAGGTCCACTGCCCCGCCTTCAGCGACAGGGTCAGCGGCGCGAACAGCGGCGCGCCGTCGATGCTGGCCTGTCCGCTGAGGATCAGATCGGGGGGCGGGGTCATGGGGTCAGACCCATCTGCCAGAAATTCACTTCGAGCTCGGTCGCGGTGCGGAAGGTCTGGCACAGGCGATCCCAACGCGGTGTGGTACGGAAATCCGCCCCAAGCCGTCGTGTCAGAGCCGAATCCAGCAACTCACCCACGGCCCGGCAGGCTTCCTGATATTCACTGCTGGAATAGGCGTCGATCCAATCGCGATAGGTGTCCGAGGTGGCCTCGGCCGCCAGCCGGGTGCCGATTTCCCCGTATCCCATCACGCAGGGCGCCAGCGCCGCCAACAGGTCCAGCAGATCACCGCTGTAGCCGGCCTCGAGCACATAGCGGGTATAGGCCAGGTTCTCGGGGCGTTCGGGCGTGGCGAACAACTCGTCCTGGCCGATGCCCTCGGCCTCGCAAATGCCGATATGCAACTTCATCTCTTCGCTGATCAGACTGTTCACCGTGCGCGACGCGGCCAGCATCTCGGCATGGGTTTCCGATTTCACCACCGCCAGCGCCCAGGCGCGCGAGAAGTGGATCAGGAACACGTAATCCTGCCGCAGGTAATGCAGGAACGCCGCGCGCGGCAGGGTGCCGTCCTTCAGTCCCTCGACAAAGGCGTGGCGGGTATAGTCCCGCCACGGCCCGTGCGCCGCGTCGCGCATCAGTGCGAAGGCTTTGCCGTACTCGCTCATTGCGCGGTCACGTCGATGGTGATGTCGCTGACCGGGTTGATACTGTCGATCATGCCGGACTCTTTCAGAAAGGCCTCGAACCGGGCATAGCGGCCGGCATCGAATCCCGCCGGGCGCAGTGCGAAACGCGGCAGGGTATCGACCCAGGCGCGGGCGTTCAGCTCGTCCTGCAACTCGGGCGAGGTGGCGGCGAAGATCTCCCAGCTTTTTTCCGGATTGTTCACGATGAACTGCGTGGCCTTCTCGGTCGCGGCCAGGAAACGGGCGATCATGTCCTTGTCCATCGTTTCGGGGTTGGCCACATAGATCAGCTCGTCATAGGGCGGCACGCCTTCTTCCTCGATGTAGAAGCAGCGGCCCGGAACGCCTTCGATATCCATCTGGTTCAGTTCGAAATTGCGGAAGGCGCCGATCACGGCGTCCACCTGCCCGGTCATCAGCGACGGCGACAGCGAGAAGTTGACGTTGATCATCTCGATATCGTCCAGCGACACGCCATGCGCGTTCAGCATCGCGGTCAGGATCGCCTCTTCGACACCGGCAACCGAAAAGCCGATCTTCTTGCCCTTGAGATCGGCCAGCGTGTTGATCGGGCCATCCTCGAGCACCAGAAGGCAGTTCAGCGGCGTGGCGACCAGCGTCCCGACCCGTTTCAGCGGCAGGCCCTCGTGGATCTGCAGGTGCAGCTGCGGCTGGTAGGACACGGCCAAATCGGCCTGACCGGCGGCCACAAGGCGCGGCGGGGCGGACGGATCGGCGGGCGGAACGATTTCGACCTCAAGCCCCTGTTCGGCGAAATATCCGTTTTCCTGCGCCACGATGATCGGCCCGTGGTCGGGGTTCACGAACCAGTCCAGTAGAATGGTCATCTTGTCCTGCGCCCAGGCGGGCGCGGCGGCCAGCAAGGCAAGGGCGGCGATCAGTTTCTTCATGGTCTGCGTTTCCTTTTGCTTCACGACGTTGCGGCGGCGACCAGAACGATCCGGCCGGGCCAATGGGGGTGGAGTTCCTCTGCCGCGCGCCAGGCGCGCAGCCCGGTGGCACAGCAGAGGGCCAGCGATTTTCCTTTGTTAGGATCTGTTTTCAGCGCTTCGACCGTCAATCGGCGAGCGTTGGGGTGAATCGGCTGGGGGGCCTCATCGACGCTGCGCAGATCGACAACCAGGTCGTTCGGGGTCAGTTGCGAGGGAGCAACAAAGGGGAAATGGCCGTCCGGTTCCGGCGCGGTGTCAAAGCGAAAGCCGCTGCTGATACAGCTGCGCCCGTCCACCTGCACCATTTGGCCCAACGGCGAAGGCTCGAGGCCCAGGATCACGCCCAGCGCCATCTGCGCCTGCATCGCGCCGATCATCGCTACGACCGGGCCTAGAACGCCCGCGGTGGCACAACTGGCGCCACTGTCCGGCGCGTCGGGAAAAACCGCGCGCAAGGAGGGCGCACGGCCGCAGAACCCGCCGACATACCCCGACAGGCCCAAAACCGAGGCGCTGATCAGCGGCTTGCCCTGCGCCAGGCAGGTATCCGACAACGTATAGCTGGCCGCGTAACTGTCCGCGCAGTCCAGAACCAAATCGGCCTCGGCCACCAATTCAGCTGCATTTGCAGGCGTTAGAGTCTGTTTTCGCGCTGCAACGGTAATCTCGCTGTTCAGTGCCCGGCAGCGTTCGGCGGCCGCTTCGGCCTTGGGGCGGCCGCAATCGGACTCGGCAAACAGCGTCTGGCGATGCAGGTTCGACAGGTCCACTGTATCGGGATCGACGATGGTCAGATGCCCCACCCCAACCCCGACCAGCAGCGGAAGCACGGGCGCGGCAAGCCCGCCGGCGCCGACGACCAAAACCCGCGCGCGGGCAAGCCGGTTCTGCCCCACGGCCCCGACCTCGGGCAGGATCATCTGGCGGGCATAGCGGCTCATCGCGTAACCTCGATCCACTGGCGCACCCGCGCTTCGGGGTCGGCGTTCAGGGTGATGTCGGTCACGGCCGAGACGATGTCGGCCCCGGCCTGAAACACGCCCGGCGCGCGCTCGACGCTCATACCGCCGATGCCCACCAGAGGGATGTCACCCACGCGCCGTTTCCACTCGGTCACCCGCGGCAGGCCCTGTTGGTGCCATTTCATCTTTTTAAGGATGGTCGGATAGACCGGCCCCAATGCCACATAGTCCGGGTCCATCGACAACACGCGTTCAAGCTCGTCATCGTCATGCGTGGACACGCCCAGTTTCAGCCCGGCCTTGCGGATGGCAGGTAAATCGGCGTCGTCCAGATCCTCCTGCCCCAGGTGGATCCAATCGCAGCCCGCGTCGATGGCGGCCCGCCAATAGTCGTTCACCACCAGCACCGCGCCGTGGTCGCTGCACAGGGCCTGCGCGGTGGCGATCTCCGCGCGTACCACCGCGTCGGGCTGATCCTTGATGCGCAGCTGCACCAACTTTACGCCCAGGGGCAGCATCCGCCGCAGCCAGTCGGTGTGATCGAAGATCGGATAGAAGCGGTCGAGCATCATGACAGAAAGGCCTTTCCGATCACGGGGGTCGAGGGTTCGGCCATGTCGCGCGGCTCGATCGGGTCGGCCTGATGCGCCAATTGCCCGGCCCGCACCGCCAGCGCCATGGCCTGCGCCATCGCCACCGGATCGCCCGCGCGGGCAACGGCGGTGTTCAGCAGAACCGCGTCATAGCCCAGCTCCATCGCGTGGGCGGCGTGGCTGGGCAGGCCGATGCCCGCATCCACCACCAGCGGCACGTCGGGAAACTCGGCCCGCATCGCGCGCAGGGCGTATTCGTTGTTCAAACCCCGCCCCGACCCGATCGGCGCGCCCCAGGGCATCAGCACCTGGCACCCGGCGGCCAGCAGACGCTCGGCCACGATCAGGTCTTCGGTGGTGTAGGGAAACACCTGGAACCCCTCGTCGGTCAGGATCCGCGCGGCCTCGACCAGTTGGAACACGTCGGGCTGCAGGCTGTCGGTGTGGCCGATCAGTTCCAGCTTGATCCACGGTGTGTCGAACACCTCGCGCGCCATGTGGGCGGTGGTGACGGCCTCTTTGACCGTGTGACAGCCGGCGGTGTTGGGCAGGATCAGCACGCCCAGATCGCGGATCATCGACCAGAACGCCTGACCCGCCCCGCCCGCGCCCTCGCGCCGCAATGACACCGTAGCCACGCCCGCGCCGCTGGCTTGGAAGGCCTGTTCCAGGATCGCCGGGCTGGGATATTGCGCGGTGCCCAGCATCAGCGGGTTGGGCAGTTCGGTGCCGTAAAACGTTTTCATCCTCAGCCCCCTTGCATCGGTGCAACGACCTCGACCCGGTCGCCCTCGGCCAGTTTGTGGGCGATGCGCAGGCCCGAGGGCACAAATTCCTCGTTCACCGCAGTGGCGACTCGGCCGGAAAACCCGCATTCCGCCAGCAATTCACCAAGGGTTTCGGCGCGCACCTCGCGCGGTTCGCCATTAAGCACGATCTTCATCGACCATCTCCGAATGTGTGTTCTCGAGCGCCAGATCGGCCACGCCCCGGGCCAAGGCCGGGGCCAGCAGGTAGCCATGGCGATAGAGGCCATTGGCATAGATCGTCCGCCCCAGCCGGCGGATGCGCGGCAGGTTGTCGGGAAAGGCCGGGCGCAGATCGACCCCGATTTCCAGCACCTCGGCCTCGCCGAAGGCCGGGTTCAGCGCATAGGCCGCGCTGAGCAGTTCCAGCATCGAGCGCGCAGTGATCCGGCTGCTGTCCTCGGATTCGATCATCGTGGCGCCCAGCATGTAGACGCCCTCGCCCCGCGGCACGACATAGAGCGGCATCCGAGGATGTAGAAGCCGCACGGGACGGGTCAGCGTCACGTCGGGGCAGCGGATCACCAGCATTTCCCCCTTCACGCCGCGCAGGTCGTGAAGGATGTCGCGCGCGTGCAGGCCACGGCAGTCGATGGCGTTGTCCAGCCGCGACGGAGCCAGCTTGCGATGGAATGCGACGCCCTTATCCTGAAGGCCGCGATACAGGTCCTGCAGCGCGCGGCGAGGGTCCAGATGGGCCTCATCTGCGAAGAACAGGCCTTGGGAAAAACCGTGCAAATCAGGCTCTAATTCAGCAATTTTCGCTTGATCGACCAGCGTGAACCCCTCAGTCCGGCGGGCAAATCGGCGCAGGTCGGGCAGGTCTCGCATGTTGGCCACAACCAGCGTTCCTTGCCGCGTGACCGGAGTGCGGGCTGCCCACCAGTCGATGGCCTGTTGCCCCAGTCGCAGCACGGGTTCCTCGGCATTTTCATATTCGCACCAGGGCGCCAACATGCCACCGGCCCACCACGAACAGCCATGCGGACCGGGAGGCCCGCCGGGGTCAAACACCCGTACCTGCGCACCCCGCGCGACCAGTTCCGAGGCCACGGCCAGCCCGGCCACCCCGGCACCTATGACGGACCAGACCGTCACGCCTCCCAGACCCGATAGAAATGGTGAACGGGGCCATGCCCGTGCCCGACTGCAAGACCGTCCGCCGCCGCAATTGCGCCCTGAAGATAGGAATGTGCCTGTGCAGCGGCATCCGCCAGCCCCAGCCCCTTGGCCAATCCCGCCGCGATGGACGAAGACAGGGTGCAACCCGTGCCATGCGTGTTCTTCGTGTTCACCCGCGGGGCCTCGAACTGAGCGACGACCCCATCCTGAGATACCAGCAGATCCCGGCAGACATCGCCCTTGCCATGCCCGCCCTTCATCAGAACCGCGCCCGCACCCAGATCGCACAGGGCATGGCCTTGCGCGGTCATTTCGTCTGTGGTCTCCGCAACCATCTGATCCAGCAGGCAGGCCGCCTCGGGCAGGTTCGGGGTCAGGACGGTGGCGCGGGGCAGCAGCACTTCGCGCAATGTCTGCACCGCCTCGCGCGCCAGCAGCGCATCGCCCGATTTGGCGATCATCACAGGGTCCAGCACGATGGGCCCGGCAAAGCCGGAAAGGCCGTCGGCGACGGTCTGGATGATCTCGGGCGTGGCCAACATGCCGATCTTGACCGCGCGCACGTCCAGATCGGACAGAACCGCATCGATCTGCGCGGCGATCATGTCCAGCGGGATGCCATGTACGGCGGTGACCGCCTGCGTGTTCTGGGCGGTGACGGCGGTGATGACACTGGCACCGAACACACCCAGCGCCGACATCGCCTTGAGGTCGGCCTGAATGCCGGCCCCTCCGCCGCTGTCGGATCCCGCGATGGTCAAAGCGATATGCGCCATCTCGTTGCTCCATTCATCTTGGGCAACGCGGGCATGGAAAACGTCTGAGTGTTTTAGACCGTTCCCTCCGCCGGTATTGCCCGGATCAGGTTCGATGGGTTGGCTCGCGCGCCTCTCAGCCCCGGGTTCGGGGCACCCCAACGGTTGGGCGAACATTCTCAAGGCTGGGGCGAGGAATCAAGGGCCAATTCCGCGCAGTTTCGGACCAAACTGGACTCAGAACGAAAAAGGCCGGCGATGTTTCGCCGGCCCTTGGCTGTCTGAAACACTGGGATCAGCTTTGCATCCGCTCCCAGAAGGATTTGACGGATGAGAAGAAGCTCTTGGATTCCGGGTGGTTGTCTTCGCCCAGCTCGTCAAACTCCTTCAGCAGTTCTTTCTGCCGCGCGGTCAGGTTGACCGGGGTCTCGACCGCCAGTTCGATGAACATGTCCCCGACACCGCCGCCCCTCAGCGCAGGCATGCCCTTGCCGCGCAGACGCATCTGCCGGCCCGACTGGCTGCCGGCCGGAATCTGCACCCGGCCGCGGCCACCGTCGATGGTGGGCACTTCGATCGAGCCGCCCAGCGCCGCCTTGGCCATGCTGACCGGGACCCGGCAATACAGGTTCATGCCATCCCGCTCGAAAAGCTTGTGCGGCGTCACCTCGACAAAGATGTAGAGGTCGCCCGGAGGACCGCCGCGCATGCCGGCTTCGCCTTCGCCCGCCAGGCGGATGCGGGTTCCGGTTTCGACACCTGCCGGAATGTTGACCGACAGCGCGCGTTCCTTCTCGACCCGACCCGAGCCGTGGCAGGATTTGCAGGGGTTCTTGATGATCTGGCCCAGGCCCGCACAGGTCGGGCAACTGCGCTCGACGGTGAAAAAGCCCTGTTGCGCGCGCACCTTACCCATGCCCGAACAGGTCGGGCAGGTGGTGGGTTCGACCCCGCCTTCGGCGCCGGTGCCTTCGCAGGACGAACAGGCCACGGCGGTCGGCACGTTGATGGTTTTCTGCAGCCCCGAGTAGGCCTCTTCCAAGGTCACGCGCAGATTGTAGCGCAGGTCGGACCCCCGCGCGGCCCGGCGCCCACCGCCCTGCCGGCCGCCCATGAAATCGCCGAACAGATCGTCGAACACGTCGGAAAAGGCGCTGGAAAAATCGCCCGAGCCAAAACCGCCACCCGGGCGCGCACCGCCGGTGCCGTTCTCAAAGGCCGCGTGACCGAACCGGTCATAAGCGGCTTTCTTGTCGGCATCGCGCAGGATGTCATAGGCCTCGTTGGCCTCTTTGAACAGTGCCTCGGCCTCTGGGTTGTCCTTGTTGCGGTCGGGATGCAGCTCCTTCGCCTTTCGGCGAAAGGCCTTCTTGATCTCTTCCGCCGAAGCGCCCTTGGATACGCCGAGCACTTCGTAATAGCAGCGTTTTGACATCGGTGTTTCCTTCTGCCTCAACGTAAAACGGGCCGGCCCGGTATCCGGACCGGCCCGAACTGGCCCGGTTAGCCGTTAGGTGCGCTTGTCATCGTCCAGATCTTCGAACTCGGCATCGACGATGTCGTCATCGCCGGGGCCCGCATCGGCGGCGGTCGGTTCTTCGCTGGCCTCTTCAGACTGCGCCTTGTAGATCGCCTCGCCCAGCTTCATGGACGCTTCGGTCACGTTCTGGATGCCCGACTTGATCTTGTCGGCATTGTCCGATTCCAATTCGTCCTTAAGCGCGGCCACGGCCAGTTCGATCGCCTCGATGGTCGACGGATCGACCTTGTCGCCATGCTCCTCGATCGATTTCTCGGTCGCATGGATCAGGCTTTCGGCTTGGTTCTTGGCCTCGACCAGCTCCTTGCGCTTGCGGTCGGCCTCGGCGTTCTCTTCAGCATCCTTGACCATCCGTTCGATGTCGTCTTCCGACAGACCGCCCGAAGCCTGGATGGTGATCTTCTGCTCTTTGCCGGTGCCCTTGTCCTTGGCCGAAACCGAAACGATGCCGTTGGCGTCGATGTCGAAAGTCACCTCGATCTGAGGCATGCCGCGCGGAGCCGGCGGGATGTCTTCAAGGTTGAACTGACCCAGCAGCTTGTTGTCGGCCGCCATTTCGCGTTCACCCTGGAACACCCGGATGGTCACCGCGTTCTGGTTGTCCTCGGCGGTCGAGAATACCTGAGACTTCTTGGTCGGGATCGTGGTGTTGCGGTCGATCAGACGGGTGAACACGCCGCCCAGGGTTTCGATGCCCAGCGACAGCGGGGTCACATCCAGCAGGACCACGTCCTTGACGTCGCCTTGCAGAACGCCGGCTTGGATAGCAGCACCCATGGCCACGACTTCATCAGGGTTCACGCCCTTGTGGGGCTCTTTGCCGAAGAACTTGGTCACCTCTTCGATGACCTTCGGCATCCGGGTCATACCACCGACCAGAACCACCTCGTCCACGTCGCTGGCCGAGATGCCGGCGTCTTTCAGAGCGGCCTGGCACGGCTTGAGCGATTTCTTGATCAGGTCACCGACCAGCGATTCCAGCTTGGCACGGGTCAGTTTCATGACCATGTGCAGCGGCTGGCCGTTCGAACCCATCGAGATGAACGGCTGGTTGATCTCGGTCTGGGTGGTCGAGCTGAGCTCGATCTTGGCCTTTTCTGCGGCTTCCTTCAGACGCTGCAGCGCCATCTTGTCCTGGCTCAGGTCGACGCCGTGTTCCTTTTTGAACTCTTCGGCCAGGTAGTTGACGATGCGCATGTCAAAGTCTTCACCACCCAGGAAGGTGTCACCGTTGGTCGACTTGACCTCGAACAGGCCGTCGTCGATTTCCAGGATGGTCACGTCGAAAGTACCACCGCCAAGGTCATAGACCGCGATGGTCTGGCTGTCTTTCTTGTCCAGGCCATAGGCCAGCGCGGCGGCGGTAGGCTCGTTGATGATCCGCAGCACTTCCAGGCCGGCGATCTTGCCGGCATCCTTGGTGGCCTGACGCTGGGCGTCGTTGAAATAGGCCGGAACGGTGATGACGGCCTGCGTGACTTCCTCACCCAAGTAGCTTTCAGCAGTTTCCTTCATCTTGCCCAGGATGAAAGCCGAAATCTGGCTTGGGGAGTACTTTTCGCCGCGGGCTTCGACCCATGCGTCGCCGTTGCCGCCGTCGATGATGCGATAGGGCACCATTTTCTTGTCTTTTTCGACCTCGGGGTCGTCGACCCGGCGGCCGATCAGGCGCTTGACGCCGAAAATCGTGTTTTCAGGGTTGGTGACCGCCTGGCGTTTTGCCGGCTGTCCGACCAGTCGCTCATTCTCGGTGAAGGCGACGATCGAGGGCGTGGTCCGCGCCCCTTCTGCGTTTTCGATGACCTTCGGCTGCGAGCCGTCCATGATGGCCACACACGAGTTGGTGGTCCCGAGGTCAATCCCGATTACTTTTCCCATTATTTCGATCCCTTTCTTTTCAAGGCGATGTCCCGAGGCCAGAACCCGTTATGGCATCCCAGCCCCGATCTGTTGGGCGCGGTGGCTCTACACCCTCGCGCGTCCCGGCGTATATAAGGGCGAGGCCCAAGGCCTGCAAGCACTGTGAAATGCAGGTTTTCGGGAATCTTGGGCCTTTTTTGGCAAGGATTTCGAAAGGAATGAGGTTTCTGCCGTGACGCGCCTGAATTTACGCGGATTCGACATCAGAAAAGGTCATCTGGACGGCGCCGCCCAGCAACAGCTGGTCGACGCCTTGCGACCGGTTCTGAAAGCCGCGCCGCTGTTTCATCCCAGCACGGCCTCGGGGCGCAAAATGTCGGTGCGCATGACCTCGGCCGGGCCGTTGGGCTGGGTGTCGGACGGCCGCGGATACCGCTACCAGGGCGCGCACCCCAAAGGCATGCCCTGGCCGGACATCCCGCAGCCGATCCTGACCATCTGGCGCGAGGTGACCGCGCTGGACCGCGACCCGGACTGCTGCCTGATCAACTATTACGGCGAAGGCGCCCGCATGGGCCTGCACCAGGACAGGGACGAGGCCGATTTCTCGTGGCCGGTCGTGTCAATCTCATTGGGGGATGACGCTCTGTTCCGCATCGGCAACACCACCCGCGGCGGAAAAACCGAATCCGTGTGGCTGAACTCGGGCGACGTGGTGGTCATGGGCGGCCCCGCACGGCTGGCCTATCACGGAATCGACCGGATCCGGTTCGGGTCGTCGCGCCTGCTGCCCCGGGGTGGCCGCATCAACCTGACCCTGCGCGTGGCGACCTAGCGCCGGGCGTCCCAGCTTTTCGAGATGTGCTTGCGTGTATAGAATTCACCCAGCAGGCCGATCATCATCAGCGCGATGCCGACCCAAAGCGCATATTCCCAGCTGGTGTTGCGCGGGAAATAGTTGCGAAAGATGAACCCGCGGCACTGATCGATCGCGTGGAACAGCGGGTTCCAGGCAAACATCGCCAGCAAATAGCCGCCCAACGCGTTGGCGACGAACATCTTGCCGGAAAACACCATGTTCAACCGCCGATAGACGTTGCTGAGCATCAGGGACACCGTCGGCAGCCACGGCTTGAGCGCCATGAACACCAGCCCCACGGAACAGCCCGTGTACCAAGCCAGCACCAACATCGCGAAGGCGCCGCCGGGGTCCTGCATCTCGATCGGGGTAACCGCCACGCTGTAGACGAACAGGATCACCAGGATCGACACGATCTGCGTATACAGCGCGCCGAAAGCCGCCGCCAGCAGCAGCACCATCATGTTCATCGGCGAATGCAGCATCATCGGGTTGTTGGTGCCCCCCAACGAGGCGATCGCGCCCACCGCCTTGATATGGGTCATGAACAGGAAAATGCCCGACAGCAGGTACAGGATGAACTCGCCGCGGATCTTGGCCACCCGGGCACCCATGAAAGACATGATCAGGTAGAATACGCTGGCCAGCAGCACGACCTGCAGGATGTTCATCACGATGGCCAGAACGGCGTTGCTGTGCTGCGAGCGGATGTTGCGCACGACGGCGTGGAACACCAGTTCCGCCGTGGTGAAGGCGCTGCCAAGCAGACTGCTGCTGCGCTTGTAATAGAACACTCGAACGCTCTTTCCCGGGTTTGTTCCGACAGCCTGGCACGAATTCCTTGCCGTTCCGTATCCGGCACAGCATAAGTTCGTCAGGTTTTCGGATCAACAAACCATGGAAACGGAGCATTTTTGTGACCTATGACGACCTCATCCCCGTGATCAGACGCCTGGCCCTGGAAGCGGGCGACAAGATCATGGAGATCTACGATGCCGATGATTTTGACGTGAAGGTCAAATCCGATTCCAGCCCAGTGACCGAAGCTGACGAAGCCGCCGATGCGCTGATCTCGGCCGGGCTGCGCGCCGCCTTCCCCGACATCCTGCTGGTGACCGAGGAACAGGCCGCGTCGCACAGCCAGCAAGGCGACACCTTTCTAATCGTCGATCCGCTGGACGGCACCAAGGAATTCATCAACCGGCGCGGGGATTTCACCGTGAACATCGCGCTGGTCGAAAACGGCGTGCCCACCCGCGGCGTGGTCTATGCCCCGGCCCGCGGGCGCATGTTCTATACCCTGGCCGATGGCCGCTCGGTCGAGGAGACCGACGCCTTGGACAAGGACAAACCAGGTGAGGTCACGCCGATTTCAGTCTCTGATCCGGACAATTCGGCGCTTTTGGTGGTGGCCTCGAAATCGCATCGCGATCAGGCCACGGATGACTACATCAACAAATACCAGGTCAAAGACAGCAAGTCGGCGGGCTCGTCGCTGAAATTCTGCCTGGTGGCCACGGGCGAGGCCGACCTCTACCCGCGTGTCGGGCGAACCATGGAGTGGGACACCGCCGCAGGCCACGCGGTGCTGGCCGGAGCCGGGGGCCATGTGGTGCGTTTCGACGACCACACGCCGCTGACCTACGGCAAGGAGGGTTATGCCAACCCGTTCTTTATTGCCTATGCCCCGGGCGTCGAACTCAAGGAGGCCTGATGTCGGTTCTGATCGCGATCCCCGCCCGCTATGCCTCGACCCGCTATCCGGGCAAACCGCTGGTGCCGCTGACCGGCGCAACGGGAAAGCCTATGACCCTTATCGAGCGGTCCTGGCGCGCGGCCATGTCGGTCTCGGGCGTCGACAGGGTGGTGGTGGCCACCGATGACGACCGCATCCGCGCTGCGGCCGAGGGCTTTGGCGCCGAGGTGGTGATGACCTCAGAAAGCTGCGCCAACGGCACCGAACGCTGCGCCGAGGCGCATGACAGGCTGGGCGGCGGATACGAGATCGTGGTCAACCTGCAAGGCGACGCCCCCCTGACCCCGCATTGGTTCATCGAGGATTTGGTCAATGGCCTGCGCGCTGCGCCTGAGGCCGGCGTGGCCACGCCGGTGCTGCGGTGCGACGGCGAGGCGCTGAACGGGCTGCTGAACGACCGCAGGCACGGCCGGGTGGGCGGCACCACGGCCGTCTTCGCGACCGATCACAGCGCGCTCTATTTCTCGAAGGAAGTGATCCCCTTCACCGCCGACACCTATGCCGGGTCGGATCCGACGCCGGTGTTCCATCATGTGGGCGTCTATGCCTACCGCCCCGACGCGCTGGCCGCCTATCCGGGTTGGCCGGTCGGGCCGCTGGAACGGCTCGAGGGGCTGGAACAGCTGCGGTTCATGGAAAACGGACGCAAGGTTCTGTGTGTCGAGGTCGAGGCAAAAGGCCGCCAGTTCTGGGAGTTGAACAATCCGCAGGACGTGGCCAAAATCGAAAGTATGATGGCCGCGATGGGGTTGGAATAGGCGCAGATTCCCCGTTCCGCGCGGGCAGCGCAGCAATTTGCCCATGAGCGGCAGACATTCGGCAGGACCACGGATGACAAACATACTCGTGACCGGCGGTGCCGGATATATCGGATCTCATGCCTGCAAGGCGCTGGCGCAGGCGGGCTATGTGCCCGTGACCTATGACAACCTTGTCACCGGCTGGCAGGATGCGGTGAAATTCGGCCCGTTCGAACAGGGCGATCTGCTGGACCGCGCGCGGCTGGATCAGGTCTTTGCCAAGTACCAACCGGCGGCGGTGATGCATTTCGCCGCGCTCAGCCAAGTCGGCGAAGCCATGAGCGAGCCGGGCCGGTACTGGCGCAACAACGTAACCGGATCACTGAACCTGATCGAGGCGGCCGTGGCCGCCGGTTGCCTGGATTTCGTTTTCTCGTCCACCTGCGCAACCTATGGCGACCAGGACAACGTGGTGCTGGACGAAACCACGCCGCAACACCCGCTGAACGCCTATGGCTCCTCGAAACGTGCGATTGAGGATATCCTGCGCGATTTCGAACAGGCGCACGGGCTGAACCACGTGATCTTTCGCTATTTCAACGTGGCTGGTGCCGACCCTGACGGCGACGTGGGCGAGTTCCACCGCCCCGAGACCCATCTGGTTCCGCTGCTGTTGGACGCGATCGACGGCAAGCGCGACGCGCTGACCGTCTACGGCACAGATTACGACACGCCCGACGGCACCTGCATCCGCGACTATGTCCATGTCTGCGACCTTGTGGATGCGCATGTACTGGGCCTGCGCTGGCTGGAACAGAGCAAGGGCAGCCGAGTGTTCAATCTGGGCACCGGCACCGGGTTTTCAGTAAAAGAGGTGATCGCGCAGTCGCACAGCGTGACCAACCGCGAGGTGCCCTTCAATGTCGGTCCGCGCCGGGCGGGCGACTGCACCAAGCTGGTTTCAGGCTCGACCCGGGCCGAGGCCGAACTGGGCTGGCGGCCCAAACGGTCGCGGCTGGAAGTGATGATCGCCGATGCCTGGCGCTGGCATCAGAATGGCCATTACGAAAAGTGATCGTGCCATGGGCGCCGCGCACCATCATGACGAAAACGCCCCGGGCTGGATTCGCAGATACCGCCTGCGCCTGAAACGCAAGCGCCTGTTGTGGCGGTCCTTCCGCAGCCGCCACGCGCTGACGCCGGTTTCGGACAAGACCCGGCTGATCGCGCCCACCGACATTCTGGCCTTTACCACCCTACGCAACGAGATGGAGCGCCTTCCTTGGTTCCTGCGCCACTATCGCCGGCTGGGGGTCGATCATTTCCTGATGGTCGACAACGGCAGCAATGACGGCTCGGTCACCTACCTGCTCAACCAGCCGGACGTTTCGCTGTGGCAGACCGGGGCCAGCTATCGCGAGGCGCGGTTCGGGCTGGACTGGCTGACCTGGTTGCAGATGCGCTATGGCCATGGCCACTGGACCCTGATGGTGGATGCCGACGAACTGCTGATCTATGCCCATCACGACAGCCGCACCCTGCATGACCTGACCCGATGGCTGGACGGAAACGGGCAGCTGGCTTTCGGCGCGCTGATGCTCGACCTTTATCCCAAGGGACCGCTGGGCAGCCAGACGCACGACCCCGATACCGACCCGACCGAGACCCTGCCCTGGTTCGACCCCGGCCCCTATCGCGTGCGGCGGCAACAGCCGCTGGGCAATTTGTGGGTGCAAGGCGGGGTGCGTGACCGGGTTTTCTTTGCCGACCGGCCCGAGCGGGCGCCGACGTTGAACAAGATCCCCTTGGTCAAGTGGAACCGCCGGTTCGCCTATGTGAATTCCTGCCACTCGGCGCTGCCCCGGCATCTGAACCATGCCTATCACGGGCCGGGGGGCGAGGCGCCTTCGGGGGTGCTGCTGCACACCAAGTTCCTGCCGCAGGTCGTCGCCAAATCGCAGGAGGAAAAGCGCAGGCGCCAGCATTTTCACGATCCCGACCAATTCGGGCCATACTATGATGGCATCATCGCCGGACCTGACTTGTGGACCGCCCGTTCCGAGCGCTTTGCGGGCTGGGCGCATCTGCAGGCGTTGGGGCTGATGTCTTCGGGCGGCTGGCGTTGAAGGGGGAACTCCGCACCCGGAAAACCCCTGTCTGGATAACGCCATTTAAATAGATTGCCTTGCAAGGTGCGAAAATGTCATAAAACGTCATTGCCCGGCACCACTCTGGCCGCAACCAGCCCCGGGCATGCTCGCGTAAGGAAAAAGGTTGGGCAGTCGCGTGAGCCTTTTGGATTCCTATCGGATGAGACTGCGGCGCAAGCGCCGTCTGTTGCGTTGCGCCCGCCGCGGCCGCGATCTGAAACCCGTTCAGGACAAGACCCGCCAGATCCGCTCGGACGACATCCTGTTGATGAGCGTGGTGCGCAACGAAAAGATCCGCCTGCCCTGGTTCCTGTCCTACTACCGCAAGCTGGGCATCGACCACTTTCTGTTCGTGGACAATGACAGCGATGACGGCACGCTGGAATACCTGGCACAGCAGCCCGACGTCTCGGTCTGGCATACGGCGGCCAGCTATCGCCGGGCCACATTCGGGGTTGACTGGTCCAACCACCTGCTGCGCCGATACGCGCATGGCCACTGGGTCCTGACCGTCGATCCGGATGAGTTCTTCGTCTATCCCTTCTGCGACACGCGCCCGCTGCGCGCGCTGACCGACTGGCTGGACGGCACCGGGGTGCGCAGCTTCGGCACCATGCTGTTGGACATGTACCCCGAAGGCCCGATCCAGGAGGCCCCGTATCACGAAGGTCAGGACCCGTTCGAAATCGCGCCCTGGTTCGACTCGGGCAACTATGTGATCAGCAAAAACCCCGTGTACGGCAACCTCTGGATCCAGGGTGGCCCGCGCGCGCGCATGTTCTTCCGGGACCGGCCGGAAAAGGCCCCGGCCCTGAACAAGATCCCGCTGGTCAGATGGGACCGGCGATATGTCTATGTCAGTTCGACCCATGCCTTGCTGCCGCGCGGCCTGAACCAGGTCTATGACGAATGGGGCGGAGAAAAGGCCAGCGGCGCCTTGCTGCATGCCAAGCTGATCGACACCCTGGGAACCAAGGTGCAGGAAGAGCTGCGGCGGGGCCAGCACTATCGCGGGTCGGCGGAATACAAGGCCTATCTGGCCGAGCTGGAAAACCGGCCTGTCTTCTGGTGCAAATGGTCCGAGAAATACATCAACTGGCGCCAGCTCGAGATTCTGGGCCTGATGTCCAAGGGGAACTGGGCATGAATGGCAGCTTGGGCATCATCATGCTGGTCCATACCGCGCTGGGCCGGGCCGAACAGGTGGCCCGGCACTGGACGGCTGCGGGATGCCCTGTGGTGATCCATGTCGATCGTAAGGTCGCCCGACAGGTGCATGACGATTTCGTGTCGGCCTGCGCCGATGATCCGCTGATCGTGTTCTGTGACCGCCATGTCTGTCACTGGGGCGGCTGGGGGATCGTCGCGGCCACCCAGACGGCCGCGGAACTGATGCTGGACCGCTTCCCGGGCGTGCGTCACGTCTTTCTGTCCTCGGGCGCGTGCCTGCCGCTGCGCCCGGTACAGGACCTGATCGACTATCTGGCTGACCGGCCGCGCGCGGACTTCATCGAAAGCGCCACCACCGCCGATGTCAGCTGGACCGTGGGCGGGCTGGATGCCGAGCGGTTCACGCTGCGGTTTCCGTTCTCGTGGCGCAAGCACCGCAAGCTGTTCGACCGGTTCGTAAAGCTGCAACGCGCAGTCGGCTACCGGCGGCGAATCCCCGACGGGTTGGTGCCCCACATGGGCAGCCAGTGGTGGTGCTTGACCCGCCAGACGCTGTCGGCGATCCTGCAGGACCCGAAACGCCCGATTTACGATCGCTATTTCCGGCATGTCTGGATTCCGGACGAAAGCTATTTCCAGACACTGGCGCGGCTGTATTCCACTCAGATCGAAAGCCGTTCGCTGACCCTGTCTAAATTCGACTACCAGGGCCGGCCGCACATCTTCTATGACGATCACCTGCAGCTGCTGCGCCGGTCCGACTGTTTCGTCGCCCGCAAAATCTGGCCACAAGCCGACCGGCTGTACCAGGCGTTCCTGTCCGACCAGCCCGGCGCGCTGAAACCTGCCGAACCCAATCCGGGCAAGATCGACCGGGTGTTTTCCCGCGCGGTCGAGCGTCGCACCCGCGGACGCGACGGGCTGTACATGCAAAGCCGCTTTCCCCGCCACGGCAGCGAGAACGGGCTGACCGCGTTCCCCTATTCGGTGTTTCAGGGATTTTCGGAGCTGTTCGTCGATTTCGAGGACTGGCTGTCAAACACCACCGGCGCGCGGGTCCATGGCCATCTGTTCGCACCCGAGCGGGCCGAGTTCGCAGGCCGGGAAACCCTCATCAACGGCGCGCTCAGCGACAGCGCGACGCTGCGTGACTACAACCCAACCGCCTTTCTGTCGAACCTGATCTGGAACACCCGCGGCGAGCGGCAGTGCTTTCAGTTCGGCCCCGCCGATACGCAAAAGATCAACTGGTTCCTGGCGCGGGACAAGAACGCGCAGGTTTCGGTCGTTACCGGCGCCTGGGCGGTGCCCCTGTTCCGGTCGAACCAGAATTTCGGGGAAATCCGCGCCCAGGCCGCGCGGCTGCAGAAGATCGAGAGCGAGCAGCTCGAGGTGCTCGATTCCGTCTGGACCAAGGCACGGGTGCGAATCTGGTCGATGGCAGAATTCCTCGAATCCCCGATCGAGCATCTGCAGACCGTCATCGACGAGATGGGCGTGTCGCAGCCGGGCCACCTGATCGAAGCGCCCAGGATGGTCGATCTGACCGGGTTCGGAAAATTCCTGCAGAACCTAAAGAACCAAGGCATGCACCCCTTCCTGATGGGGGATTTTCCGGTCGACGACGTGTTCGGCGGCCAGACCCGGTCTTATCACAAGCCCTATCTGGTGCAATGATCCGGAATGCCCAGCCCGTTTGACCATTTCATCATCCTGGCCGACATGCGCACCGGCTCGAACCTACTTGAGACGCATTTGAACGCGTTGGACGGCGTGACCTGCCATGGCGAGCTGTTCAACCCGCATTTTATCGGGTACCCGAAAGAGACCCATGTTCTGGGTTTCTCCATCGACCAGCGCGACCAGGACCCCGCCGCGGTGATCCAGGCCGTGCGCAGGGCACCGGGCGGCCTGCACGGGTTCCGGTTTTTTCCGTCGCACGACCCGCGCGCGCTGGCGCTGGCGCTGGACGATCCGCGCTGCGCCAAAATCATCCTGACCCGCAACCCGCTGGACAGCTACATCTCGTTGAAGATCGCCCGCGCCACCCAGCAGTGGAAGCTGACCAACGTGAAACAGCGGCGCGATGCGACGGTGCCCTTCGATCCGCAGGAATTCGCCGACTATCTGGACCGGAGACAGGAGCATCGCCTTGCGGTCTTGAACCACCTGCAACGCACCGGACAGGTTGCCTTCCACATCGGATATGACGACCTGTCGGATCTGGAGGTTCTGAACGGGCTGGCCGCCTGGCTGGGTGTGGCTGCGCGGCTGGATCGGCTGGCCCCCGACCTAAAACCGCAGAATCCGGCACCCGCCCTGTCCAAGGTCTCGAACCCCGAGGAAATGCAACAGGCGCTGCGCGACACCGATTGGTTCAACCTGCACCGCCCACCAAGCTTCGAACCGCGCCGCGGCCCCGGCGTGCCCCGCTATGTCGCGGCTCCGGACACGCCGCTGATATATCTGCCGGTGCGCGGCGGACCCGAGCAGGCGGTGACCCACTGGCTGGCCGCGCTGGACGGCTGCCCGCCCGACGGGCTGCTGACCCGACGCAACCAGCAACAGGTGCGCCGCTGGATGAAGACGCGCCCGGGGCATCGCAAATTCACCGTGCTGCGACACCCGCTGGCCCGCGCCCATAGTACATTCTGCAACAAGATCCTTGCCACCGGGCCGGGCAGCTATGCCGCCATCCGCGCCACGCTGCGCAATCGGTTCAAACTGCCCATTCCGGGGCAGCTGCGCGAACAGAATTATACGCTGGATCAGCATCATGCGGCCTTTGCCGCGTTTCTGGAGTTTCTGAAGCTGAACCTCGCGGGGCAGACCCCGATCCGGGTGGATGGGCTGTGGTGCAGCCAGGCGCAGGTGCTGGAGGGCATCGCCGCCTTTGTCCAGCCTGACCTGATCCTGCGCGAGGATGAGATGGCAACCGCCCTGCCGGATCTTGCGCGCAGGTTTGGCCACGGCGCACCGCCCGCGCCGCCCTCGTCAGAGCCGGATGCACCCTATCGGCTGGAACAGATCTACGATGCCCGGCTCGAGGCGCTGGCGGCCGATGCCTATCAGCGCGACTATGTCCAGTTCGGTTTCGGCGACTGGCGGCCGGTCACGGACGCAGCGTGATGACCGTGCCGGGCTTGACCATGGCATAGATCTCTTCGATCTCGTCATTCTTGACGGCGATGCAGCCTGCGGTCCAGTCCGGGGTCTTTTTCGCGCGCTTGCGCTCTTTGCGCAGGTTCGGCTGGCCGTGGATGAAGATGTCGCCGCCGGGATCGACCCCCATCGACTTGGCCTTGGCGACGTCCTGCGCGTTTGGATAGGAAATTCCGACCGACAGGTGATATCGGCTGCGAGGGTTGCGGCGGTCGATCAGATAGGTGCCTTCGGGTGTGCGGCCGTCTCCGCGCTTGACCTTTGTGCCGCTTGGAGCGAAGCCAAGCTCGACATCATACTCGCGCAAGATCTGCTCGTGATGCAGCAGGTACATCTTGCGCGCGCCCTTGTTCACAACGATGGATGTCACCTCGGGTCCGTTGTAGGTCAGAAATCGAGGGCCCCCACTTCCACAAGCCGAAAGGCTCAGTGTTGCCAGTGCACCCAATCCAAATGCTCGACGATCCATGATTTCACTGCCTGCTCGTTTTGCAGCATCATGCCAAAATCCGGCGGAAACGGAAATCACTTTTTGCTGTTCATATGTTCGGTCAGGCGGCGTTCGATCGAGTCCAGCCGCTCGAGCACCTCGTCCCGATAGGCATCGGTCCTGACGCCTTCCTCGGCGTGGTGGGCATCCTGCATCGAATTCACGATCAGACCGACCAGCAGGTTCACCACCGCGAAGGTTGTGACCATGATGAATGGCACGAAAAACAGCCAGGCATAGGGATAGACCTCCATCACCGGGCGCACGATGCCCATCGACCAGCTTTCCAGCGTCATGATCTGGAACAGGGTATAGGCTGAGCGGCCGAGGTCTCCGAACCAGTCGGGGAAGCTGTCGCCGAACAATTTGGTCGATATCACCGCGCCGATATAGAACAGGATCGCCATCAGCAGGAACACGCTGCCCATGCCCGGCAGCGCCTGGATGAACCCTTCGACCACCCGGCGCAGACGCGGCGCGACCGAGATCACCCGCAGCACCCGCAAGATCCGCAACGCGCGCAGAACCGAAATGCCGGCGCCGCCGGGGACTAGGGCGATGCCGACGATCACGAAATCGAAAATGTTCCAGCCATTGAGGAAAAACCGGCGCCCGTTGGCCACCAGTTTCATCGCGATCTCGGCCACGAAGATGGTCAGGCAGATGGTATCGAGCAGCACGATCACCGGCCCGAACTTCGCCATCAGCGTGTCCGAGGTTTCCATGCCCAGCAGAACCGCGTTAACCAGAATGACGCCGGTGATGAATTGCGCAAATCGCGGGTTTTCGACAAAGGCCTGCAGGCGCTGCCGGATCGTCAT
This sequence comes from Ruegeria sp. BHSC026, assembly GCF_059613065.1. NCBI lineage: Bacteria > Pseudomonadati > Pseudomonadota > Alphaproteobacteria > Rhodobacterales > Roseobacteraceae > Ruegeria > Ruegeria sp. BHSC026. The sequence continues at coordinate 72,411 of NZ_JBXWRV010000007.1, read as the reverse complement.
GCGAAGGGTCTCCTGTCGGGTCATGGGTTCTCTGCCAGTTTGAAGCTGCCCACCAGTTCGCTGTGGGATGACCATCGAAATTGGTCAACCACTTGGACCCATTCAAGGGCATAGCCCGCCTTAACCAGAATTTTTGCATCCCGCGCGAAGGTCACAGGGTTGCAGGACACATAGGCGATGACCGGACGGCGGGCCTGAGCCAGCTCGGCCACCTGGGCCTCGGCGCCGGCGCGTGGCGGGTCCAGAACCACGGCGTCGAAGCGGCGCAGCTCGTCCGGCATCAAGGGGCGGCGGAACAGGTCGCGCGTCTCGGTCGTGACCTGTTTCAACCCCGTGGACTTGCGCCAGCCCTGGTCCAGCGCGCGGGTCATATCAGCCGCGCCTTCAACGGCATTAACCTCAGCCAGTTGCGCCAGCGGCAACGAGAACGTGCCGCAGCCCGCGAACAGATCAACCACACGCTTGGCTGGGCCAACAATCTCCAAAACTGCCAGTGTTAGAGCCTGTTCTCCATCTTTTGTAGCCTGGAGGAAAGCCCCCGGCGGCGGGACCACCGTGGCCGGACCAAAACGCTGTGCGGGTGGGTTGCGCATGGCGATCACCTCGCCATCCCAGGCCAGCCGCGCCAAGCCGTGCTGCTCGGTCGCCTGCGCAAGCGCCAGTTCCAGCGGGCCGTCCAGAGGTTTGCCGCCCTGCACCGCCACGTCCAGCCCGGCTTCGGACAGGGTCAGGGTGACCGACAACACGCCCTTGCGGCTGCCGCCCAGTTCGGCCAGCGCCTTGGCCACGGGGATGGCGGCGGTCAGCGCCGGGTCCAGCAGCTGGCAATCAGGAATCTCGGTGATCACGTCCGAGGCGCGGCCGTGGAACCCCGCCAGCGCGCCCTTCTTGGTGCGGCGCACCGCGATGGTGGCGCGGCGACGCGACTGCGGCGGCGACGTCAGGATCGGGCGCATCTCGGCCTGCAGCCCCTGAGCAGCCAGCGCGGTACGCACCACCTCGACCTTCCAATCGGCCACGAAGGCGTCCGAGGCGTGCTGCAACTGGCAGCCGCCGCAGCTTTTGTAGTGGCGGCACGGCGGTTTGACCCGATCGTCCGACGGCGTCAGCACCTTGATATCGGTCAGCTCCGAGCCGTCCAGCAGGCCGCTGACCCGCTCGCCAGGCAGCGTTCGGGGGGCATAGACCGGGCCCTCGGCGATGCCGTCGCCCTGATGCCCGAGGCGGAGAATGGTGTATTCCTGCGTCATGGCCTGCCTGATAGCCGGGCTGATGCGCCAACAAAACCCTTATTCGGCGGCCTCGGTCTGGATGAACCCGCCCGACTGGCGGTGCCAGAACCGCGCATACAGCCCGCCCTGCGCCAGCAGGGTGTCATGCGGCCCGCTCTCCACGATGCGCCCGTGATCCAGAACGATGATCCGGTCCATCTCGCTGAGGGTGGACAGGCGGTGGGCGATGGCCAGAACGGTCTTGCCCTCCATCACCCGGTGCAGCGCGGTCTGGATCGCGGCCTCGACCTCGGAGTCCAGCGCCGAGGTCGCCTCGTCCAGCACGAGGATCGGCGCGTCCTTGAGGATCGCGCGGGCCAGCGCGATGCGCTGCCGCTGGCCGCCGCTCAACTTGACGCCGCGCTCGCCCAGATGCGCGTCATATCCCTTGCGCCCCTGCCCGTCCTGCAGATCGAGGATAAAGTCATGCGCTTCGGCCTTTTGGGCCGCGGCGATCATCTGGTCTTCGGTGGCATCGGGTCGGCCGTATAGGATGTTGTCGCGGGCCGAGCGGTTGAACATCGCGGTTTCCTGCGTGACCATGCCGATCTTGCGGCGCAGGCTGTCCTGCGTGACGCGGGCGATGTCCTGCCCGTCGATCAATATCTGGCCATTTTCCCTGTCGTAGAGCCTGAGAAGCAGCGAAACTAGGGTGGATTTGCCCGCCCCCGAGGCGCCGACGATCCCCAGCTTCTCCCCCGGCTGCACCTTTAGCGTCAGGTCCGAGACCCCGCCCACGTCGCGACCATAGGCAAAGCTGACATCGCGGAACTCGATCCGGCCCTCGGGCACTGCCAGCTCGATGGCGTCCGGCGCATCCTCGACCCGGTCGGGCCGCGCCAGGGTTTTCATGCCGTTCTCGATCTCGCCCACATGGGCGTAGATCCCCATCAGGGTGAAGCTGACCCAGCCCGTCATCTGTGCGATGCGGATCGAGATGGCGCCCGCCGCCACGATATCCCCGGTGGTCGCCGACCCGACCTGCCAAAGCCACAAGGTGGCGCCCAAAAGCAGAACCGGCAGAAGCCCGGCCAAGGTCATCAAAATGAACCGGAAACTGGCCGACAGCTTGCCGAAGGCCAGCGACTTGTCGCGCAGCGCAACCATCGAGTCGCGGGCGGCCTGATCCTCGAACTCGGAATGGGCAAACAGCTTGACCGTCTTGATGTTGGTGATCGTGTCCACTACCTGCCCAGACACCATCGCCCGCGCCCCGGCCCGCGCGGCCGAGCGTGTGCGAATGCGCGGCAGGTACCAGCGCACCAGCAGGAAATACACCGCCAGCCAAGCCACGAAGGGCAGCATGACCAAGGGGTGAATAGACCCTAACAAAAGCAAAGATCCGACAAGCGAGGCGAGGGCAAAGACGATGGCGCTGATGGTCTCCGATACGACCGATGTCAGCGCATTGGCCGTCTGCATCTGTTTCTGCGCGATGCGGCCGGCAAAATCGTCGTCGAAATAGGCGACCGACTGGCCCAGCGTCCAACGGTTCAGCTTTGCCAGCACCAGCGGCGGGATGTTGGGCATGACGATATAGTTGTTCGACACCGAGGACAGCCCGAACAGCAGCGGTCGGATCAACATGAAGAACGCCACAGCCCCCAGGATCATCCACAGGTTTCGCGGTGTCAGAAAGTTTTCGGGCCCACTGGCAGTCGCCATGTCGATCACCCAGCCCAGAATCCAGGCGGTTCCGGCCTCCATTGCACCTGCAAGGGCCGAAAACAGCGCAGCGGCGAACAACATGGGCCAGGCCCCTGTCAGGCACCAGCGAACGAACGCCCCCAGCCTTTGCGGCGGGGGCGTCTGGGTGGGTTCAAACGGTTTGATCAGGTCTGCGACCGTCATTCTGCTGCCTCGTCCGCGGCCCCGGGGTTCATGAAGCCGCCAGATTGGCGCGCCCAGAACTGGGCGTAAAGACCGCCCTGCTCCAAAAGATCGGCATGGGTGCCTTCCTCGACGATCCGGCCTCCGTCCATCACCAGGATGCGGTCCATCTGGGCGATGGTGCTGAGCCGGTGCGCGATGGCGATCACGGTCTTGCCCTGCATCATGCCGTACAGCGTCTCCTGGATTGCGGCTTCGACCTCGGAATCTAGGGCGGATGTGGCCTCGTCCAACAACAAGATCGGCGCGTCCTTCAGGATCACCCGCGCCAGCGTCACCCGCTGCCGCTGCCCGCCGCTCAGCTTGACGCCGCGCTCGCCCACATGGGCGTCATAGCCGGTGCGGCCCTGCGGGTCCTGCAGGTCGAGAATGAAGTCATGCGCCTCGGCCTGTTTGGCGGCGGCGATCATCTGGTCTTCGGTGGCATCGGGCCGGCCATACAGGATGTTGTCGCGCACCGAGCGGTGCAGCAGCGCACTGTCCTGCTGAACCATGCCGATATTGCGGCGCAGGCTGTCCTGGGTGACGGTGCGGATGTCCTGCCCGTCGATCAGGATCGCGCCGCTTTCCACGTCGTAGAACCGCAGTAACAGCTTGACCAAGGTCGACTTCCCGGCCCCCGACCGCCCGATCAAGCCGACCTTTTCGCCCGGCTGGATGGTCAGATTGACATGATCCAGCCCGCCGGTCTCGCGGCCATAGTGGTGCGACAGGTCGCGGATCTCGATCCGGCCATCGGTCAGTTGCAGCGGCTTGGCGCCCGGCGCATCCAGCAGGTCGACGGGCTGGGCGATGGTCTCCATCCCCTCGGCCACGACGCCCAGCTGGCGGAAGAAGCTGGTCAATGCCCACATGATCCAGCCGGTCATGGCATTCAGCCGCAGCGTCAGCGCGGTGGCCGCCGCCACCACCCCAACCGAGGCACTGCCCTGCATCCACAGGTAAATGGCCCAGCCGACCACACCGATGATCAGCACGCCGTTCAGCGCGACCAGAACGGCATCCATGATGGTGAAGATACGCATTTCGATCTGGAAGGTGCGCCGGGTCTCCTCGATCGCTTCGCGCGCATAATCGAGTTCCTGCTTGGCATGGGCGAACATTTTCACCGAATGGATGTTGGTATAGCTGTCCACTACCCGGCCCGTCACCGTGGACCGCGCATCGGACGCGGCCTGCGAGGCCGGTCCCACCCGCTGAACCGTCCAGCGCACCAGCAGCGCATAGAGCGCGAACCAGATCAGCAGCGGCAGCAGCAGGCGTGGATCGGCGGCCATCAGCAGGATCGCCGCGCCGATCAGATAGGCCAGCGAGAACGAAATCGCATCGAACACTTGAAACACCACCTCGCCCGCAGCGGGCGGGGTCTGCATGATGCGGTTGGCGATGCGCCCGGCAAAATCATTCTCGAACCAACCAACCGACTGGCGCAGAACGTGCTTGTGCGCCCGCCAGCGGATCAGTGTGCCAAAATTGGGCAGGATCGCGTTGTTCAGCAACAGCACGTCCAGCACATGCAGGATCGGGCGCAGGAACAGGATGAACAGCGCGACCAGAACCAGCTCGGTCCCGTGGGCCTGCCAGACCTCGGACGGCGATCCGCCCAGCAGATCGACGACCCGGCCCATGTAATAGATCAGCCCGATCTCGACCGCGGCCACGATGATCGACATCAGCGCGGCCCAGAAGAAGACGCGCCGAAAAGGGCGGGAATAATCCAGCATGAAGGGCCACAGCCGTGTCGGCGGCGTGTCGACCTCTTCATAGGAAACAAAAGGGTCAACGAGGTTTTCGAAATAGCGAAACATGGAGGTGCTCCGATCGAGCAGGAAAATTGAAAACGCGAAAGCAGATGGCGCCAAAACACCACCCGTACGGGTCAGGCGTTCTGGCTTTAGCCGAACCAGATCCCGTAATACATTCGCAGTCCTCCATCCATGAGACAGGCGCACCCTAGCCGGAAACCCAAGGACTTGTCATCCCCTTTTGAGACTTCCCGTCAATCTTGCAGCAACGCGTCCCGGTCCAGCGTGAAATGCGAGTCGATCCAGCGGCTTTCCAGTTCGGCCAGTTTCGCGCCCAGCGCCGGGCCAGAGTAACGCCCGAGCAGATCGGCGGCCCTGACCGGGAAGGTCGCTGACGCCCCTTTTTCGACGGCCGCGCTCGTTTCAGCCGTCCAGGGCTGTTCCAGAAAGGCGAAGCGCAGCAGGGCCGCGTCCTGTCCGTCTGGTTGGCCCAGCCGATATCCCAATTCGGCCGCCCCGGCACCGCCCTGCGCGCCGTCTCGGATCCGGGTCAGGCGGGCCAGTTGCGCCTTGCTGAGGCGCAGAGTCCCGGCAACCTCGGGCCCTGCGATGACCGCGAGACGGCGCAGCGCGTCGGGGGCAAGCCCGGCCTGCGATTCAAGATGGATCAGGATCGGCAGCGCCCGATCGTCGGCGCCGGGCAGCAGATGCGCCAGAACGCCGATGCTGCGCATGGCGGCCACCGATGGGGCCGGGTCGGGCGCGGCCAGAAGTTTCAGCATCTCGGCCCCGACCCGCTCGCGCGACAGCCGGTCGAGCCCGTCCAGATCGGCCGCAATCGCCGCCAGCGCATCCGGGTCCATTCCGGCCTGCGCGTCGCCATACCAGGAGTGGAACCGGAAATACCGCAACGAGCGCAGATAGTCCTCGCGGATGCGATCCCCGGCCGTGCCGATGAACCGCACGCGCCGCGCCTGCAGGTCAGGCAGGCCGCCCAGCGGGTCCAGAATGCTGCCGTCGGGGCGGGCATAGAGCGCGTTCATGGTGAAATCGCGACGGGCGGCGTCCTCTTCCACCTGGTCGGAAAAGGCAACGACCGCGCGCCGCCCGTCGGTTTCGACGTCGCGGCGAAAGGTGGTGATTTCATGCGGTATGCCGTCGCTGACCACGGTCACGGTGCCGTGATCAATCCCCGTCGGAATCGCCTTCAGCCCGGCCCGTTCGGCCAGTTCCATCACCTGCTGCGGCCGGGCATCGGTGGCGATGTCGAGATCCGAGACCGGTGCCCCCAACAGCGCATTGCGCACACAGCCCCCCACGAACAACGCCTGCGCACCGCCCTCGGTCAGCGCTGCACACACGTTCTGTGTGGCCGGGTTCGTGATCCAGTCTTCGGTGATCCGCATCATTCGCTCATCCGTGCCGCCAACCCGCGCAACATGCGGGCCGTGGCGCCCCAGATGTAGTAGGGGCCAAAGGGCACCGCGAAGTAATACCGCCGTGTTCCGCGCCAGATGCGCGATTCAACCACATAATTCGCAGTGTTCAGCACATGCGCAAGCGGAACCGAAAACACCTCGTCCACCTCGCCGGGTTCGGACACCGGGTCAAAGCCGCGCTCCAGAACCGCGACCACCGGTGTCACGGCGAATGACGTGACGGTTTCATGCACCGGCAATGTGCCCAGAATGCGCGGCAGGTCCGGCGGCAGGCCGATCTCTTCCTGCGCCTCGCGCAGGGCCGTGGCGGTCACATCCGCATCGGTGTCGTCCTGCTTGCCGCCCGGAAATGCGATCTGCCCCGGATGATGTTTCAGGGCCGAGGACCGCTTGGTCAGGATCAGGCGCGGATCGCCACGGACCAGGTCCACGGCGACCAGAACACCTGCGGGGCGCAGCTTGCGCCCCGCAGGCAGAACCGTGCTGGGATTGAGGTCGAAGTCGCTGGACCCGTCACCCGGACGGGCAAGCGCTTCGCTCAGACGCGGGATCAGGTCAGCCGTCATCCGGGTCTTCGGCCTCGAACCCGACCGATTTCGGATCCAGCACGTAATGCGCGCCACAGAACTGGCAGTCGGCGGTGACGGTGCCTTCGTCGGTGGTCATCTTCTCAATGTCCTGGGCCGAGTAGATCGACAGGCTTTGACGCACGCGATCCTCGGAGCAGGTGCAGCCGAACTGCACCGACTGGGCCTCGTACACGCGGGGCTGTTCCTCGTGGAACAGGCGCACCAGCAGGTCGGTCGGCGCCACGGACGGCCCGATCATTTCCAGATCCTCGACCGTATCCAGCAGGATGTTCACGCGGTCCCAGTTTTCGCCTTCATTGCCATCCACCAGGTCCGACGCCGTCAAGATGTCGCCGGTACCGTCATTCGTGGCCACGAAGGGCGAGGCCTTGGGCATGTGCTGCAGCATGATGCCGCCTGCCCGCCAGCGTTCGCCGGCTCCGGGTTCGGTCGATTTTCCGAAACTCAGCGAGAACCGCGTCGGCAACTGCTCGGACTGCGCGAAATAAGACTCGGCGCAGGCCTTCAGCGATCCGCCGGTCAGCGGCGTGATCCCCTGATAGGGCTGCGTTCCCTTGCCTTGGTCGATGAGGATCGCGAAATACCCCTCGCCCACCTGATCGAAAGGCGCGCCATCGGTCAGCCGGTCGCGGTCAAAGCTGGCATAGGCCCGGATCTGCGCGGGCTGGCCCTCTTCGCGCGGGGCATAGTAATCTGTGGCGATCATCCGCACCGGTCCGTTCGACTGCACCTGCAGCGACAGCTTCCAGCGCAGCGCGACGGTCTGGCCAATCAGCGCGGTCAGCAGGGCCATCTCGGCCACCAGCGCCTCGACCTGTTCGGGATAGTCGTGCTGTTTCAGGATGCCGTCCAGCACCCCGTCCAGCCGCGCCACACGGCCGCGCATATCCGAGACATCGAGTTGAAAGGGCAGGACGGTATCGTCCCACGCGATTTTCGTTCCAAAAGACATGGGGTTTCCTTAAACGCCACGGGTTGGCATACCGCCACCATATAGGTCGAAGATCCAGAGTTGAAAGGGCTCTTACATGATCAGGCGGTTCGGCGAAACCCCGGAACCGGGGCGCAGATATACTCGGCGCGTAGGAGTCTATGCGCTGCTGCCCCGGGGAGGCAGCCTGCTGCTGACCTGCCAGATCGAGCCCGGCCCCGACCTGCAGCTGCCCGGCGGCGGCATCGACCCGGGCGAATCCCCGGTCGCCGCCCTGCATCGAGAAGTGTTCGAGGAAACCGGCTGGTCGATCGCCTCCCCCCGCCGGGTCGGCGCGTTCCGGCGCTTTACCTACATGCCTGAATACGACCTGTGGGCCGAAAAGATCTGCCTGATCTATCGCGCCCGCCCGGTGCGGCGCCAGGGGCCGCCGACCGAAGCCTTTCACGAGGCGGTCTGGATGAACGCGGGCGATGCGGTCCAGATGCTGGGCAATGCCGGCGACCGCCATTTCGCCCGCTTGCACCTTTCGGAGCGTTAATTCCCGTTGAACTCGAAAAACACGGCCGAGACGTCATCATCCATCGTTTCGCCGGGCGGCATCGACTGGGTGAGCCGCCAGAACATGTCGTCCAGAAACTCGGGGCCGTTGTGCTGGGCCAGACAGTCCCCCGCCAGCCTGCACAGCCCATCTTCGTCAAGCAGCCCGCCATCGGCCACTCGGCATTCGGTGAACCCGTCGGAATACAACAGCAACCGGTCGCCCGGTTGCATGTAGAAGTCGATCTTTCGGAAGGTCGCCCCATCGATCAGGCCGATCGGCAGACCGCCGTCGCCCATGAACTGCATCGAACCATCCGCACGGATCAACAACGGGTGCGGGTGGCCGGCCTGAACCATCTTCACATGGCCATACCGAAGATCGACGATCGCATAGACCATCGTGAAATATTCCTCGATCCCGGTATCGGCCATCAGGCGGGCATTCAGCGTCTCGGCCACCTGTTCGGGGGGCAGCAGTGCATAGAACTTGTTGAACCGCTTCTCCATCGCCACGTTCTGGTCAAAATGCTGGCTGGTCAGGTACCCACCCAACCGCGCGGTCATCATGGCCGAGGTGATGCCGTGCCCGGACACGTCGATGCTGTAGAACCCGATCCGGTTCGCACCGGGCGAGAACATGCCCACGAGGTCGCCGCCGATATGACCGCAGGGCTTGAGCAACAGGCTGACGCGCGAGCGGCCAAACTCCCGGGTCAGCTCGGGCACCAGCGATTCCTGGATGCTGCGGGCCTGCATGAGATCCTTGTCGATCAAGTCATGTGCGGCGCGCAGTTCGGACAAGGCCTTTTCGATCAGCCGGTTCTTTTCCGACAATTCACGCTGCATGCCCAATATCCGCGCACCGGCCGAAATCCGCGCGCGCAGTTCGTCTGCCTCGAGCGGCTTGATGAGGAAATCATCCGCCCCCGCGTCCAGGCCGCGCGCCACCTCCTGCTTTTCGCTCTTGGACGTCAAAAGGATGAAGTAGGTGTACGCGTCTTTTTCCAGCTGTCGGAAGGCGCGGCAGAACTCCAGCCCGCCCATCCCCGGCATCACCCAGTCGCTGAGCACCAGATCGGGCAGACCTTGCCTGCACAGGTCGAGCGCCTCTTCACCGCTGTCCGCCTCGATGACGGTGAACCCCCATCTCTTGAGCGATGCCACGAGGATCCGGCGCTGAAGGCGGCTGTCATCCACCACCAGCACGTTCTGGATGGCACCAAAATCCAGATCAGACTTGATCTCTGGTTGGCTGGGCAATCGCACGCCGACCTCTGCGCTTCCTATTCGGGGTGTAGAAACGCTAAGCGTCCAATCTTAACAACCGGTGAAAAACCGGCACCACCACACAGGGACCGACTTAACGTGCTCTTTACCCGATCCCGGTAGTCAGGTCACAAACGGGTCAATGCGGAGAACGGGCATGATAAACTGGCCCAGGGTGCGCCAATTGCGGGATGAGGTCGGGCCCGACGAGTTCGATGAGGTCGTTCACATCTTTCTGGACGAGGTGGGCGAGGTCATCGACCGCCTGCAGGCCGATACCGAACGGCGCGAGCTTGAGCAGAACCTGCATTTCCTGAAGGGCAGCGCACTGAGCCTCGGGTTCGAAACCTTCTCCAGACTGTGTCAGGACGGTGAGCGGCGGGCCGCCGCGGGCCAGGGCTCCGAGGTGGATCTGGACGCGCTCCTGGCCGCCTTCGACGAGTCGCGCAAGACGTTCCTGGCCGAACTGGCGCAGAGCCTGTGAGCGGTCAGATCACGAACTGGGCCAGTGTCTCGTCCTCGGTGATGTCGGTATAGACGAAACCGGCATCGTCCAGATGGGCGAACAGGCGCAGAAAGTTCTCGGGCTTGGCGGTTTCGATCCCGATCAGGACCGAGCCGAAATTGCGCGCCGATTTCTTCATGTATTCAAACCGGGCGATGTCATCTTCGGGGCCGAGGATGTTCAGAAATTCCTTCAGTGCTCCGGGGCGCTGCGGCAGGCGCAGGATGAAGTACTTCTTGATGCCCGAGTAGCGCTGCGCGCGTTCCTTGACTTCGGGCAGCCGTTCGAAATCGAAATTCCCGCCCGAGGTGACGCAGACGACCGTCTTGCCGCGTACAAAGCTTTGGACATCGCCGACCGCCTCGATCGCCAGGGCGCCGGCGGGTTCCAGCACGATGCCTTCTACGTTCAGCATCTCGATCATGGTGGTGCAGATGCGGTCCTCGGGCAGAACGATCACATCCGACAGGTGCCGGTCGCGCAACAGCCGGAACGGCTTGTCGCCAATCCGGCCCACCGCCGCGCCGTCGACAAAATTGTCCACCTTGTCCAGCGACACCGGATGGTCCGCCGCCAGCGCCGCGCGCAGACAGGCCCCGCCTGCGGGTTCGACAAACAGGCAGTGAGTGCGGTCGCCGAACCACGTCGCCACGCCCGAGGACATGCCGCCCCCGCCCACCGGCAGCACCACGTGATCGGGCAGGCCGCCCAGCTGCTCCTCGATTTCGACGGCCAATGAGGCCTGCCCCTCGATCACGTCGTCATCGTCGAAGGGCGACAGGAAATACCCACCCTGCTGCGCGCACCAGTCCTGAGCCGCGGCAAGCGTGTGGTCGAAATAGTCGCCGGTCAGGTGGATCTGGATGTTGTCGCCGCCGAACATCCGAGTTTTCTGGATCTTCTGCTGAGGCGTGGTGACCGGCATGAAGATCACGCCCCGCACATCCATGTGCTTGCACATGAACGCCACGCCCTGCGCGTGGTTGCCGGCGCTGGCGCAGACGAACAGGTCCTGCCCCTGCTGCTTGCGCATGGCATTGAACGCGCCGCGGATCTTGTAGGACCGCACCGGGCTGAGGTCTTCACGTTTCAGCCAGATGTCGGCGTCGTATTTCTTTGACAGATGAGTATTGCGCTGCAACGGGGTTGCAGGAAACACGGTGCGCATCGCCTGTTCGGCGGCGCGGGCGCGGGTCATGAAATCACTCATGCCGCATTCCCTGCCCCATCAGGCCGACAAGGGCAAGGAATACATCGGTGTACGGACGATCAGCCCAGTTCGCGTTTTTCGATGAACACGCCATACATCGTGGTCAGGATGCTGACATTGATCATGGGCAGGATCACCATGCCGAAGAACACGGCGATCAGAACCCCCATTACCGGAATCATCGACAGAACGCCGCCGGCCAGCTGCACCAGGAACTGGAACAGGATCGAAACCAGAACCAAAACGAGGATGGCGCCCCAAGTGCGTTGGGTGTTGCTCCACGCATCGCCCAGCGTGATCGGATGGCCGATGGCGGCCGCAGGCAGGATGATGGATAACCGATAGAAGCAGACGGTCAGGAACACGATGTAAAGGATCGTCAGAAAGATCGAAACCGCGATCGCGCCCTCGCCCAACATTCCGATCATCACAAGCATCGGCAGGTATCCGATCGCAAACAGGAGTATCAACATCAGCCCGCGCCCGAAATAGGCCAAGATGCGGTCGAACCGGAAGGTCGGCAGAAGCCCACTGGGATACTCCTCGAGCAGGATGAAGCGGTGCCACGCCACGGCGATCCAGCCCATGGTGACAAGCATCACGATCGCCAAAAGTATGATGAACAGGATGAATGATGCCGGATTCACCTCGGGCGGCAATCCTGTATCGCTGTCGTCAAAGGCTTCGACCGGAATGCCGGACACCAGAAACAACCCGATGACTACGACGGTTCCGATCACGGCCGGACCAAGTACGATTTGCAGAACCTGCGGCAGATTGCCGAACACCATCCGCAGCGAATGGGCGAAAATTTTCCATCCAAGCATTCAAAAAACCCCTTTGACAATCTTTGGTTGTCTCTGGTGTGCGCTTATTCGCAGCGCCCGGTCAACCCACTGCTTCTTGCCCCCACGTCGAAAACCCGCTAGGGGCCAATCGTCTTACGCATAAGGGGAAGTCAGATGTCCGCGCCCAAGAAAGTTGTTCTGGCCTATTCCGGTGGCCTTGATACCTCGATCATCCTGAAATGGCTGCAGACCGAGTACGGCTGTGAGGTCGTGACCTTCACCGCCGATCTGGGTCAGGGCGAAGAGCTTGAGCCCGCCCGCCAGAAGGCCGAGCTGCTGGGGATCAAGCCCGAGAACATCTATATCGAGGACATCCGCGAGGAGTTCGTCCGCGATTTCGTCTTCCCGATGTTCCGCGCCAATGCGCAGTACGAGGGGCTGTATCTGCTGGGCACCTCGATCGCGCGTCCGCTGATCTCGAAGCGCCTGATCGAGATTGCCAAGGAAACCGGCGCCGACGCCGTGGCGCATGGCGCCACCGGCAAGGGCAACGACCAGGTGCGGTTCGAACTGGCGGCCTATGCGCTGAACCCCGACATCAAGGTGATCGCGCCCTGGCGCGAATGGGACCTGACCAGCCGCACCAAGCTGCTGGAATTTGCCGAGGCGCACCAGATCCCGATCGCCAAGGACAAGCGCGGCGAGGCGCCCTTCTCGGTGGACGCAAACCTGCTGCACACCTCGTCCGAGGGCAAGGTTCTGGAAGACCCCGCCGTTCAGGCGCCCGATTATGTCTATCAGCGCACCGTCCACCCCGAGGACGCCCCGAACGAGCCTGAATATATCGAGATCGGCTTTGAAAAAGGCGACCCGGTCAGCATCAATGGCGAGGCGATGAGCCCCGCCACCCTGCTGACCAAGCTGAACGAATATGGCGGCAAGCACGGCATCGGCCGTCTCGATCTGGTCGAGGGCCGGTTCGTGGGCATGAAATCCCGCGGCATCTACGAAACACCGGGCGGCACCATCCTGCTGGAAGCGCATCGCGGCATCGAATCCATCACCATGGACCGCGGCGCGATGCACCTGAAGGACGAGCTGATGCCGAAATACGCCGAGCTGATCTACAACGGCTTCTGGTACAGCCCCGAGCGCGAGATGCTGCAGGCCGCCATCGACAAGAGCCAGGAACATGTCACCGGTACGGTGCGGGTGAAACTCTACAAGGGTCTGGCATCGACGGTCGGCCGCTGGTCGGATCACTCGCTGTATTCCGAGGCGCATGTGACTTTTGAGGAAGACGCTGGCGCCTATGACCAGAAAGACGCCGCGGGCTTCATCCAGTTGAACGCGCTGCGGCTGAAACTGCTGGCGGCACGCGACAAGCGGTTGTCCAAGTGACCGAGGACGACGGCCTGGACGACGAACTGGAAATGTTCATCGAAGCGCAGGACACGGTCTGGTCCGATGTCCTGCGCGAACTGGAACAGGGGCAGAAAACCAGCCACTGGATGTGGTTCGTCTTTCCGCAACTGGCGGAACTGGGCCAGTCGCACATGGCGCAGCTTTACGGGATCGAGGATCTGGACGAGGCTGCCGCCTATCTGGCCCACCCCGAACTGCGCCGCCGCCTGACCGAGGTGGCCCGGCTGATGCTGACCCATGCGGGCAAGGACCCGGCCGAGATTCTGGGCAAGGTGGACGCCAAGAAGCTGCGGTCGTCCATGACCCTGTTTTCCGCCGTGCCCGATGCTCCGCCCGAATTCCAGGCGGTTTTGGATGCGTTCTATGACGGGCAGCCCTGCCCGCGCACGCAGCAGATCTTGGGTTAAGCGGTTTCCCGTAAGGTCACGCTTGCCCCGGCCCCTGCCCTCTGTCACCCCGAACGCAAGTGCGAAACAGGGAGGCAGGGATGCTGCAGGAGATCGCCGAGGGAATCCAGAAAGGGCTGGCCGACAAACGCTTTGACGGCTCGTTGAAATTCGATTGCGGTGCCGATGGCGTGATCGTTCTGGCCGACAACACGGCCACAACCCAGGACCGCGAGACCGATTGCACCATCCGCATCTCGCGCGAAAACCTGAGCAAACTGCTGACCGGCAAGCTGAACCCGATGACCGGGGTGATGATGGGCAAGCTCAAGATCTCGGGCGACATGGGCGTCGCGATGAAGCTGGGGCAGCTTCTGGGCTAGGCGATAAACTCGTCTCACCACCGCGTGACAAACGGTTTCAGCCGATTGTCAGCCCCCCCAATGCGCGGCAGCCTGAGGCGAAAAGGAGGTCCGCCATGACCCGTTGCCTCGACCAGATCAAGCTGACCCTTCTGTTTGCGCTGATTGCGCTGGCGCTGATCCTGCGCGCTCAGCCGGCCCCGGCGACCGGGACCGAGACGCTGACCGTGGCGGGCGGCTGTTTCTGGTGCGTCGAAGCCGATTTCGAGTCCGTACCCGGCGTGATCGAGGCGGTTTCGGGCTATTCCGGCGGCACGACCCCGAACCCCACCTACAGCCAAGTCACGAGCGGCGGCACCGGCCATTACGAGGCGGTGCAGATCACCTTTGACCCGGCCCGCGTTTCCCGTGAAACTTTGCTGAACCTGTTTTTCCGCTCGGTCGATCCCACCGATGCCGGAGGCCAGTTCTGTGACCGGGGCGACAGCTATCGCACCGCGATTTTCGTCTCTAACACAGGCGAAAAAGCTTTAGCCGAACGCAGCAAAGCCGAAGCGAATCGTGCGCTGGGTCAGGCCATCGTGACTCCGATCCTGCCGCTTGGGGTGTTCTATCCGGCAGAGGCCTATCACCAAGATTACTACAAGGGCAAAAAGCTGGTGTTCACCCGGTTCGGGCCGAAACGCCAGCTGAATGCCTACAAGGCGTATCGCAAGGCCTGCGGCCGCGATGCGCGGGTCCGGCAGCTGTGGGGCAGCGCCGCGCCGTTTGCCGGATCTTAATCCAGCGCGGCCTCGCGCACCTCTTTCAGGTCCGGAATGACGTCTGCCGTGCCGGGCCGCATCACCATCAACGCCGCCGCCCGGTTGGCTTGGGTGATGGCCTGCGCCATCGGCATCCCCCGGTCCATTCCGGCCAGGACATATCCGGTAAAGGTGTCCCCGGCCCCGGTCGTGTCCACGGCCTTGACCTTGTGGGCGGGAAACTCAACAGCCGACTGGCCGCGTTGATGATATCGGGCGCCTTTTGACCCCAGCGTGACGATCACATGTTCGACCGGCAGATCGGCCGGGGCCAGCCCCGTGGCCTGTTGCAGCTGGGCCGCCTCGACCTCGTTCAGGATCAGGAAATCCAGATAGGGCAGCACCGCCTGCACCGCCGGCGCGCTGAAGGGGGCTGCGGCATAGCACACCGTCAGACCCCGCTCGCGGCCCAGCTTCGCTGCTTCGACCTGTGCGGTGGTCTCGTTCTGGAAAACCAGAATATCGCCCGTGTCAGAGTCTGTCAGCGCGGCGGAAACCTGATCGGCCCCGATCGCGTGGTTGGCGCCGGGGTACAGGATGATCAGGTTTTCCCCCTGCGCATCCACGGCGATGATCGCATGGCCCGTGGGCTGATCGACCTGCGCGATGTGCCGCGTGTCGACCCCGTATTCGGTCAACCGGTCGCGCGCCCACAGCCCGTCGGACCCCACGGCGCCGATGTGGCGCACATGCGCCCCGGCCCGTGCCGCCGCAACCGACATGTTCGCGCCTTTGCCGCCCAGAAACCGCTGCAACCCGCTGGCCGCCAGGGTTTCACCCGGCGCCGGCAGGTGCGGCAGCGCATAGACCGTGTCAGCATTGATCGAGCCAAGGTTCCAGATTGCCATTAGATCACGCCATGTCGCACGAGGCCAGGATGGCCATGTTCAGGATGTCATTCGCGGTCGAGCCGGTCGAACAGATCTGGATCGGCTTGTCGATGCCGGTCAGGATCGGGCCGATCACCGTGGCCCCGGCCATTTCCTGCATCAGCTTGGTGGAAATCGACGCCGAGTGCCGCGCAGGCACGATCAGGATGTTGGCCGGCCCGGTCAGGCGGCAGAAGGGATAGGCCTCTTGCTGGTGGGCGTTCAGCGCGACGTCGACGGTCATTTCGCCTTCGTATTCGAAATCGACGCCGCGCGCCTCCAGCACTTGTGGGGCCTTGTACAGCTTTTCGGTCCGCTCGGACACCGGATACCCGAAGGTCGAGAAGCTGACAAACGCCACCCGAGGCTCCAGCCCCATGTGGCGGGCAACCGTGGCGGCGCGTTCGGCAATCGTCGCCAGATCGTTCTCGTCGGGCCATTCATGCACCAGCGTGTCGCCGATCAGCACGATCCGGCCCTTGTGCAGCAGCGCGGTGATCCCGGCAGCGCCATGGGCGGCGTCGGCGTCGAACACATGGCTGATGCGGTCCAGCACATGCGCCGACTTGCGGGTGGCCCCGGTCACCAGACCGTCGCCATGCCCATGCGCCAGCATCAGGGCCGAGAACACATGCCGGTCGCGCGCGGCCAGGCGGTGGATGTCCTTGCGGTCAAAACCTTTGCGCTGCAGTCGCTGGTACAGAAAGTCCTTGTAGGCATCGAGATGCGTGGTGTTGGCGGCATTGACCACCTCCAATTCGCGCACCGCGTCGCCTAGACCGGCGGCTTCCAGCTTGGTCTTCACGTCGTCGGGCCGGCCCACGACCAGCGCCTTGCCGAAGCCCGACCGCTGATACATCACCGCCGCGCGCAGAACCCGTGGATCGTCGCCCTCGGCAAAGATCATCCGGCTTTGCGCCGCGCGGGCCCGGGCGTTCAGGCCGCGCAGGATGCTGGCGGTCGGGTCCATGCGCGACTTGAGGCTCAGCTCATAGGCCTCCATGTCGATGATCGGCCGCCGGGCCGCGCCGGTATCCATCCCCGCCTTCGCGACGGCGGGCGGAATGCGATAGATCAGGCGCGGGTCAAACGGCGTGGGAATGATGTAGTCTCGCCCGAAGGTCAGTGACTTGCCATAGGCCAGCGCCACCTCGTCGGGCACGTCCTCGCGCGCCAGACGGGCCAGCGCGTGGGCGCAGGCGATCTTCATCTCGTCATTGATGGCGCGGGCGTGGATGTCCAGCGCCCCGCGGAACAGGTAGGGAAAGCCCAGAACGTTGTTGACCTGGTTGGGGTAGTCGCTGCGCCCGGTGGCCACGATGGCGTCAACGCGCACCTCGTGTGCCTCTTCCGGGGTGATTTCCGGATCGGGGTTGGCCATGGCGAAGATCACTGGATTGTCAGCCATGCTGGCGACCATCTCTTGCGTGACCGCGCCTTTGACGGATACGCCTAGGAACACGTCGGCGCCCTTCATGGCCTCTTCCAGCGTGCGCAGCTCGGTCGCAATCGCGTGGGCCGACTTCCACTGGTTCATGCCCTCGGTCCGGCCCTGATAGATCACGCCCTTGGTGTCACAGACGATGCAGTTTTCATGCCGGGCACCCATCGCCTTGAGCAGTTCGATACAGGCGATCCCCGCTGCCCCGGCCCCGTTGAGGACGATCTTCACGTCCTCGATCTTCTTGCCCGAGATGTGCAGCGCGTTGATCAGCCCCGCCGCACAGATCACCGCCGTGCCGTGCTGGTCGTCGTGAAAGACGGGGATGTCCATCTCTTCCTTCAGGCGCTGCTCGATGATGAAGCACTCGGGCGCCTTGATGTCTTCCAAATTGATGCCGCCAAAGGTCGGCCCCATCAGCTTGACCGCGCGGCAGAATTCGTCGGGGTCTTCGGTGTCCAGCTCGATATCGATCGAGTTCACGTCGGCGAAGCGCTTGAACAGGACGGATTTACCCTCCATCACCGGCTTGGACCCCAGCGCGCCCAGGTTGCCCAGCCCCAGAACCGCCGTTCCGTTCGAAATAACGGCGACCAGGTTGCCCTTGTTGGTATAGTCATAGGCGGTTTCGGGGTTCTCGGCGATGGCTTCACACGGAACCGCCACGCCGGGGCTGTAGGCCAGCGACAGATCGCGCTGCGTGGTCATGGGAACGGTGGCCTGCACCTCCCACTTGCCGGGGGTGGGTTCCAGGTGAAAGGCCAGCGCCTCTTCTTTGGTGATCTTCGCTTTGGGCATTTTGACGGTCGGTTCCATGACTTCGGGGCTTTTCGCCTCATACCGCAGGCGGGGGCGCGCCTCAACGACTATGCGATTTCACCTTTCGTCGCGGTTGGGGGATTTGTAAGGTCGCGCCCGGAATACGCCAGAGGGGAGCAGCCTTGTCCAACGTCACGCCGATGATGGCGCAATACCTGGAAATCAAAGAGGCCCACAAAGACGCCCTGCTGTTCTATCGCATGGGCGATTTCTACGAGATGTTCTTCGAGGATGCCGTGAACGCCGCCGAGGCGCTGGACATCGCCCTGACCAAGCGCGGCAAGCATAATGGCGAAGACATCCCGATGTGCGGCGTGCCGGTACATTCGGCCGAGGGCTATCTGCTGACATTGATCCGCAAGGGCTTTCGCGTCGCCGTGTGCGAACAGATGGAAAGCCCGGCCGAGGCCAAAAAAAGAGGCTCTAAATCGGTGGTAAAGCGCGATGTGGTGCGCCTTGTCACCCCCGGCACCCTGACCGAAGACGCCCTGCTGGAGGCCCGCCGCCACAACTTTCTGGCCGCTTATGCCGAGGTGCGCGACGAGGCCGCGCTGGCCTGGGCCGACATCTCGACCGGGGCGTTTCACGTGATGCCGCTGACCTCGGTGCGCCTCAGCCCCGAGCTGGCCCGGCTGGCCCCGTCCGAGCTGATCGTGGCCGATGGCGCCGAGGTTAATCTGCGCGACACGGTCGAAGATCTTGGCATCGCGCTGACCCCCATCGGGCGGGCCAGTTTCGACAGCACTGCGGCAGAAAAACGCATCTGCGGGTTGTTTCACGTGGGCACGCTGGACGCGTTCGGCAACTTTGGCCGGGCCGAGATCTCGGCCATGGGCGCGCTGATCGACTATTTGGAAATCACGCAGAAGGGCAAACTGCCGCTGCTGCAGACGCCGATGAAGGAATCCGAGGATCGCGTCGTGCAGATCGACGCGGCCACCCGCCGGAACCTTGAACTGACACGGTCCTTGTCGGGCGGACGGGCGGGATCGCTGCTGTCAGTGGTGGATCGCACGGTGACCCCGGGCGGTGCGCGCCTCTTGGAACAACGCCTGTCCAGCCCCTCGCGCAATCTGGACGTGATCCAAGCGCGGCTGGATGCGGTCGAATTTACCGCCCAAGACAGCCTGATCGCCGCCGATCTGCGCGAAGCCTTGCGCAAGACGCCCGATCTGGACCGCGCCCTGTCGCGCCTGTCGCTGGAGCGTGGCGGCCCGCGCGATCTGGCCGCCATCCGCAACGGACTGGCGCAGGCGCAGGCGATTGCCGAGATCTGCGCTGGTCAGGATCTGCCGGTGCTGTTGGCGACCGCGGTGCAGAACCTCGTAGGCTTCGACAACCTGCTCGACCTGCTGAACCAGGCGTTGGTCGCCGACCCGCCGTTGCTGGCGCGCGATGGCGGCTTCATCGCGCCGGGTTTCGACGCCGAACTGGACGAAGCCCGCACCCTGCGGGACGAGGGGCGCTCGGTTATTGCCGGGTTTCAACAGAAATACGCCGAACACACCGGCATCGCCTCGCTGAAGATCAAGCACAACAACGTGCTGGGCTATTTCATCGAAACCACGGCCACCCATGCCGAAAAGATGCTGAACCCGCCGTTCAGCGAGACCTATATCCACCGCCAGACCACCGCCAACCAGGTGCGGTTCACCACGGTTGAGCTCAGCGAGATCGAAACCCGCATCCTGAACGCCGGCAATTTGGCATTGGAGATCGAAAAGCGGCTCTATCAAAGGCTTTCTGACGAGATTCTGGCGCAGGCTGCCCGCATCAACCAGGCCGCGCGCGGGCTGGCCGAGCTGGACCTGACCACCGCGCTGGCCGATCTGGCGCGGGGCGAAAACTGGTGCCGCCCACAGGTGGACGGCTCGCGCGCCTTCGACATCGTCGCAGGCCGCCACCCGGTAGTGGAACACGCATTGCGCCAGCAATCCGGTGATGCCTTCATCGCCAATGACTGCGACCTCAGCGCCGAGGACGGCGCGGCCATCTGGCTGCTGACCGGCCCCAACATGGCCGGTAAGTCGACCTTCCTGCGCCAGAATGCGCTGATTGCGCTGCTGGCACAAATGGGCAGTTTCGTTCCGGCCGAGCGCGCGCATATCGGGCTGGTCAGCCAGCTGTTCAGCCGCGTCGGCGCCTCCGATGATCTGGCGCGGGGGCGATCGACTTTCATGGTCGAGATGGTGGAAACCGCGGCCATCCTGAACCAGGCCGATGACCGGGCGCTGGTGATCCTCGACGAGATCGGTCGGGGCACCGCCACCTATGACGGCCTGTCCATCGCCTGGGCCACGCTGGAACATCTGCACGCCTCCAACCGCTGCCGCGCGTTGTTCGCCACGCATTACCACGAGCTGACCGCGCTGGCCGGCAAGCTGGAAGGCGTCGAAAATGCCACCGTCGCGGTCAAGGAGTGGGAGGGCGAAGTGATCTTCCTGCACGAGGTCCACAAGGGCGCGGCCGACCGCTCCTATGGCGTGCAGGTCGCACAACTGGCCGGCCTGCCGGCTTCGGTCGTCGAGCGCGCCCGCGTGGTTCTGGACCAGTTGGAAAAGACCGAGCGCGAGGGCGGCAAGCAAAAGGCGCTGATCGATGATCTGCCGCTGTTTTCCGCCGCACCGCCCCCGCCGCCACCGGCTGCGAAGGCCTCACCGGTCACCGATATGCTGGACCAGATCCTGCCGGACGACCTAACCCCCCGCGAGGCGCTGGACCTGATCTACAAACTGAAAGAGGCGGCCAGATCCTGACCGCCCCTTCATCTTTTCCCAAATACTCTCGCCGAAGGCATGCGCCCTAGGGCTCGTTTCAGCTCGCCGGCGTGGAAGACACGCCAACCTGCGCCGGACGCAGCAGGCGGTCATTCAACATGAATCCTTCGGCTGAAACCTGGATGATCTCGCCCGCCTTGGTGCCCGGCACCGGGGCCTCGAACATGGCTTCGTGCACGTTCGGATCGAACTTGTCGCCAACCTCGGGCGCGATCACCTCGATCCCGTGTTTCTTGAACACGTCCTTGAGCATGCGCATCGTCAGCTCGACGCCTTCGATCAGACCGGCGGCAACTTCGCGCTGCTCGTCGCTCGCGGCCTCGAGCGCGCGCTTCATGCTGTCATAGACCGGCAGCATGTCACGCGCCAGCTTGGACCCGCCATACTGTTCCGCCTCACGGCGGGCCTTGTCGCCGCGCTTGCGTGCGTTTTCCGCATCCGCCAAGGCGCGCATGAACTTGTCGCGCAGCTCGTCGCGCTCGGCCTTCAGGGCATCCAGTTCCAGCGCTTCCTCGCTGATCTCGGCCAATTCCTCGGCCAGTTCTTCCGCCTCGGCAGTTGCAATGTCGTCCAGAAATTCTTCGTTCTTCGGCTCTGCCATCTTTTATCCTCTAGCTCCGGTCGGAAATCAGCTTGCCGACCAGCTGCGCCGTATAGTCCACGATCGGCACGATCCGCCCATAGTTCAGACGGGTCGGCCCGATCACGCCAACGGCGCCGATTATCTTTCGATCAGCGTTCATATAAGGAGACACCACCAAAGAGGAACCCGAAAGTGAGAAAAGTTTGTTCTCAGAACCTATAAAAATGCGCACGCCTTCGCCTTCTTCGGTCAATTCCAGGAATTCGGCGATATCGCGCTTGCGCTCAAGATCGTCGAATAGGACCCGAATCCGCTCCAGCTCTTCCTCCTGACCGGTATCGCCCAGCAGATTCGCCCGCCCGCGCACGATCAGCCGCGCTGAGTCCGTCTCGTCGCCCTCCCATGCCGCAAGCCCGCTTTCGACCAGCTCGCGCGCCAGCACGTCGATCTCCTGGCGGCGCGCGGCAATCTCGGTCTGGATCATGCGGCGCACATCGGACAGCGTGCGGCCCTCGATCAGGGCGTTGAGGAAATTGGCCGCCTCGCGCATCGAGCTGGGCGTCTGCCCAGGCGGCGGCGTGAACAGACGGTTTTCCACGTGCCCGTCCGAGAACACCAGAACCACAAGCGCCCGGTCATGGCCCAAAGACACGAATTCGATATGCTTGATCTCGGCCTCGTGCTTGGGCGTCAGAACCAAAGACGCTCCGCGCGTCACGTTCGACAGCGCCGCGCCGACCCGGTCGAGCATGCCGCTGACATCGCCTGCGTTGCTGCCCAAGGTTTCGTCCAGCTTCTGCCGGTCTTCCTCACCCAGGTCGCTGACTTCCAGCAGCCCGTCCACGAACATGCGCAGCCCCATCTGGGTCGGCACCCGCCCGGCGCTGACATGGGGGCTGTCCAACAGGCCCAGAAATTCCAGATCCTGCATAACGTTGCGTACGGTTGCTGCGCTGACCTTCTCGCTCAGCGACCGGGTCAACGTCCGGCTTCCGACCGGCTCGCCGCTTTCGAGATAGTTCTCGACGATCAGCCGGAACACCTCGCGCGACCGGTCATTCATCTCGTCCAGAATTTTACTCGCTTCACTCATCGGCGATCCTTTTGCTGGATGGTCATTAAATAGCTGCCAACAGAAAGGTCAATCGGGGTTGCATCGCTGCCGCGCCGGGCGGTATCCCCAAGCCAGCAGACAAAGGATATCTCATGCGACCCTCTGGACGAGATTTAAGCGAAATGCGCCCGGTTTCAATCGAGACCGGGTTTACCAAACATGCCGAAGGTTCCTGCCTGATCAAGATCGGCGACACCCATGTTTTGTGCACCGCCACGATCGAAGATCGCGTGCCGCCCTTCATCAAGGGGTCGGGCCTGGGCTGGGTCACCGCCGAATACGGTATGCTGCCCCGCGCGACCAACACCCGGATGCGGCGCGAGGCCGCCAGCGGCAAACAGGGTGGCCGGACCGTCGAGATCCAGCGCCTGATCGGCCGTGCCCTGCGCGCCGGGGTGGATCGCGTCGCCCTGGGAGAACGCCAGATCACCGTTGACTGTGACGTGCTGCAGGCCGATGGCGGGACCCGCTGCGCCTCGATCACCGGCGGTTGGGTCGCGCTGCGGCTGGCGGTCAACAAGCTGATGAAGGCCGGCGACGTGATCACGGACCCGCTGGTCGATCCGGTGGCGGCCGTATCCTGCGGAATCTATGCCGGCCAGCCGGTTCTGGATCTGGATTATCCAGAGGACAGCGAGGCTGGCGTCGACGGCAACTTCATCATGACCGGCTCCGGCAAGCTGATCGAGGTGCAGATGAGCGCCGAAGGTTCCGTCTTCAGCCGCACGCAGATGGACCATCTGATGGAATTGGCCGAAAAAGGCGTGTCCGAGCTGGTGGCCGCGCAACGGGCTGCCACCGCATGACCCGCCGGTTTGAAGGCGATCGGCTGCTGGTGGCCACGCACAACAAAGGCAAGCTCGAGGAGATGGCCCATCTGCTCGAGCCCTTTGGCGTGACGGTCGTGGGCGCGGCTGAGATGAACCTGCCCGAACCCGAAGAGACCGAGGACACGTTCGTCGGCAACGCGCGCATCAAGGCCCACGCCGCCGCCCGGGCCACCGGCTTGCCCGCCCTGTCCGACGATTCCGGTATCACCATCGATGCGTTGGACGGCGCGCCGGGCGTGTACACGGCCGACTGGGCCGAAACCGGAAATGGCCGCGATTTCCTGATGGCCATGACCCGCGCCCATAACGAGCTTGAGGCGCGAAACGCCCCGCATCCACGCACCGCCCAATTCCGCTGTACGCTGGTTCTGGCCTGGCCCGACGGCCATGACGAGGTGTTCGAGGGCGTAGCACCCGGTCATCTGGTCTGGCCGATCCGCGGCAAGGACGGGTTCGGCTATGACCCGATGTTCGTTCCTGAAGGATATGACCAGACCTTTGCCGAGATGGATCGGTGGGAAAAGAACAAGATCAGCCACCGCGCCCGCGCGGTCGAGCTGTTCGTGAAAGGCTGCTTTGGCGGATGATTGGCGCAACGGGGGCTTTGGCCTGTACGTGCACTGGCCCTTTTGCGAGGCCAAGTGCCCCTATTGCGATTTCAACAGCCATGTTTCCAGAAATATCGATCAAAAACAATGGCTTGACGCATACCTGTCCGAACTGAAGCGATCTGCGGCCGAAACCCCCGACCGGGTTCTGAATACGATCTTCTTTGGCGGTGGCACCCCGTCGCTGATGGCGCCCGAAACCGTCGCCGCCGTGATCGACACCGCCCGCAGCCTTTGGCGGCCCGCCAATGACATGGAAATCACGCTCGAGGCCAATCCCGGCTCGGTCGAGGCCGGACGGTTCGCCGCCTATCGCGATGCCGGTGTGAACCGGATCTCTATGGGCATTCAGGCGATGAATGACGAAGATCTGAGGCGGCTGGGCCGCATCCACAGCGTGGCCGAGGCACGTGCCGCCTTCGACATCGCCCGCACCTGTTTCGACCGGGTCAGCTTTGACCTGATCTATGCCCGCCAGTACCAGACGCTTGAAGCCTGGCGCGCCGAGCTGACCGAGGCACTGTCGATGGCGATCGACCATCTGTCGCTGTACCAACTGACCATCGAGGCAGGCACCGCATTCGGCGACCGCTATTCGGTCGGCAAGCTGCGTGGCCTGCCCGAGGACGATAACGCCGCCGACATGTATCTGGCCACGCAAGAGATCTGCGAGGCCCACGGCATGCCCGCCTACGAGGTGTCGAACCACGCCGCCCCCGGGGCCGAGTCGCGGCACAACCTGATCTATTGGCGCTATGGCGATTATGTCGGCATCGGACCGGGCGCCCATGGGCGGATCACGGTGAACGGCCAACGGATCGCAACCGAAACGCATCTGGCACCGACCGCGTGGCTGAATGCCGCCGAGCAGGGAAATGGCGAGAAGCTGCGGACCCCACTGACCGCTGAAGAACAAGCGAACGAATACCTCATGATGTGTCTTCGATTGACGGAAGGTCTAGATATGGACCGTTTTAGCCGTTTAGCCGGGCGCTCTTTGCCGCAGACCAAACTGGACTATCTTCAGGAGATCGGAATGATCACCCAACAGGAAAACCGTCTGGCTGCCACCGGGGACGGCCGCGCCGTTCTGAATGCGGTGATCCGAGAATTACTGGAGTAAAGATGCACTATCTGTGGGCCACATTGGGATTGCTCTGCGTCGCGCTTGCGATGGTCGGGGTCGTCCTTCCCCTGGTGCCCACGGTTCCGTTCCTGCTGCTGGCGGCGTTTTTCTTCGCGCGGTCCTCAAGCCGGTTGCACACTTGGCTGCTGACGCATCGCACCTTCGGCCCGCTGATCGTCGACTGGCAGAGCTCGGGTGCGATCCGGCCGGCGGCAAAAAAGGCGGCCACCCTGTCGGTCGCCGCCGTCTTTGGCCTGTCCGTTCTAGTTTCGGTTCCGGTCCATGTCCTGATCATTCAGGCCGTGACCCTGGGCGCGGTCATGATCTTTATCTGGTCACGCCCTAGCGGCTGAGCTTGGCACAGAGATCATCCAGCTGATCCAGGTTTTCATAGGTCAGCACGACCTGCCCCGTCTCGGTTCCCGGCTTGTGGTTGATAACCACCTTCATCGCCAGGATCGCGGACAGGTCCTTTTCCAGCGCCCGCGTGTCGGCATCCTTGCCCGCATTCAAGTTGCGGGAGCGCGGCGCGGGCTTGTCCGTGTTGCTCTGCTGTTGCTTTTTGACCAGGGCTTCGGTCGCCCGAACCGACAACCCCTCTTTGACCACGGTCTTCGCCAACTCGGACGGGTTTTCCGCCGTGATCAGCGCGCGGGCATGTCCGGCCGACAATTTTCCTTCAACGACAAGGGCTTGAACGTCTCCGGGCAGTGACAGCAGTCGCAACAGGTTGGCAATGTGGCTACGGCTCTTTCCCAGGGCTTCGGCCAGTTTCTCTTGCGTGTGTCCAAACCGATCCATCAACTGTTTGTAGCCTGCGGCCTCTTCCACGGCATTCAGATCGGCGCGCTGGATGTTTTCAATGATGGCGACTTCCAGCACCTCGGTGTCGTCGAACTCGCGCACGATGACCGGAATGTCATGCAGTTGCGCCATCTGCGCGGCGCGCCACCGGCGTTCACCGGCGACGATCTCGTATTGGCCGCCCTCGACGGGACGCACGATCAGGGGCTGGATGATGCCCTTTTCCTTGACCGAGGCGGCCAGCTCGTCCAACTGCTCTTGCGAAAAAGTGCGGCGCGGCTGGTTGGGGTTGGCCCGCAGCTTTTCGATCGGAACTTTCATGTCCGGTCGACGCGGCGCGGCAGATACCTGCCCCTGCGGATCCTGCGTGACATCCGCCATCAAAGCGGACAACCCGCGCCCCAGCCCCCTGGGTTTTGCCTTTTTGGCGCTCACTTCGCCCTCCTGACAGCCGTTCAGACAGCCATTTTCTTGTTCTTCTGCATGATCTCGCGCGCCAGGTGTCGATAGGCCATGGCGCCCAATGACCCCGAGTCATACTGCAACACCGGCATCGCAAAAGACGGTGCCTCGCTGACCCGGACGTTTCTGGGTATCTTGGTTTTAAATACCATCTCGCCCAAGTTGTCACGCGCGTCCTTTTCGACTTGCCGGGACAAGTTGTTGCGGTTGTCATACATGGTCAACACAACACCTTCGATTCTGAGATCGGGATTCGCGGTCTGACGAACCTCGCGGATCGTCAGCATAAGTTGCGACAGACCTTCCAACGCAAAGAACTCGCTCTGCAATGGGACCAGAACAGAATGCGCCGCGACCATCGCGTTAACCGTCAGAAGGTTCAGCGACGGCGGGCAGTCGATCAGGATGAAATCCAGCCCAAAAGCATCAATTGCTGGCTGGCGCAGAGCATCGTGCAGAAGATAGCTGCGTTTTTCATTCGAAATCAGTTCGATATCAGCCGAGCTCAGATCGACGGTCGCCGGAATGATGTACAGGTTTTCCAGCTCGGTTTCCTGCACAACCGCTTCCAGCGGCGCCTCATCGAGAATCAGGTCATAGGTCGTCCAATCCCGGTCCTCGACCCCCAGGCCCGTGGACGCGTTGCCTTGCGGGTCCAAATCGACCACGAGCACCTTGCAGCCCGCTTCGGCCAAGCCGGCTGCCAGATTGATTGCCGTCGTCGTCTTTCCCACCCCGCCTTTTTGGTTGGCCACGGCGATAATCCGAGGTCCGGCCGGGCGCGACAGATCAACCACGAGTGACTCCTTTGATCTTGAGGATGACAGCCTGAGCTTCAGTCAAACTTTTAATCGGCTCGGCGTCGAATTTCCATTCCCGCTGCGCATCCTCCAGCTCTTTTTTCCAGATGGCGCCTTTCGGGAACAGTGCAACGCCGTTTTTTTGCAAATGCCTGTCACAAAAAGACAAAAGCGTCGTCAGATCGGCCAAGGCTCGGGCCGACAGGACGTCGGCATTCAGCGGGTCCGCCAATTCGATTCGCCTGATGATGACCGAACAGTTTGCACCTGTCTCGCGTATGACCGTCCGCAGAAAGGCCGATTTTCGTTGATCGCTTTCGACAAGGGTAAACCGTGCCTGGGGCTGAGTCTCAATGGCTATGACCGCGCAGACGAGGCCCGGAAAGCCCCCGCCGCTTCCAAGGTCCACCCAGTGGTCAAATTTGTCCACCTGACGAAAGACTTGAACCGAATCCAGAATGTGACGCGACCATGACTCGGCCAGTGTGCTGCGAGACACCAAGTTAATTCTGGGATTCCATTTTTTCAACAGATCGACATATAGGCGCAGCCGATCGAATGTTTCACGTGAAACACTCAAGCTGTCCGGCGTCGGTATGAAACTGGAGGTCATGCGTGCCGCGCTTTTTGATCCCGGCGGAGTTTTGCGAGAACCAAGGTCAGAGCAGCGGGCGTCACACCTTCGATCCGACTGGCCTGCGCGATGTTGGCTGGACGCGCATGAGACAGCTTCTGCTTCATCTCAGAAGATAGCCCGTCTAGCGCGAAGTAGTCGAAATCCATTGGGATTTCATAGGCTTCATCCCGCTTCAATGCTTCAACATCCTTCTGCTGACGCGCGATGTAGTTCGCATACAGCGCGTCACGCTCAATCTGCCGCCTGATATCAGGTTCAACATCCTCCAGCCCATCGACCAAAGGCATCAGGTCTTCGAAACATACCGATGGGAAAGCAAGGATCGCCATACCGTCACGCCGATTTCCATCCTGGTTGACGTCAATTCCCACGGATTGAATTTGCTTTGGTGTGAAGGTTTGGCCGGAAAGCTTCTGCTTTACCGTGTCCAGTTTTTCCATCTTATTTTCAAATGCCGCCCGGCGCGTCTCGCTCACGCACCCGATCTCCAGACCAACAGGTGTCAACCGTTGATCGGCGTTGTCCGCGCGCAGCGACAGGCGGAACTCGGCCCGGGACGTGAACATCCGATAGGGCTCTGCAACACCGCGGGTGGTCAAATCATCGATCATCACGCCGATATAACTGTTGGAACGGGTGAAATGGACCGGCTCTCGCCCTTTGACGGCCAACGCGGCATTCAGACCGGCAACCAGTCCTTGTGCCGCTGCCTCCTCATATCCTGTGGTACCATTGATCTGACCCGCAAGATATAGGCCTGGGATATCCGGCAGCGACAAAGATGCCGTCAATACGCGCGGGTCGATATAGTCATATTCGATCGCATAGCCGGGCTGAAGGATTTCGGCGCTTTCCAATCCTTTGATCGTCCGGACGTATTCAACCTGTACATCCTGAGGAAGCGACGTCGAAATCCCATTGGGGTAGATCGTGTGGTCGTTGACGCCTTCGGGCTCGAGAAAAATCTGATGCGAGTCCTTTTCTGCAAAGCGCACGATCTTGTCCTCGATCGACGGGCAGTAGCGCGGGCCAACGCCTTCGATATGACCACCATACATGGCCGAGCGCTTCAGGTTTTTCTCGATGATGTCATGGGTGCGGCTGTTAGTATGGGTGATCCCGCACGCGATCTGCGGCGCTTCTACCGCCTTCGACAAGAAGGAAAACAAGGTTGGGTCGGGATCCCCTTCTTGGCGCTCCAGCCCGCTCCAGTCAATTGTACGCCCATCCAGGCGCGGCGGGGTTCCGGTCTTCAAACGGCCCATCGGAAGGTCATAGCTGTCAAGACGTTCGGCCAACCTGACCGAGGGCCGGTCGCCCATGCGTCCGCCAGGGCGCTGGACATCGCCGATATGAATCACCCCCCGAAGGAACGTGCCAGACGTCAGGATCACAGCTTTCGCCGGAATCTCCGAACCATCGCCCAGAACAACCCCGGCTACACGCGGTCCATCCATCCGGAAATCAACGACTTCGCCGGTCACGACGGTCAGGTTTTCGCGCTTCAGTGTTTCCGCCTGCATGGCCGCCCGATACAATGCCCGGTCTGCCTGAGCGCGTGGCCCCTGAACGGCAGGCCCCTTGCGGCGGTTGAGCAGGCGAAACTGGATGCCGGCCCGGTCCGCGACGCGGCCCATGACTCCATCCAAGGCATCGATTTCGCGGACCAGATGACCCTTGCCCAACCCTCCAATGGCCGGGTTACAAGACATTACACCGATATCCGTCTCAGACAGCGTGACCAGCGCTGTATTCGCGCCCATTCTCGCGGCGGCATGAGCGGCCTCGGCACCGGCGTGGCCGGCCCCGATTACCACGACATCAAACTGTGAATGTTTCACGTGAAACACTCCCTATTTCCCAAGACAGAAGCTGGCGAAAATCTCGTCCAGCAGGTTTTCGACATCGACCCGGCCCACAAGGGACTCCAGCGCGCGGATGGCAGTGCGCAATTCTTCCGCTGCAATATCATATAGGTCAGGACCCGATTCCAGAACCTTCAACGA
The DNA here is from genome assembly GCF_059613065.1 of Ruegeria sp. BHSC026. Classification (NCBI taxonomy): domain Bacteria; kingdom Pseudomonadati; phylum Pseudomonadota; class Alphaproteobacteria; order Rhodobacterales; family Roseobacteraceae; genus Ruegeria; species Ruegeria sp. BHSC026. The sequence goes on along the minus strand of NZ_JBXWRV010000007.1, from coordinate 42,381 downwards.
TTCGGTCAAAGCCGCAGAAGCGCGCTGCATGGCGCTTCGATGGCGTTCTCGTGTCGCGATTCCAGATGTTGCGGTTCGTTCGCGCAGAACACGCGATATCTGGTCTATCAACCGATCGACGCCCTGCCCGGTCTTGCCTGAAACACCGGACTCGGATTCGCCGCGCAGATCGGATTTCGGCAGAACGTGGATATCTCCGGGCTGAAAAGCGATTCCCAGCTGATCGGGATCTTCGGTCAGAAAAACCCGCAGATCGGCCTTGTCCGCCCTGTCCCGCGCCAAAGCAATGCCCAGACTTTCGACATGATCCCGGGTTTCTCGCAAGCCGGCCGTGTCCAGCAAAGTCACCGGCAAGCCGGCCAGATCCATCCGAACCTCGATCACGTCGCGCGTGGTGCCGGCATATTCCGAGGTGATCGCCGCATCGCGTCCGGCCAAGGCATTCAAGAGCGTTGATTTACCGGCATTCGGCGGCCCCACGATCGCCACCTCGAAACCGGTCCGAATGCGCTCGGCAATTCTCACCCCACGCGACTCGCGGTCCAGATCCACCATCACCCCGGCAATCAACTGCCGCACTTCGGGCGTCACATCTGTGGGAACCTCCTCGTCGGCAAAATCGATCACCGCCTCAAGCAGCGAGGCCGCCCGGATCAGGTCACGCCGCCACCTTTCAGCCAGGTTCCCCAACTCTCCGGCCAGGATTGTCTGGGCCTGTTTGCGCTGCGCCTCGGTTTCCGCATCGATCAGATCGGCCAGGCCCTCCACCTGGGCCAGATCCAGTTTGCCGTTTTCGAGCGCACGCCGGGTGAACTCTCCGGGCTCGGCCATCCGCAACCCATCCATGTCGGCCAGTGTGCGCAACACGGCGTTGACCGCGGCCGTACTGCCGTGGATCTGAAGTTCGGCCACGTCTTCGCCGGTGAAACTGGCCGGCTCTTGAAAGGTCAGCACCAGGCCATCGTCCAGGCGCGAGCCGTCAGGCGCGCGAAACTCGCGCACCCGCATTCCGCGCGCCGGCAAGTCACCGCCCGACAGATCCGCCGCGGCCCGATGCGCCAATGGCCCGGACAGACGGATGACCGCCACACCTGCTTTGCCCTGCGCGCTGGCCAAGGCGAATATCGTATCCATTCAAAGGCCCCGCGTCGGTGACAAGACCGTATCAGGTATTCATCGAGTCGAAGAACTCGGCATTGGTCTTGGTCTGTTTCAGCTTGGACAGCAGGAACTCGATCGCGTCGGTGGTGCCCATCGGGTTGAGGATCCGACGCAGAACGAAGGTCTTCTGCAGATCCGCCTTGTCGACCAGCAGATCCTCTTTCCGGGTGCCGGATTTCAGGATGTCGATTGCCGGGAACACGCGTTTGTCGGCGATCTTGCGGTCCAGAACGATTTCCGAGTTACCGGTGCCCTTGAATTCTTCGAAGATCACTTCGTCCATGCGGCTGCCGGTGTCGATCAGCGCGGTGGCGATGATGGTCAGCGATCCGCCCTCTTCGATGTTGCGCGCCGCGCCGAAGAACCGCTTGGGCCTTTGCAACGCGTTCGCATCCACACCACCAGTCAGAACCTTGCCCGAGGACGGCACCACGGTGTTGAAGGCCCTACCAAGTCTTGTGATCGAATCGAGAAGAATAACAACATCTCGCTTATGTTCGACCAGACGCTTGGCTTTTTCGATCACCATTTCCGACACGGCGACGTGGCGCGATGCGGGTTCGTCAAAGGTCGACGACACCACCTCGCCCTTCACCGAGCGCTGCATGTCGGTCACCTCTTCCGGGCGTTCGTCGATCAACAGGACGATCAGATAGCATTCCGGGTGGTTCTTTTCGATCGAGTGCGCGATGTTCTGCAGTATCACCGTCTTACCGGTCCGCGGCGGCGCCACGATCAGCGACCGCTGGCCCTTGCCGATCGGCGCGACCAAGTCGATCACACGGGCGGATTTGTCCTTGATGGTCGGATCTTCGATCTCCATCTTCAATCGCTCGTCCGGATAGAGCGGCGTCAGGTTGTCGAACAGGATCTTGTGCTTGGCCTTTTCCGGGTCTTCGAAGTTGATCTTGGTCACCTTCGTCAGCGCGAAATAGCGCTCATTCTCGTCCGGAGCCTTTATCTCGCCCTCAACCGTGTCACCAGTGCGCAGCGAATGCTGGCGGATCATGTCAGGCGAGACATAGATGTCGTCCGGGCCGGGCAGATAGTTCGCCTCGGGCGAGCGCAGAAAGCCGAAGCCGTCCTGCAGCACCTCAAGCACGCCGTCACCGCCCACGGTCCAACCCTCGTCCGCGCGTTCGCGCAGGATTTGGAACATCATCTCGCCCTTGCGCATGGTCGAGGCGTTTTCGATCTCGAGCTCTTCGGCCATGGCCAGAAGGTCTTTGGGGCTTTTCGCCTTCAGATCGGACAGATTCAGGGATTCGGTTGTCATGATTATACGGACCTTGGCCGCAAGGGTGCGGCACAGCATTGAATTTCAAACAGGAAGATGCGCCATCCGGTCGGATGGGTTACCTCTTACATAAGGCCAGCTGCCACCCGAGTCAAACCCGTGCGGGAATGGCCCTCAGAACTTCAGAATGACCGCCAGAACGATGATGACCATCAAAACGGTCGGAACCTCGTTCATCATGCGGTACTGGCGCCCTGTGAGCGTATTGCGGCCCTCGACGAAATCCTTTCGCCGAGCCATCAGCCAGTGATGGAACCAGGTCATACCGATCACCGCCGCGCCCTTGACCCAGGGCCAGGACCAGTCCCACCCGACGATGCCGGGAGTGAACACCATAATAAGGCCGCAGACCCAGGCCACGATCATCGCCGGCCGCATGATCACGCGCAGCAGCTTTTCTTCCATTTCAAAGAAGATCTCGGGCGCGCCGTCGACGGTCTGCGCCTTTTCGACGTGATAGACGAACAGGCGCGGCAGATAGAACAAACCCGCCATCCAGGAGATCACCGCCATGATGTGCAGCGATTTCACCCAAGGGTACAGCGTGAAGAGAAGATCGGTCATCGGGTTTCCCGGCACTGGTCGGACCCTCCCTAATAAAAAAAATAGAAAAGAGAAAGGATGATGGTTTTGTAGGGTGGGCAAAATCCGTGGATTATTGTTTTGTCCGCTGGTTTTCCCCAGGTGGATGACTGTATCCCGATTATCCGTGATTCTGTTGAAACAAAGTTTTAACAAGCAAATTCAATGAGTTGAAATAAATCCGCCTAACCTTCTCTGGGGATAACTCAAGGGACATCTTTTGATGAACAGGAAATCCCAAGGCCCCGAGTTATCCTTGTCCCGACCGGACAGACTTCGGGCGACTCAGGGAAGTTTCGGGCCGAAATCGCGGGCTTGCGTGTCAACCGGAAAACCATACAAACCGTTCAAGACCAATGATCCACTTGCCCACGGGGTTTTCCACATGACTGTCCCCATCGTACTTGCCTCGGGGTCCGAGATCCGCGCGCAGCTGCTGCGGAACGCCGGGGTGCCGTTTTCCGTCCAAGTCACCCGCGTGGACGAAGATACCGCGAAACGCGCGCTTTTGGCCGAGGGCGCGCCACCCCGCGACATCGCCGATGCTCTGGCCGAGCTTAAGGCGCGCAAGATCAGTGACAAGACGCCCGGCGCGATGGTTCTGGGTTGTGACCAGGTTCTGGATTTCGATGGACGTCTGCTGTCCAAGCCCGAAACGCCCGAAGGCGCGCTGGCGCAGTTGAAGGCGATGCGCGGCAAGCGTCACATGCTGCTGTCGGCGGCGGTGATCTATCAGGACGGCGAACCAGTCTGGCGCCATGTCGGACAGGTGCGGTTGCGGATGCGCGCCAGTTCGGATGCCTATCTGAAGGGCTATGTCGCGCGCAACTGGGACAGCATTCGCCATGCAGTCGGGGCCTACAAGCTGGAAGAAGAAGGCGTGCGCCTGTTCAGCGGCATTGACGGCGACTATTTTAACGTCTTGGGTATGCCCCTGCTGGAGCTGCTCAATTTTCTTGCGGTCCGAGGGGTGATCGAACAATGACCGACAACCGCATTCCACTGGCCGGAGTCATCGGACACCCGATTGCCCATTCCCGATCGCCCGCCCTGCATGGCTATTGGCTGAAGACCTATGGTTTGCCGGGCCATTATGTGCCGATGGATGTTGCGCCTGCCGATCTTGAAACGGTCCTGCGCAGCTTGCCCAAGGCCGGGTTCGTCGGGGCCAATGTCACCGTTCCGCACAAAGAGGCCGCGTTGCGCCTAGCGGATCATGTGTCGGACCGTGCCTCGGTGATCGGGGCGGCGAATACGCTGGTGTTCCGGGCCGATGGCTCGATCCACGCAGACAATACCGACGGGTACGGGTTCATGCAGAACCTGCGCGCGGGTGCGCCGGATTGGGTGCCGCAGGATGGCCCGGCTGTGGTGTTCGGCGCAGGTGGAGCTGCGCGGGCGGTGCTGCAGGCGCTGGCCGAGGCCGGCGTGCCCGAGATCCTGCTGACCAACCGCACGCGGTCGCGCGCTGATCACCTGAAAGAGGAATTCGGCCAGCGCATCACCGTGATTGATTGGGTCAAGGCCGGAAACGTGATCGAAAACGCCGAGCTGGTGGTGAACACCACGTCACTGGGCATGCAGGGCCAACCCGAACTGCGCGTCCCGCTGGACGGGTTGCAGCCGGGAACGGTGGTGACCGATCTGGTCTATGCACCGCTGAAGACCCGCCTTCTGGAACAGGCCGAGGCTGCGGGCTGTAGCATCGTCGATGGGCTGGGCATGTTGCTGCATCAGGCGGTGCCGGGGTTCGAGCGATGGTTCGGCCTCCGCCCCGAGGTCACGGAAGAAACCCGCGCAGCGGTTCTGGCATGAGCTTTGCGTTGGGTCTGACCGGATCGATCGGCATGGGCAAAAGCACCACCGCCGACCTGTTCGCACAGGAAGGTTGCGCCGTGTGGGATGCCGACGCCGCGGTGCATCGGTTGTATGCGGCAGGCGGCGCGGCGGTCGCGCCGATCCGCGAGGCATTTCCCGACGCGATCGAGGATGGAGCCGTCAGCCGCGACGTCCTGAAACGGATCATCGGCGCCGATCCGACCGCATTGAAACGGATCGAATCCATCGTCCACCCACTGGTTGCCCGGGATCGGGAAATGTTTCGTCAGGCGGCCAAGTCAGACATCCTTGTCTTTGACATCCCGCTGCTGTTCGAAACCGGCGGCGACGCGCAGATGGATGCGGTGGCCTGCGTTTCAATCTCCCCAGACGAGCAGAAGCACCGCGTCATGGCGCGTGGTACGATGACCGAGGCGCAGTTCGAGCAAATCCGCACCAAACAGATGCCGAATGACGAGAAATGCGCGCGGTCGGATTTCGTGATCGTCACCGACACTCTGGACCATGCCCGCGCACAGGTGCAGGATGTGGTCAGGCAGATCAGGGCAGGATTGGCAGATGCGTGAAATCGTATTGGATACGGAAACCACCGGATTCGATCCCGAAAGCGGCGACCGGATCGTCGAGATCGGCGCCATCGAGCTGTGGAACCACGTCGCCACGGGCGAGACCTATCACGTCTATATCAACCCAGAACGTTCGATGCCGGCCGAGGCCTTCGGTGTGCACGGTATCGGCCCCGACCTGCTGGAGCCGCCGCAAAAACCTGAACCGGGCCAGATCACCCTGAAGGACAAACCCGTTTTTGCCCAGATTGGGCAGGCCTTCCGCGATTTCGTGGGTGATGCGCGGCTGGTGATCCACAACGCCGCCTTCGACATGAAATTCCTCAATGCCGAGCTGGGATGGATGGGCCTGCCCCCGATCCCAATGGATCAGGCGCTGGATACACTGGCGATTGCGCGCAAGCGGTTTCCCGGGTCGCCCGCCTCGCTGGATGCGCTGTGCCGACGGTTCAACATCGACAACTCGAACCGCGTTCTGCACGGCGCGTTGCTCGACTCGGAAATCCTGGCCGAGGTCTATCTTGAGCTGATCGGCGGACGACAGCCCGATTTCGGCCTGTCCGCAGCCCGCTCGGAAACCAGCGGTGGCGGCGAGACCTGGCGCCCGGGCCCGCGGCCGACGCCCCTGCCCCCGCGGATCACCGCGGAGGAGCGCACCGCGCATGAAGCTTTCGTGAAGAAACTGGGCGACAACGCCCTGTGGACCCGCGCCTGACCCGGTCAGGCGCGGGGTCCGTATCAGGCTTCGGTCTTGTTGGCCTGCTCGGCCTGACGGCGCATCAGCTCGTTGCGATACAGCGCGACGAAATCGATATTGTCCAGGTTCACCGGCGGGAAGCCGCCATCGCGGGTGATGTCGCTGACGATCCGGCGCAGGAACGGGAACAGCATGCGCGGGCATTCGATCAGCAGGAACGGGTGCAGCTGGTCCTCTGGCACGCCCTCCACGTGGAACAACCCGCAATAGTCGATCTCGCACAGGAACAGGACGTCCTCCATGCCCTTGGCCTTCGAGGTCAGCTTGAGCTTGATCGACACTTCGTACTGGTTTTCGACCGGGCGTTTTTTCGCATCCAGGTTCACCTGAACCGAGATTTCGGGCTGCACGTCGCCCGAAACGCCTTTCTGCGCCATCACGTTTTCAAACGACATGTCCCGGATGAACTGGCCCAGGACCCGCATCTTGACTTGCGGGTTGGCGGGGGCTTCGGTGTTGCCTGCGGCGGTGTCTTCGGTCATGGAACGGCTCCAAAAATGAAATTCGCCACTGCTTAGCAAGTTGGGCGCGGCACCTCAATGCCGGTGGGGGCCTTCTACCCATTTCGAAGGACGCGGCGGGTTCGAACGGGGGCGGACCTCGGTGAATTCGCCGTCGATGATGTCGCCCGGCGCGAACGGGCCCTCGTGCCGCGTGGCGCCGCCCATCTGAAACTGCGTGACCGTGACGCGCGATTTCAGCCAGCGGAACACGCCGGCCCTGACCGCCGGGATCAGCAGCGCAAATCCCACCGCATCGGTGAAGAACCCCGGCGTCAGCAGCAGCACACCCGAGACAAGGATCATCGCCCCGCTGGCCAGCGGCTCGGTCGGGTCGTCCAGTTCGGCAAAGCTGCGCTGCAGTTTCTCCAGCGCCATCCGGCCCTGGTTGCGCACCATCACGGTGCCCAGAACCGCCGTCAGCACCACGATCGCCAGCGTTGGCCACAGGCCGATCAGCCCGCCAACCTGGATGAACAGGGCGATTTCGACGATCGGCACCAACAAAAATGCCAAGAACAGGTACATTTGCGCTATCCTTTCCCATAGGCCGGGCTGTGGACTTGCCACCAACAGTCACCTACATAGTGACCAGAGGCCGCTTGTACAAAGTCTCGGTGCTGAAAAGAGGACGAAATGAATTCACCCCTGATCCAGCTTCTGGTGCTGGCTGGCATTGCCATCTTCCTGATCCTGCGCCTGAAAAGCGTGTTGGGCACGCGGGAAGGTTTCGAGAAACCGCCCGTGCCGCAGCAACCTGCCCCCAGCAAGTCGCGCCGGGATTTCGAGGTGATCGAAGGCGGCCCCGATCGCGACATCACCGATCATGTCCCCGAAGACAGCGAAATCGCCCAGACCCTGGCCGCGATGAAGCGGGTCGAACCCAGCTTCTCGGTCAGCGAGTTCCTGCAGGGCGCACGCGGCGCCTACGAAATGATCGTGATGGGATTCGAGCGCGGCAACCTTGACGAAATTCAGCCCTTCCTGGCCGAAGACGTTTTTGAAACCTTCGTGTCCGTCGTGGCCGATCGCGAAGACAAGGGCCTGACCATCGAGGCCGAGTTCATCGGCGTGCGCGAGATCGCGCTGGTGGACGCGCAGTTCGACAAGGACACCAACCGGGCCGAGATCACCGTGCGCTTTGTCGGTGAACTGACCTCGGTCGTGCGCGACCGCGACGGCAACATCGTCGAGGGCAACCCCAACACGATCAAGCGCCAGAAGGACAGCTGGACATTTGCCCGCGTCATGGGCGCGGACGATCCGAACTGGCTGCTTGTTGCCACCGACGCATGACGGGACGGCTCCGGTCGCTGATTGCGGCGGCGATTCTGGCCGCCGCTCCCGCCTCTGGGGCTGAGACCACGCGGTCGATCCTGACCTTCGATGACCTGCACGGCTGGGCCGAAGACGATCATGCCGCGGCCCTGTCGGTATTCCTCGAGACCTGCGGCGATCTGGACGACCCCGACTGGCGGGCGCTGTGCGCCACCGCGCGCAGCCACAAGCTCGAGGCCGCGCGGGCATTCTTCGAACTTTTCTTCCGCCCGGTTCTGATCGAGGACGGTAACCCGCCCCTGTTCACCGGCTATTTCGAACCCGAACTCGATGGCGCGCGCCATCGCACCGACCGGTTCCGCTTTCCGGTCTACCGGATGCCGCCCGAGGCCCGCGGTGACGGCCCCTGGTTGACCCGGCAAGAGCTGCTGACCGGCGATGTCATGCAGGGCCGCGGACTCGAGATCGCCTGGGTCGATGACCCGGTCGAGCTGTTCTTTCTGCAGATCCAGGGCTCAGGCCGGATCCGCCTGCCCGACGGGACCGCGTTACGGGTGGGGTATGGCGGCGCGAACGGCCACCCCTATCGCTCGATCGGGGTCGAGATGGTGCGGCGGGGCCTGCTGGGTGCGCATGAGGTCAGCGCCCGGATGATCCGCGCCTGGGTCCGCAAGAACCCCGAAGCCGGGGCCGAACTGCTGATGCACAACCCGTCCTACGTGTTCTTCCGCGAGGTTTCGCGCGTGGCGCCCGACCGGGGCCCGCTGGGTGCGATGAACCGGTCGATCACCGCAATGCGCAGCGTGGCGGTCGACCCGGCCTTTGTGCCGCTGGGTGCGCCGGTCTGGGTCGAGAAAGACGGGGCCGCGCCCCTGCGCCGCCTGATGATTGCGCAGGACACCGGCGCCGCGATCAAGGGCGCACAGCGGGCCGACATCTTTTTCGGCACGGGGGACGCCGCGGGCCAGGCGGCCGGGCGGCTGAAGGATCCGGGCCGGATGGTGGTGCTGCTGCCGATCCAGCGCGCCTATGCCATGTTGCCGGACGAATTCTGATGACCCGGCGCAAACTGACCGCTGACGAGATCGAACTGTGGCGCAAGGTGGCCCGCCAGACCGAACGGCTGCACCCGGAACTGCCGCAGTCGGTGCACCCGACCACCCTGCCCAAGCCCACGCCCAAGAAACCGCCCAAACCGCGGATCGAGCCGTTCCAGCTGGGGCAGAACCGATCCGCGCCAGCGCCGGGCCATCGCCTGAAGCCTTCGGTGGCCGAGGGGTTGCGGGCCGCGCCCGTGCAGATGGACAGCAAGGCCTTCGCCCGGATGAAGCGCGGCAAGCTGAAACCCGAGGGCAAGCTGGACCTGCACGGCATGCGGGTCGACACGGCGCACCCGGCCCTGATCAGGTTCATCCTGTCGGCGCAGGCCTCGGGAAAGCGGCTGGTTCTGGTCGTGACGGGCAAGGGCAAACACCGCGACGAGCCCGGCCCGATTCCGACTCCGCGCGGGGTGCTGCGCAATCAGGTGCCTCAATGGCTTGCGTTGCCGCCGCTGGCGCAGGCGGTGCTGCAGGTGGCGCCGGCCCATGTCAGCCATGGCGGCGAAGGGGCCTATTACGTCTATCTGCGCCGGATCCGCTAGAACAGCCGCTGCGCCCGGTGGATCCCGGCCCAAACCAGCGCGCTGGCCAGCATGAAAAACCCGGCGATCCATTGAAACTGGGTGGTCAACGAAACGCCCTTGTCGATCAGTGCCCCGGTCAGGCCCGGTCCGATGGCCGATCCCAGCACCATGACCGCAGCAGCCATGGCCTTGATCGCGCCGATGTGGCGGGTGCCGTAGAACTCGGCCCAGAAGGCCGCGGGCAGCGTGCTGTTGGCCCCAACCGACAGCGCCAGACACGCCAGTGCCACCACCGCGCCGGGGATTGTGTGCACGACGGAAAATAGGCCAAACCCGATCGCCAGCGGCAGTTGATAGAACGGCATCATCCGGGCGGTGCCCCACCTGTCCAGCGCCCAGCCCGAGGCGAACATCGCCAAAATCGACACCCCGGTATAGATCGGAAACAGCGCCACAAGCTGCAGATGCGCCCAACCCTTGATCTGCGCCAGATGAACCTGGTGAAAGAAAAAGGCGGTGATGAAGGCCGACGGCCCCAGAAGCGCCGGCGCCATGAACCAGAACAGCGGGGTCCGCAGGGTTTCGGACCGGGTCCAGTGACGGCCCGCCATCCCGGTGGCCGAATGCTGCTGCGCAAGGCTTTGGGGGGTGCGTTCGTTCCTGAGCATCCGCATCAAGGCGGGTACGCCCAACAGCGTCACGGCGGCCGAGGCGACCCACAGCAAGCGCCAGTCAATCAGCGCCATCGCGGCCACGAACAGCATCGGTAGAACCGCCTCGCCCACGGCAAAGCCCAGCGTCGCGATCGACAGCGCCTTCCCGCGCGAGGCGGTGAACCATCGGGTCATCGCCACCATTGCGATGTGGCTGCACATGCCCTGGCCGAACAGCCGCAACAAAAAGATCACAACCGGCAGCAGGACCACCCAGCGGTTGACCGCCATCGCCATCGCCGCCACGGCCAGGCCTCCCAGCACCGCAGCCCCCAGCGCGCGCACGCGGTAGCGGTCGGTCAGCCCTCCGGCCCAGATCATGACCCCGGCCGAAACCAGAGTACCCAGCGCATAGAGGCTGCCCCAGGCGCCGTGGCTCAGGCCGAACTCGGCCCGGATCCGGCCCGCGAAGATCGAGATGAAAAACGTCTGCCCGAAACTGGACAGAAAGGTCAGCAGTACCCCCGCACCCAGCCATGGCGCATTCCCGGCCAGAAAATGGCGCAGCCCCCGCCCGGTCACGGAGAACTGACCCGGACCTGCCCGGTTTCCGTCAGAACCACTTCGGTCGCGCCGTTGTCGTTTCGAACCGCCGGAGGAACCAGCAGGTCGATCCCTCCGTTGTCCTTGCCGAAGGTCCGGCTGACGCGGCGGAGCGCGCCCAGAATCGACAGCAGCGCCGGCGAGGTCGCGGCCACGAAATGCGAGGATTCGGCATCGCGGTTGAACACGGTCGTGTCGATGATGCTGATCGGGTATTCGGCGATCCGGTCGGTCGACCGGATATTGCCTAGCCGTTCACTCTTGGCGGTGCCGCGCAGCCGGGCCGAGATGCCTAGAATCCGGTCTTTCTTTGACACCATCACCAAGAACGGATCGGGCGGGTCCTGAATGCTGGCCATCTGCGACCGAAACACGTCGACATCCAGGTCGGGCGAGATCAGCAGAACACCTTCCAGGTTGCGCCGTGACCAGCCGGGCTCGCGCAGCTCGGCCTGGCGCATCATCTCCATGGTCAGCGCGGCCCCCATCGAATGCGCCACGATCAGTATGCGCGGAACGCCGATGGATTTAAGCTTTGCCACCGTTTGCTGCAGCCCGTTGCGCGCAAACAGCATGCTGTCCAGATCATAGGCATAACCCGTGCCGCTGCCCCGGCTGGGCCAGGAATAGATCAGGGTCCGCCCCGGCAGCCCGATGTCATGGGCCAGCTGGGCCGCACGAAACGCGGTTTCGGTCTGGGTGGCGTTGAAGCCGTGCACAAAAATCGTGACCTCCTGCGCGCCATTCAGCCGCGCCTTTAGGTCCCGCGGCCCGTCAAATTCTTTCAGCCCGGCCAGCACGAACTGTTTTGCGGGATCAGGGTCGGAATAGGAAAAATCAAGCGTTCCCGGCCGGTGGCTCGGCGGAATCGACACGGTCAGTTCCAGAAACCTCAGATCCTCGGCCCGCCCATAGCCATAGCTGCCGTCCGGTTCGCGCGCACGCGTGGTCGCGGCAAAGACGGTCTGCGCAGTGCCAACCTCGAGCGCCTGCGGCAGGATCACCGAAACGGACCTGTCGACACAGGCACCCAATGTGGAGACCCAGACAAGAAGGATCAGAATGCGCAGCACGGAACGGGCCTCGGAATAAAGGAATGGCCTACGCATAACGGAACCAGCGGCAGGGTCCAGAGACTTGGGTGGCGACAGACCGCCGATCTTCGGTGGGACCTGTTACAGAACGTAACGGCTGAGATCGGCGGATTTGGTCAATTCGCCCAAATTGTCATCCACGAATTGCGCGTCCACCACGATCTCGGCGCCGGCCTTGTCGGGGGCGGCAAAAGACAGGTCTTCGAACACGCGCTCCATGACCGTGTACAGTCGCCGGGCGCCGATATTCTCGACGCTGCGGTTCACCTCGGCCGCGATCCGGGCCAGCGCCGCGATGCCGTCATCGGTGAACGAGACACTCACGTCCTCGGTGCCCATCAGCGCGGTGTACTGGCGGGTCAGGGCGTTGTCGGTCTCGGTCAGGATACGCACGAAATCCTCTTCGGTCAGCGCGCGCAGCTCGACCCGGATCGGTAGCCGGCCCTGAAGTTCGGGCAGCAGGTCCGAGGGCTTGGCGATGTGGAAGGCACCCGACGCGATGAACAGGATATGGTCGGTCTTGACCGGGCCGTGCTTGGTGGACACGGTCGTGCCCTCGATCAGCGGCAGCAGGTCGCGCTGCACGCCTTCGCGGCTGACATCGGCACCGCGCGCATCGGCCCGGGCACAGACCTTGTCGATCTCGTCAAGGAAGACGATGCCGTTCTGCTCGACCGCTTCAAGCGCGGTCCGGGTGACGGTTTCGTCATCCAGTAGCTTGTCGGCCTCTTCCCCGATCAGGATGTCATAGCTTTCGGCCACGGTCATCCGGCGCTTGACCGTCCGCCCACCGAAGGCCTTGCCGAAGATATCGCCCAGATTCATCATGCCCATCTGGCTGCCGGGCTGGCCGGGAATGTCGAACATCGGCATGGGGTTGGAATGATCGGCGATCTCGAGCTCGATCACCGTGTCGTCCAGCTCGCCCGACTTCAGCTTCTTGCGGAACATCTCGCGGGTGCTCTCGCGCGCGTCCGAGCCGGCGATGGCCTCGATCACCCGGTCCTCGGCGGCCTGGTGCGCCTTGGCCTTGACCTCTTCGCGCATGTATTCGCGGGTCTGGACGATGGCGGCGTCGGTCAGGTCGCGGATGATCTGTTCGACATCGCGGCCGACATAGCCGACTTCGGTGAACTTGGTCGCCTCGACCTTGATGAAGGGCGCCCGAGCCAGCTTGGCCAGGCGGCGGCTGATCTCGGTCTTGCCGACGCCGGTGGGGCCGATCATCAGGATGTTCTTGGGATAGACCTCGTCGCGGATGTCATCGGGCAGCTGCTTGCGCCGCCAGCGGTTGCGCAGGGCCACGGCCACGGCGCGTTTGGCATCCTTCTGGCCGATGATGAAGCGATCCAGCTCGCTGACGATTTCGCGCGGGGTCAGGTCGGTCATGTGCTTTCAAATCCCGTTGTTTCGCGGGCAACCTAAGCATGGGGTGCGGAAACACAAGGCGGAGCCCGTTATTTCGTGATCCGCTCCACGGTGAGGTTGCCGTTGGTGTAGACGCAAATATCGGCGGCGATCGCCATTGCGTCGCGGGCCACCTGTTCGGCGCTCTTGTCGCTGTCCATCATCGCCCGCGCCGCCGCCAGAGCGAAATTGCCGCCCGACCCGATCGCGGCCACGTCATGTTCGGGCTCCAGCACGTCGCCCGCCCCAGTGATCACGAACATGTCCGCCCCGTCGGTGACGATCAGCATCGCCTCGAGCTTTTGCAGATACTTGTCGGTACGCCAGTCCTTGGCCAGCTCGACCGAGGCGCGGGCCAACTGGCCCGGTGTCGCCTCAAGCTTGGCCTCGAGCCGTTCCAGCAGGGTGAAGGCATCCGCCGTCGATCCGGCGAAGCCGGCGACGATCTCGAACCCGCCGGGCGACAGGCGGCGCACCTTTCGGGCGGTGCCCTTGATCACGGTCTGGCCCAAGCTGACCTGCCCGTCACCCGCAATGACGACCTCGCCGCCCTTCTTGACGCCGATGATCGTGGTGCCGTGCCATCCGGGAAAGTCGTTCTCAGCCATACAAGCCTCCGTATCCGTTGCCGACCTATATGGGCCGGGCGGGCGATCCGCGCAACCCGTTCTCAAACTGCCTAAAAGATATGCAATCTATGCATCCCGGGGTTGTCGGACCAGCAATTGTGAGTCGCCCCCGGCAGGACTAGATGGGGCCTGCAACCGACATTGGATCGGCTGCTTCAGTTGAAGGAATGCGCAAAATGGCAACCACCGCAAACATCCATGCGCCGCTCGGAGCAGCTACCATCCTGCACGTAGTGGACGCTTTCATCCGCGTCTATGACTCGGTTGTTGAATGGAACACTAGCCGCAAGACCCGCAAACTGTTGTCGCGCCTGAGCGACGAACAGCTGGACGACATCGGCCTGACCCGCGCCGACATCGCCAAGATCTGAGCGGCACGCAAAGTTATCTCCCCAGAAAGGGCCGTCCGAAATTTCGGGCGGTCTTTTCTTTTGTCCGGTATGGCCGCAAAAAAGGCGCCCTTGGCGGGGCGCCTTATGTCCTTGGGATCCGGTGCGATCAGATCGATTCTTCGATCCAGCTTTGCAGGGCGGCCTTGGGCGCGGCGCCTGCGCGGTTTGAAACCACCTGACCATTCTTGAAGATGAACAGCGCCGGAATGCCGCGCACGCCCATGGCCGCGGCCGAGTTAGGGTTGCTGTCCACGTCGACCTTGGCGATCTTGATCTTGTCGCCGTATTCGGCCGCCAGCTCTTCCAAGGCGGGGCCGATCTGCTTGCAGGGGCCGCACCACTCGGCCCAGAAATCCACCACGACGGGGACGTCCGAGTTCTTGACTTCGGCGTCAAAGGTTTCGTCGGTTACGGCTACGGTCGACATATTCTGTCTCCTGAATGACATGCGCTTGGGAGTAGAACGTAGGTGTCCCCAAGAGGGAGGTCAAGATATCTGGGCACGCCCCAAGGCCTCCGTCACAAGATCGTGTGGCAGCCACATCAGACGTGCCGTCCGGGTCCACAGGATCGCGGTGCGGATCTCGCGACCGGGATAGATCTGCGACAGCGCGGCGGCATAGGCGCCCATCTGGCGCAGCAGGCCCTCGGGGCAGGTCTCGGCCCGATCGGGAACCGTAGCGTTCGATTTGAAATCAATGACTTGCACCACGTCATCCGTCACGATCAACCGATCGATCACCCCGTGGATCCGACGACCGTCCAGAGTGGCCGAGACGGGCACCTCTGCCAACGCGGCCGGGGCAAAGACGGGGGCCAGGTCCGGCGCCGTCAGCACGCCCGACGCCTCGGCCAGAAGGTCGCGGCGGTCGCCGTCCTGCATATCGGGCAGAAGCCGGGCGCAGAGCTGATCCCACCGGTCGCGCGGCGCCTCGGCCAGATGTTCGAGCAGCAGGTGCAGGCGGGTGCCGCGCAGCTTGGCGGCCTCTTCCTCAAGCCCGGTCTCGCCCGGCAGGGCCTTGGCCCCGCCCAGATCGGACGGGCTGAGCGTTTCGGGATCGGGTATCGGCTCGGATGCGGGCCGGTGAAACAGGTCCGGTAGGATCTCCTGCGCCGGTTCCGGGGTCGGGCGATGGTCCAGTGGCAGACCCTCCCAATCGCCATGCGCCAGACGGCGGATGCCGGTGCCCGGGATCTCGGTGGCCCCTGCCCGGCCCATCGCCTCTTCGACCAGTTGGTACCAGCTGGACCCGTCCTTGCCCAGATCGCCGGCAGCCGCCACGATCAGCCATTTCTCGGCCCGGGTCAGCGCGACGTACAGCAAACGCAGCCGCTCGTTTTCCTCGCGTTGGCGCGCGTCTTCGCGGGCACGGGCAATCAGGTTCGGCGACAGGTCGGCGGACACCTTCCACAGCGGCGTTCCGTCGGCGACCATGATCTCGGCATCGCGGGGCGGCTGCCGCTTGCCGGTGTCCGGCAGGATCACGACCGGCGCCTCCAATCCTTTCGAGCCATGTACCGTCATCACCCGGATCATGTCGCCCACGCCGGTCATCTGGCGCTTGATCTCCAGGTCATCGGTCTGCATCCAGACCAGGAAACCGGTAAGGCTGGGAATGTCCGACCGCTCATAAGCCAGCGCCTGCGACAGCAGCGCGTTGATGCCGTCCTCGGCCTCTGCGCCCAAACGGCCCAACAGTTTGCGGCGGCCGTCATGGCGGGTCAGCACCCGTTCGATCAAGTCATAGGGGCGCAGAAAGTCCACCTGCCCGCGCAGATCGTTCAACACAGCCAGCGTTTCGGGAAAATCCCCGGCGCGTTGGCGCAGCGCCGCCCACAGGTACCTTTCCTGCCGGCGATGAGCGAGGTCGAACAGCATCTGCTCGGACCAGCCGAACAGCGGCGATTTCAATACCGTGGCCAGCGACAGGTCATCCTCGGGCGTGGCAAGGAAACTCAGCAGTGCGGCCAAATCCTTGACCGCAAGTTCCGCGCCCACCTTCAGCCGGTCGGCCCCCGCGATCGGCAGACCCTGGGCCTTGCAGGCGCGGATAATCTCGGCGAACAGGTCCGAGCGGCGCTGCACCAGGATCAGAAAATCCCCCGGCCGCACCTTGCGGCGCACGAATGTACCGCGCGTGGGGCCGTCTTCGGGGATGGTTTCGCCGGCGTCAATCATGGCCTTGATGCGCGCGGCGATCTGGTTGGCCAGGATCACCGTGTGATGCTGCGCCGCGGGCCGATCGACCGGGTCGGTCCAGTCGCCCTCGTCCGCGTCCTCGACCTTTTCCACCACCGGCCACAGATCGACCCGGCCCGGCAGATCGGCCTTGAAGGCGCGGTGCTGGGACTCTTTCTGAAACCCCGCCTCGGCGCGGTTTTCGAACAGGATATCGACCAGCGATAGGATAGCGCTGGAGGACCGGAACGAATATTCCAGCGTCCAATCCCACAGTTTAGAGCCTGATTCCTGCAATTTCCGCCCAAACTCGGCTTGCATCCGGTCAAAGGCCTGCGGGTCGGCCCCCTGAAAGGAATAGATCGATTGTTTCTTGTCGCCGACCACGAAGATCGTGCGCTCGACCCCGGACCGTGCGCCCTCGCCGCTGGTGAATTCCTGTGCCAGTTTCTCGACCACATCCCATTGATCAGGGCTGGTGTCCTGCGCCTCGTCCACAAGGATGTGGTCGATCCCGCCATCCAGCCGGTACAGCACCCAAGCGGCCACCGCCGGGTCGTTCAGCAACATGCGCGCGCGCAGGATCAGGTCGTCGAAATCCAACCAGCCGCGCAGTTGCTTGCGGCGCTCGTATTCCGGCAGGAACGCCGCCGCGAAGCGGTGCAGCACCATGGATTTGCGCGCGGCTGCCAGCGCCAGACGCCCTTCCCGCGCGGCCTCGACCCGCCGCATCAGCGACTCGAGCGGATCCATATGCCCTGCCAGGACCCCCTCGCGCAGCGCTTTGGTGGGAAAATTGCCGATCTTGGCGGTAAAGGGCTCTTTGGCGGATTTTCCGGTCAGGAACACGTCTTCCAGCACCGGCAACTGACCCAAGGCGGGTTCGGTGAAGCCCGACAGTTTCTCGGCCGCCTTGGCGTCGGTCTTGCCGCCGCCCGCCAGCGCCGGAAGGATCGACCGGATCAGCTCGGCCTCGCCGCCCAGAAACACCTGCGCCAGCAGCGCGTCCTCGTCGAACCTCTCGGGCAGGCCAAAACGGGCCAGCAGGTCGGGCCATTGCAGCGCGGGCGTGAACAGGGTGCGTTTCTGGGCGATCGCGGCGGTCAGCTTGTCAAAGCCGGTATCGGTGATGTGGCGGGCCACATCCTCGATCAGGCGGGCCTGTGGGCCTTCGGCAAAATCCTCGACGATTTCCTCTCGCAGAAGGGCCGCGGCGCGGTCTTCCATCTCGGAAAACTGCGGGCTGACCCCGGCCTCCAGCGGGAACCGCCGCAGCAGCGAGGCGCAGAACGAGTGGATCGTCTGGATCTTCAACCCGCCCGGCGTTTCGATGGCACGCGCGAACAGGGTGCGGGCACGGGCCAGGCGGTCGGGGTCGATCACACCTTCGACGCCCAGTTCGGTCAGTTGCCGCAGCAACGCCGCGTCGTCCAGCATCGCCCATTCGCCCAGCCGCTTGAACAGGCGGTTCTGCATCTCGCTGGCGGCGGCCTTGGTGTAGGTCAGGCACAGGATGTGCTGCGGCTGTACACCATCCAGCAACAGCCGCGCCACGCGATCGGTCAGAACCCGCGTCTTGCCCGAGCCCGCATTGGCCGCCAGCCAGGTCGACGCATCGGGCCGCGCCGCCTGAACCTGCCGTTCGGTCGCTTCGTCGCGCGGGGTCATGTCAGATCCTCGGGCTTGGTTTCGGCGGTGCGGTCCCATTCGCCGAACCGCGCCAGGTGGTCATAATCGCCCACGTCGCTGTCCTTGTGCATCATCCGGCGCGAAGAAAACCCCTGATCAGGCTCTAAATAAGCAGAAATCAGCTCTTTCAGCTCGGCCAGAACCTTGTCGGGCGGCTCTTTTTCCAAGGGTGCCGGGACCTCTTTGTAGGTGCCGCCCATACCGATGAACACGGCGCTGGCCACGGCCATCGGGTCAAAGCCGTCGATCCCGCCCTGCTCGGCCATCGCGGCCTCGATCAGCAGCTGTTTGTCGAACTTGGCCTGCTGCGATTCCGAGGGTGGCGTGCCGGTCTTGTAGTCGATGATGGTCAGGGCGCCGCGGCTGTTGCGGTCGATTCGGTCGGCGCGGCCATTCAGAGTGAAACCAAGCGGTTCCAGCGTCAGGCGCATCTTGGCCTCAAACGCGATCGGGCCGCCGTCGCTGCGGCGGCTGATCTCGGCGCGCAGAAAGTCGTCTGCGATCCGCTCCAGCCGCGCCAGCCACAGTTTTCGGGCGGTAGGCCAGGCGACATGCTGATCCAGAAGCGCCTCGGCCCGTTTCAGGAAATTGTCGCGGGTCAGCAGCGCGCCGTCCAGCACACTGTCCTTGACGAAATGTTCCAGGATCTCGTGGATCACGATACCGCGCAGCAGGGCGTCGGGCGCCTGCACCAGCGGGTCCAGCGGTTTCAGGCGCAGGACGTGCTTGGCATAAATTGCATAGGGGTCGCGGATCAGCTTCTTGATCTCGGTCACCGACAGGCGGCGCGGGCGCGCGGCCGCCGGCGGGCGCGGTGAAGGACGCGGTGCGGCGGCGATCCGGGGCGCCTGTTCCAGCATCTCGGACCAGCGCAGCCATGTCTTGCCCCGGTCGCGCATCTGTTCAAGCGCCGCGCGGCCGCCCTGATCCGGCAGGCCCTGCAACAGGTTGGTCAACCGGTTCAGCCAGCGTGACGGCACGGTTTCGGCATCATCCGAGCGCACCGCGCGGGTCAGCCAGACCTCGGGCGCGCCGATGGCCTGCTGGAAATCATGGGCCGACAGGCCGATGCGCCGTTCCGGCAGCAGCAGGCCGGCACGGTCGCGCATCTGGCGGTTCAACCACGGGTCGGGCGCGGGGGCCTCGGGCCAGCTGCCCTCGTTCAGCCCGCCCAGAATCAGCAGGTCGGCACCCTGCACGCGCGCTTCGAGCGTGCCCCAGATCATGATCCGCGGGTGGGGGGCGTCGCGGTCGCGGACCTCTTGCCCGGCCAGCAGCGCACCCAACAGATCGGCGAAATCCAGCGCCGTCATCTCGCCGCCGTGCTCGGCCTCGTCCGCAAGGCCCGAGATCACCGCCAGAGCCGCTTGGCCTGCATTCTTGTCCCACAGCTCGCCCGCGCCGGCGGTTCCGGCGCCAGCAATAGCTTCGGCCAGATCGCGCAGGCGCTGCACCCAGTCGGTGAGCGGCAGGGTGCCGCTGATCTGCTGGTCGCAGAAATTGCGGATCAGCCACTGGGCCCACGCATCGGGTACTTCTTTTTCGACGGCAAAGCCGGTCAGGCTGGCGCGGTCGGGGAAGGGCGGGCCATTGCGGCGCAGGTGCAGTTCTAGATCGCGGCTGTGCAGCAGATGGGCACCGCGGTCGCCCGCGCTGTGGCACAAGGGGTGTTTCAGCAGGGTCAGCAGCGCCTCGGCATCCAGACGGCGCGCGAACAGCCCGGCCACATGACGCAGGAACCGGCCCGGCGGCGACAGTTGCAGCGGCAGGCCGGCACTGTCGTCGGGCAGGATGTTCCAGCGGTCCAGAGCAGCGCTGACCTGGCGGGTCAGCATCCGGTCGGGGGTGATCAGGGCAGCAGTCTGTCCGGTCTCGGCCGCCTGCCGCAGGCGCAGGGCGATGGCCAGCGCCTCGGCCCGCGGCGATTGCGCCTCGACCAGGGTGATGTCGCGCGTCGCGGCATCAAGATCGCGCAGCCGCGGGCCTTCGCTCATCCAGGCATCGGTAATCGGGGCCGGACGCAACGCCAATGAAACCAGACGGTTGCGCGCGGGCGAGGGGGGCTGGTCCGGGGTCCAGGCTGCGATCTGATCCGGCTCCAAGCCCAGTTCTGTCATCAGCTTGCGGAACCGGTATTGCGGGTGATCTTCCGAGGTCATTGTTGAATCCAACCGCTCCCAGACATGGGCGGGCTGGTCGAAATCGTACCCCGGCAGGATCAGCGCCCCCTGCGGCAGCCGCGCCACCGCTTGCATCAGCATCAGCGTGGTCCCGCGCGAGCCGGTGGACCCGGCCAGGATCACCGGGTGTTGCGGCGGCGCGTCCTGCCAGCGGGCGATCAGGTTTTCGACCACGCGGCGTTGGCGGGCCTGCACGTCCAGGCTGCCATCCTCGGTCTTCAGGAACTGGTCGGCGATGCCGATGAAGGCCTGCGCCCGTGCCCAATGGCCCGACAGGTCGGTCACGTCCAGCTGCCGGATCGCCTCGGGCGAGATGCCTTCGCCCTGCATCTCTTCGATCAGGGCGGCGAGGCTGTCGGACAGGTCGAACAGCGACGACCGCGCGGCCAGGTCCGGTTGCTGGTCGAGCAGGCGGGACACCAGTTGCGTCAGTTCCAGCCGTCGCCGCAAGGGCGGCACGGCGGGCGGCACCTGATCCAGATCGACGCTTTCGCCGAGATCAGTCACCAGCGAAATGCGGGGCAACAGGCAGGGCGGGCCCTGATCGAACAGCTCGCGCACGCGGCGGGCCATGCGGCGGGTGTTCAGCACCAGTTGTACGCGGGCCAGTGCCTCGGGTGGGTGGCTATCGCAGCGCGCCCGCAGCCCGCGCACCAGTGCCTGCGGAAAATCCGCGCCGGGGGGCACTGCAAAGACCCGAGGGGTGGCGCCGGGTTCAAACATCGGCCAGCATCTCCTCGGCCAGAGCGATGCCTTCGGGGCGGCCGACATCGCACCAGCGCCCGGGATACTGCAGCCCGTACAGCCGTCCATCGCGCTGCATCCGGTCCCACAAAACATTGAGCGAGAACGCTTTTTCCGGAATTTCCGCCAGACCGTCGGTCTTGAGGATCTGAATGCCGCCATAGACGTGACCCGGCCCGCGTGCAAGCCGGCCTTCGGGGTCGACCTTGAAGTCTCCGGGGCCTGCATGTCCGATCGTCTGTGCGATCGGCACGCAGATCAACAGCGCGTCCATCCGCGCCGGGTCCCAGGCCGCCTGCAGCAACTCCAAAGGGTTGGGCCCGGACCAGATCGCATCGGTATTCATCGTGAATACCGGCCCCGGACCCAGCAGTGGCAAGGCTGCCCGCAACCCGCCGCCGGTTTCCAGGATTTCCGGCTGTTCGTGTGACAACAGAACACCTCGCGGCGCCAAATGATCGGTCAGTTGATCGGCCATGTAGTGCAGGTTCGCGACCACACGGCGTGGCCTCACCGCATCCGTCAACTCCAGCGTATGGTCGATCAGCGGCCGTCCGGCCACCGGGATCAGCGGCTTGGGTCGGGTGCGGGTCAACGCGCCCATCCGGGTGCCGAAACCGGCGGCAAACAGCATCACGGCCTGCGGTCTTGCGGTCATGCGCCCCTCAGACGTGCCAGGTTTTCCGGGGTGGGTTCGGGCAGGGCCGAGCGCAGCAGGTCGGCCAGGGAAATCAACGCGGGATGTTCCAGATCGCGCATCAGATGCGCCCAGGTGGCCGGGATCAGATCGATGTAATGCGGCTTGCCATAGTCCATGGCCAGCCGGGCGAACACGCCGAGAATGCGCAGGTTCCGCTGGACGCCCAGAACGCTGTAGGCAGTGCGGAAGTCATGATCGTCCACGCCGGTGGACGCGATGTAGCGCTGGATCATCTGCATCTCGACGCCTGCCGGTACGGCGCGCCGGACGTCCTGCAGCAGCGACACCAGATCATAGGCCGGATGGCACAGCATCGCGCATTGGAAATCCAGCAGGCCGACCCGGCGGACCCCATCGCGATCCTGCAGCCAGATCAGGTTCTCGGCGTGGTAGTCCCTGAGCGTCACCACCCGTGTGCCCGAAGTTTCCTGATGCAGGATGTCGGCAAAGCGGTGTTCGAACCGCGCCCGGGCGTCGGCATCGTGCCTGCCCAGAATTCCTTCAGCATATTTGGTGAAGGCCAGTGCCGACAGTTCGGTCATCAGGGACGGATCATAGCTGTCCAGCGCGGGCAAGGGGGCGGCGTGCAAATGCATCAGAACGTCGGTGGCGGCGTCGTACAACGCGCGCTCTTTCGCGGGCGCGCGTTCCAGCACCCGGGCGAACAGCTCATCACCGAAATCTTCCAGCAGCAGAAAGCCGTGCTCGGCATCCTCGGCCAGGATTTCAGGCGCACTCAGACCGATGGAATTCAGGTAGCGGGCGACCTTGACAAAGGGCCGGACGTCCTCGCCCTTGTCCGGGGGCGCATCCATCAATACAACCGTCCTTCCCGTGTCGGGATCGGTCAGCCGCTCGTAGCGGCGGTTGGACGCGTCGCCGGCCAGCGGTTGGCGTCGTGCTCCGGACCACGGGGTCCGCCCCAGGAACGCCTGGATCAGGTCTGCACGGTTGGTCATACGGAAAACTCCAGCTTGTCAGCCCATTTCGGATCGGACCAGGACAGTGTCAGATGTCGCGTTTCCTCGTGGGCCGCGTCGGTTTTAAACGTGACCAACAAGGCCGACTCCGGCCGCAGATCGCCCAGCTTTTCTGGCCATTCGACCAGACAGATCGCTGTGTCGAACGCCTCGGTCAGGCCCAGTTCGACGATCTCGTCGGCCGAGGTCAGGCGATACAGGTCGGAATGCCATATCTCTCCGGTGGCGCCGTCATAGACCTGAACCAGGGTGAAGGTCGGTGACGGAACATCCTCGGGGACCGGCAGGACCGACCGGATCAGGCTGCGGGCGAAATGGGTCTTGCCGCTGCCTATGGGTCCGTCCAGCAGCACCACGTCGCCGGGGGCCAGCCGTTGGCCCAGTTCCGCCGCCAGGCGCGACGTCTTTTCGGGCGAGTCCAGGGTTATCGAAACAGGCGAATTCATGGCGCCACAATGGACGCGCCGCACCCCCGCTGCAACCCGGTTCAGGCCGGGATCTGCATCATTCCTCTGGCCGGGTTTTCCGCCGGTTCGACCGAGAAACGGACGATGGTCGCGCCGTTCTGGATCGGGGTCACCGTGCAGGATACGGGCGTCCCGTCCGACTTGCGGATTTCCGCGCTCCACTCTGCCCGGTCATTGCGCATTTCGATGAAGTCGCGAATTTCCCCCAGAACCGGAGTCGCCTGGCATTTTTCCTGCCAGCTGCGGATGAGGTCCAACACGGTGGCGGGCTGAAAACCCTCTTCGTCCGGGTCGTTCCAAAGCTGGTGATAAGCATGGTTGGTGAAGGCCAGAGTCCCGTCATCGGCGAAAACGGCGATCGCGTCGGCCAGCTTGTCGAAGACCGACTGCATCAGGTCCATCTCGGACCGGAAGCGCCGGGTCAGGGTGATCTCGGCGGTGATGTCCTCGAACAGAAAAGCAACGGCGCCGTCGGGATGCGGGCGGCCGCTGACCGAATAGACCGATCCCGACGGCAGCGACCAGGTTTCCTGATAGTTGCCGCCTTCGGCCGCTTCGAGCAGGTCGTTCATCTGGCTGCGCCAGCTTCGATAGTTCTTGGGTTCGGGCATCATGTGCTGGTCGCGCAGCCTGTCGAAAAAGCTGGAAAGGCTGGGGCGGCAGCTGAGAAAGTCGGGCGGCAGCGCCGTCAGGTCGATCAGTGCAGGGTTGAACAGCGCCAGCTGCCGGTTGCGGTCGAAGATCGCCAACCCGATCGACAACTGCGCGAAGGTCTTGGTCATGGTCTGGACGAATTTGCGCTGGGCGGTTTCGGCCTCGACGATCGCGTTTACGTCGACGGCATAGTGCAGCATGCCCTCGTCCAGTTCGATCTGCGTCAGATCGAACCACAGCCTGTTGTCGTTGCCTTTGACCGGAATGGAAACGCGGGTCTTCCGTCCGGGCCGGGTTTCACCCGCGAGATCGGGAAACATGGGGTCGGTCAGGTCGGTATCGGGCCCCCGTACCTTGCGGGCCAGCGTTACATACGCAGCGTTGCACCAGCTGACCCTGTTCGACCGGTTCAGAAGCCATACCGGATAGGGCGCCTTGTCCATGGCCAGGCGGATCGGGTCGCTGGGGTCGCGGCGAATGGGCTCGGGTGCGCCGGCCCGGTCGCGCAGGCGCACCCGTACAATCCCGTCGATCCATTCGCACAGAACTTCTCGCTCGACCGTGCAGTCGATGGCAGACACCACCATGCTGCCCTGCTCGCGCACCAGTTCAGGAGACTCGGGAAAGGCGGGAAAGTCCCTCTGCAACAGGCGACTGAGATCGTTCCAGTCATTCACCGACTCGAATCCGGACAGGGCGATGTCGGAATGGCTGATCAGGCGATCGCCATCGAACAGAAACACCGCATCCAAAAGGGATTCGGGCGCCGACAGGCCAAAGCTGTCATCGCGGGGCCGGCGCCGCGGCAACAGCCACTGCAGCGCCAGGCTTGACGAGACCAGGCTGATCGCGGCCAGAATGATCCAGTCTGCCATATCCCGTGCACCCGAAAACCCAAACCAGACCCAACTATCGACGCCAATGGTTAACGGTGTCTTAACTCAGACCCGGAACGGCTTGTTGGCACCCGAGGGAACCGGCGACTCACCGCTCTGGGCGTCGATCAGTTTCCGCGGCCAGGACACCAGAACGATGGCGCCCCGGCGCTCGGGGTCGTCGGTGAGGTCCTGATACGGATCGGATCCGTTGGCGAAGGAGAGTTCCGCACCGCTGCGCTCGAGCAGCGTCTTGGCGATGAACAGACCCAGGCCCATGCCCTCGTATTCGGGCCGCGTGCGCAGGTCGGTTTCGGCGCGTTTGCGGCGCATGAACGGATCGCCGATGCGCCCGATGATCTGGGCCGGATATCCGCGTCCGTCATCCATGATGCTGACGGTGATGCGGTCGGGGGTCCATTCGGCCTCGACCCAGACCTGCGCGCGGGCGAAATCGACCGCGTTCTGGATCAGGTTGCGCAGCCCGTGGATGATCTCGGGTTTGCGCAGGATCGAGGGCTGCTGAACGTCGCCATCCGGCCCCGGCCCTTCGGCGAAATGCACCTGTTTGCCGCGGTGGATATGCGGCTCGGCGGCTTCGTGGATCACGGTGGACAGTGGCGCCTGCCGTAGGTGCAGGTCGTCCTTTCCGGCCCGGCCCATGTCGCGCAGGATGTCGCGGCAGCGGTCGGCCTGCTCGCGGATCAGGGCGGCGTCTTCCTTCAGGTCCGGGCGGTCGTCCAATTCCTCGATCAGCTCGGCGCTGGTCAGCTTGATGGTGGCCAGAGGCGTGCCCAGCTCATGCGCGGCGGCGGCCACGACCCCGCCCAGGTCGGTCAGTTTCTGTTCGCGGGCAAGTGCCATCTGGGTGGCGGCCAGCGCCTCGGACATCGACTGGACCTCGGCGCTGATGCGGTGCGAGTAGGCGCCGATGAACACGATCGCGATCACGATGGCGGCCCAGTTTCCGAACAGCAGGATCTCGGGGATGTCCAGCACCAGCCCCAGATTGGTGCGCAGCGGCAGGTGGAACCGGGCCAGCAGCGTCGCCACGATGATCGCCGCCCCGCCGATGATCAGGGTCGAGCGGGTGCTCATGACGTTGGCGGCGATGGTCACCGGCCCCAGCAGCAGAAGTGAAAAGGGATTGTTCAGCCCGCCGGTGAGGTACAGCAGAATGGCCAGCTGCAGCAGGTCGAACAGCACCATCAGGAAGTTCTCGAATTCGGTCAGGCGCTTGTTCTGTGGGAACAGCAGCATAGCCGTCAGGTTGCCCATCACCGACACGCCGATGGCCAGATAGCACAGGCCCAGTTCCAGCTGAACGTGATAGACCTGCTGCGCCACGGTGATGGCGGTCAGCTGGCCGATGATGGCCACCCATCGCAGCAGGATCAGCGTGCGCAGCCGGATCCAACTGCTGCGTTCCTGTCCGCGCCAGAGGCTGGTGTTGGAATCCGTCATCGCGCGATTATGTCCTGTTGCGGCGGCTGGTCAACTTGATAGGTGTCGCGGCCGATCCGATCAACAGCCCCTTGCGTCAGGAAATACGCCATGACCCGTCTTTATGCCATTCTCGCAACCGTCGTTCTGGCCCTTGGCCTGGGCGCCATGTGGCTGATGACGCGTGGCGGGCCCGAGGACAAGTTCGCCCGATGCCGGACCAGCCAGATCGCCGGCGGTTCCGCGGCCATCGGCGGCCCGTTCGAGCTGATCAACTCCAAGGGTGAAACCGTGACCGACAAGGATGTGATCACCGAGCCGTCGCTGATCTATTTCGGCTATACCTTCTGCCCCGATGTCTGCCCACTGGACACCACCCGCAATGCCGAGGCCGTCGATATCCTGACCGAGCGCGGCTATTCGGTGACGCCGATCTTCATCTCGATCGACCCCGATCGCGACACCCCCGAGGCGGTCGGCGATTTTGCCTACAACCTGCATGAAAAGATGATCGGTCTGACCGGAACGCCCGAACAGGTCAAAGCTGCGAGCCAAGCCTACAAGACTTATTACAAGGCCCAGGACAAGAGCGACGAGTATTACTTGGTCGATCATTCCACCTTTACCTATTTCGTCACGCCGCAGGACGGATTCCTGGAGTTCTTCAAGCGGGACGACACGGCCGATCAGATTGCCGACCGGGTCGCCTGTTTCCTGGATTAGGCAGGGAAATAGAGGGTGGTTTGACCTTTGGTGTGGCGCTGCTATTACTCAACACCAAGCCTATCGGCAGGACATAGCAGAAAGAACCCACATGGCAGACAGTGCGCAGCTTGAAATCGGCCCCGACAAATCCCTGCTTCTGGTGGATGATGACGAGCCGTTTCTGAGGCGTCTGGCCAAGGCGATGGAAAAGCGCGGGTTCGAGGTGGAAACCGCCGGATCGGTCGCCGCCGGCCGCGCCATCGCCACCGCTCGCCCACCTGCCTTTGCCGTCGTGGATCTGCGGCTTGAGGATGGCAACGGGCTGGACGTGGTCGAGGTGCTGCGGGAAAAGCGCCCCGACAGCCGGGTGGTGGTTCTGACTGGCTATGGCGCGATCGCGACTGCAGTGGCGGCCGTGAAAATCGGCGCCACAGACTATCTGTCGAAACCCGCCGACGCCACCGACATCACCAACGCGCTTCTGGCCAAGGGCGACGAACTGCCCCCGCCCCCCGAAAACCCCATGAGCGCCGACCGCGTACGGTGGGAGCATATCCAGCGGGTCTATGAACTGTGCGACCGAAACGTCTCGGAAACCGCGCGACGGCTGAACATGCACCGCCGGACCTTGCAGCGGATTCTGGCGAAGCGCAGCCCGCGGTAATACCGGGTCGCGCTACGCCTGTTCGAAGTTCAAGTACATTTGAAAGCGAGCTGGAATGGCCGCAATGCGGGACAAACGCGACATTGCTGCTGGCTTTCAAGTTAGTTTTCTGGCGTGTACCAGATTGGCGAAGTGTAGGCGCGCTCCTGATGGATCATTACGGCATCCTCTGGCAGGTCGAGGTTGCCGTAAAAAGCCTCGTCATACGCCAACCATGTGGGCGTAGGAATTTCGAGAACACGCACATAGTAGTAAGCTCGCTGAGCCGGATCGAACTCTGGGTCCACCCAGTGCGCGCCAAGTGCGGCTGAACCAATGGTATTGGTGTAGTTCGCACCGTCCACCGTGTTGCCAACGGGTGGCAGTTTGCCGTCGGCGCCCGGATTCCGGTCTCCCGCCCACGCGGCGTCAAAGACCTTGGTCTGCGGTTCGCCATTGGCATCGACCCAACCCTTTACGATCTGGATGCGATCTAGGTTCGCGCCGTCCGGGTCGCGCAGCGCACGCACCATGAAGGTGGGGGCTGCTCCCTCTGGCCCGGCGAAGAGGTCCGCGCCCATGGGCACGCCCCGGGCATAACCCTCGACGGCGAAATCGGGACGGTGGACCTCGTCGGGTTCAAAGTCCCACCCCGCAAACACGCGGACAGTCATGCGCGGGCCGGTGGTGGCATAAACCTCCTTGCGCTTGAATGCGTCCCAGATCGCCTCTCGCGTGTTCTCCCGCGCCCATGCAGCGGCAAGACCGGACGCGAGGGTTTCATATGTGCGGATCGCGACGTCTTCACCCAGAAAATCAGGCTGGATGATGAACTCATCGTAGCGGTGATCGCCGCCGCCGGGCTCTGCCAGGGAAGCCTTGCCAAAGAAGTTGTCCTCGCGGGCGGTTGCCAGTGACGTGTGGCTGTCGGTCGCGCCGATCATCCCGAATTTGTAGGGGTTCGTGCCTATGTCTTCTTCGTATTTCAGACCGCGCGCCAGTGCCTCGCGAGCGTATTCGCGTGGCAGCATGTCCGGTGTCTTAAGTGCACTGCCGAAATTTCCGCGATCCCAGCGATAATAGTCCGCGAACTCGTCATTCGGTGAGAGCATCGGGTGGGTTTCCCCGTCGCCTTTAATCTGCGTGACTTCGTATAGCGGTTCCCACCGCATCCGGCGTTCGGCGTAGGCCTGATCTATCGGTTCGCCATTCTGGCGGACATCGTCGAACATCGTGCCATTCGACAGGTTGCCGTTGTGGGCAAACGCCATGACCTGACCGCCTGTTCGGGCTTCATACGCTTCCATCCAGTCCCAAAGATCCTCCGGATCGGAACTGTCGTAGTTGGAAAATGGCACGAGGTCCGCGACTTCGTCTGCACCATCTCGAAACATGACGATCCGATGCAGGTTGTTCAGGTCCTTGATTGAAGTCCATTCAAAGCCGTGCAGAGATGTGAACACGCCAGGTTCATTGTACCGCTCAACTGCATCGACGATGCGCCTCCAAAATGTACGGGTCAGATCGTCGTCGTCAA
The DNA here is from genome assembly GCF_059613065.1 of Ruegeria sp. BHSC026. NCBI lineage: Bacteria > Pseudomonadati > Pseudomonadota > Alphaproteobacteria > Rhodobacterales > Roseobacteraceae > Ruegeria > Ruegeria sp. BHSC026. The sequence continues at coordinate 13,203 of NZ_JBXWRV010000007.1, read as the reverse complement.
TCGGGTCCGTTACCGCGCCCATCGCGTCGCCCCACATTACGAATGCGCCGAGCGGGTCGCCACCGCGCACAAGATCGTGGATCTTGCGACCCCAGCTATTGGCCAGAAGCTGCGGGTTCGATTCCGCGATCATCGGCGCGAGGCCGAGGTTCTCGGCGTGGTCGGCAACAACCAGAAAATCGAGCGGACGCACAAGCTGCGCGAACTCACCGAGGGAGGCCCGCACCTTCTCGCCACGCGCGAAACGGAAAGCTTCGTCAGGACCGAGCACATTGCCGACCATCCCGGCGTCGGTCGAGTAGGAGGTGTGCAGGTGGGTATCGCCCCAGAACACTCTGTTTGGAAAAGACTGATCGACAAATGGAGAATAGCCGCGCTGACCAAGTCGGACATCTTCGGGGTTTATCGCAAGGTCGCCAGAGTATCCTTGGGCAAGTGCCGCGCCGGTGAACAATGCACTCAAGCTCACGCTCATGAATATCTTCTTCATTGCCGTCCTCCCGTCAGTCAACAACGCAGAATTATTATAGCGCATGCTCGAAAGGCTGACTTGATTTGGATCAGCCGCTCATCATTGACTGCAGAATGAATAGCCGCTGTGGGCTCTTTCGCGCCGCTGACCTTTGTATCAGCGAAGAACAGGTCTTGGACGGCGCGTGCCGCTCGCCGTTTTGATTCAGATGTCGATTCTTTCGGCGATTCTCAGTGCATCTTCAAGCGCGACGCCCGGGTATCGTACCGTGCTGTAGACCTTGGTGTGACCCAGCAAAAGTTGTACAGCCCGGAGATTGCCGGTCTTTCGATAGATCTCCGAGGCCTTGGTCCGGCGCAAAGAATGTGTGCCGTAGCCGCTCGGTTCCAGGCCGATGGCCGATACCCAGTCTCGAACAAGCCTCGCGTACTGCCCGGTCGAGATGTGCGGTGACGCGTGGAAGTGGCTCGGAAACAGATGTCTGCATCCCAGCATCTCGGGTTGGTCGAGCTAGGCAGCGATCGTTTCGCGCGTATTCTCAGACACTTCGAACTGGATCGGCCGATTGGTCTTGCTCCGAACAATGGTGACGCGCTCACGGATTCGGTCTTCGACGACGAGATCGCTAATCTGGAGTCCGACGAGGTCACAGCCGCGCAACTTGCTGTCTATGGCGAGGTTGAAGAGCGCAAGATCACGAAGATTGCCCGCGAGTTCGAGCCGGGCACGAATGGCTCATACCTGCGTCGGGAGCAGCGGGTGTTTCTGACCGATCAGGCAGCCCTTGTTCCGGGTCTTGCGTTTCGGTTTTGCGGCGGGAAGTTGGATTCTGGGCATAATTTAGCCTCCATCCGTCCCTCCCGGCCCACACATCAACACCGCGTTGACCATTGATTGTAAGACCAAGCGTCAACGACTGGTCTCGATGACGGGTTGCTAGCGACCGATGCCGCGCCGCCACAAGGCGGTTTCGAGCCCTTTAACGACCTTGATCCGAGGCGCAGCAGTCGTCGCTGTGGGCTGAAACCGGTCATCCTGTACAGGTCTTCCTGCGCCTTCAAGCCATTGAAGGCGAGTGGCACTCCAGGCTCAACGTCATGGAAAGAATGTGATATCGTTTGTATGGGAAATGAGGGGGTTTGCGTTGAAAGCCTTAGCGATGACAAGAATCCGGGGATGGGGCCCCTTTCCCGAACTTGTTCGTGACATGGCCGGAGATCGCGCGCTTAACCGCATCCTGAAACGCCACGATCTTCCCCTAAGCGTTCTCGATGCGCCAGAGCATCGGGTCCCTTTGGCCAAGATGATCCGCGTAATGGAGGCGGCTGCGCGTACGATCGGTGACGCGGAATTCGGTGTAAGCCTTGGCAGCAAAACCACTGCGCTCGATTACGGAAATTGGGCCGGATATGCTTATTGTGCTCCAACGCTTGGCCAAGCCCTCCAGCGTGTTTGCAGGACACTGTGGGCGCACGAAAGCGGCACAGAGATGTACTTGTCCTTGCGCGAACATCACGTTGTCTGGTGCTACAAATCAGGTCTGGCAGGCTATGAAAACACACGTCATTTCTCGGACCACCTCTTTGAAACGATGTTCGTTTTCTTTCGCGGGTTCCTGGGCGAGGGGTGGCGACCCGATTGGGTGGAAGTCGACTACGAAAAGCCGGCGAGAACGGAAAAATTAAGTGCCCTTGTTCAAAATGAAATCCGTTTCGGCCGTCCAAATTACGGTGTGGCGGTCAGGAAAGCGGACCTGAGTACGAGGCTCTCTGGGCCGCTTCCGTTCGATCGACCCATTACGTCACTTGATTTGGTAGCACCACCCGACGGGCGGCAAACCGCGTTCCTTGATGATATCCTGAAACTCATTGACCTTCGATTGATGGATCGCACCGTCGACCTCGATGGATTTGCAAGGGCCGCGGATCTGGGTCCGAGAACTGTCCAACGGAAGCTGAGCAAGCTCGGGTACACCTACAAACATCTCCTTGAAATTGCACGCAGCAGGCGTGCGATGGCGTTCCTTTTAGAAACCGATCTGCCTGTGAAAAACATAGCTGCCGAGTTGTGCTATGACGCACCGGAAAATTTCACACGCGCTTTCCGCGCGTGGCAGGGGGTCTCTCCGTCTGAATTCCGGGCGAAGGCCCAGGGAAGTCAGAAAGAGGATCCTGTGTACCTAGGCGATTGTCGCGAAATGACAGGTCGCGTGAGTAGATCGGACTTTTGCCAACGGTAAACTTTTGAGTGGAAACGGAGCGGCAAACTCGCGGGTCTGCCACAGCCGGACTTTTCGGCCCTCCGTAATGTCATTTTCAGGAGGGAATTGAAATGACCACACGTCGTAATTTCATCAAGTCGGCCCCGGCGCTCGGAGCGGCATTCGCGGTGGCGCCAACATTCATTTCAGAGGAGGGGGCGGCGTATGCGCAGAGTGCAACGCCAGCCGAAGGGCATTTCCACCCGAAGGGCAAGGCGCCTTCGGAACACACTTTGAAAATTCTTGCCGAAGCGCGGGAAACGCTGCCGTTCTCAGATACGCGTGATTTTGATGAACAAGCTCGCGGGTTTATCGCGCCGATGCCCGAAGATACGATCATGGCGGATGCAGGCAACATCGCCTGGGACATGGCCAGTTTCCGCTTCTTCGACGAAGACAAGGACTGGCCAAGCATTCATCCGTCTTTGCAGAGGGTCTCGCGGCTGAACCAGAACTACGGACTGTATGAAGTCATTCCCGGAATTTACCAAGTGCGGGGCTTCGATCTGTCCGACGTTTCCTTTGTGCGCGGCGAAAATGGTTGGATCGTAATCGATCCACTGATCAGTGCGGAAACAGCGCGCGCAGCATGGAAGCTATTTCAAGAGCACGTCGGTGATGGGCTGCCGGCAACCGCAGTGATCTATTCGCATTCCCATGGTGACCATTGGGGTGGTGTACGCGGCATAATCGACGAAGCTGATGTGCGTTCAGGCAAAGTGGAAATCATTGCACCGCGTGATTTCATGGAGTTCACGATTTCCGAGAATGTCTATGCTGGCAACGCTATGAACCGGCGATTGTCTTACCAGTATGGCCAACAGCTTCCGATCAACCCGTACGGTTTTGCTGGGCAGGGGCTGGGTCACCGGGTGTCTCTTGGTTCCGTTGGCCTTATTGCCCCCACCCGGATCATCGAAGAAGACATCGAATATCTCGATGTGGATGGCGTGCGTATGGTGTTTCAGAACACGCCAGGCACTGAAGCGCCGTCCAACATGAACACTTACATTCCGGGAATGAAGGCATTGTGGATGGCCGAGAACATTACCGGCACATTACATAATATTTACACCCTGCGCGGAGCTCCGGTGCGCGATCCTCTGCGCTGGTCTAAATACATCTCGCGGGCGCTGCATCTCTTTGGCGAGGAAGCAGAAGTGATGTTCCAGTCGCACCACTGGCCGCGCTGGGGCAATGACCGTATTCAAGAGGTGATGCGGGCGCAGCGTGACATGTATGCGCATTTTAATAACCAGGTTCTGCACTTCGCCAATCAAGGCGTGACGATCAACCAGATCCAGAACGTCTATGAAATGCCCAAGAGCCTGCAAAATGAATGGCACTGCCGGGGCTATCACGGTTCACCCGAGCACAACAGTCGAGGAGTGATCCAGCGATACCTTGGTTTTTGGGATGCCAATCCAGCAACCCTGATCCCGCCATCACCCGAAGCATCGGCGCCCCTATACGTCGAGATGATGGGCGGGTCGGACAAAATCATGGCCAAAGGACAAGAGCTTTTCTCGGCTGGTGAGTATAAGATGGCCGTCGAAATCCTAAACAAACTCTTTCTCGCTGAGAACGACAACCAGCCAGCACGTGATCTGCTTGCGGACTGTTATGAGCAGCTTGGTTACCAGCAGGAAAACCCGGGACTGCGAAATAGTTACTTGTCGGGTGCCTACGAACTGCGTTCTGGTATTTCCGACGCTCCAACGGTGAGCTCAACCAGTTCTGATGTGATCCGGGCGATGTCCACGGAATTGTTCCTGAATTTCCTCGGCATCAAAATGGACAGCCGTAAAGCCGAAGGCATGCGGTTCACCATCAATCTGGTAACGCCGGACAATGGCGAGAAGTTCATCATCGAAATGGAGAACGCGACTCTGACCAATATCGAGGGATATCAGGCGGACAACCCGGACCTGACATTGGTCATAAACCGTTCGGATCTGGAAATGACTATGATGGGCGCGATTGAACTAGAGCAGCAGATCGCCGATGGCACCGCCAAGATTGAAGGTGATCCCACCGTTCTTGCGCAACTCGCCTCGACCATGGTCGATTTCGACCCGCTGTTCGAGATCCTGCCCGGCACTGCCATTCAGCACGAGGTTGCGCAATCCAATGCCTACGAAGCAGTTCCGGGTGCCACTATCGCAGAGTGACAGAAACCGCGGGGCAAGGTTCTGACCGGCACCTTGCCCCAATACCCACCCCTCATGAAAATAGTGCGATTTGAGTAACCACTTCGTCCGCGCGGAAGGCCTCCAAGGACAGCGTCGTTCCGCAAGCCCGCGAATTTTGGCTTCGACAAACTGCTGTGCAGCATCGGACCAATTGGCCGAACGGCAGGAAAGGGTCGGTCACACTCCAAAGAGCTATTCGCCCTGAGGCCCGCGACCCGGTCATTGCGGATCGCAATCTCGCTGCGTTCTGCCTGAACGTCCGCATTTCCCTCTGTCATGCAGCGGGTAGTTTTGCCGCGAGCGCTCACAGCGTAAGTTCTTCACTTTTGCAGAGGGCTCTAAAGCAGATCTCGGCCTAAGTCATGTGCTACAATAGCGCCAACAGCTCCGCATGCCGCGCCGTATACGCCTGCCGAGCCTCAACCGGTGGCCGTAGAGTGATCTGCAACCCCTCCATCACCGCCGCGTCCGGTCGGCCAAAGAACTTGGTTGCCTCGGCCTCGGAAAACCCCGCGATCTGGGTGGCCTCCATCCAGGCGCTGATCCGGTCGGCTTTCTTGATCTGACGTTTCACCGTTTTCGGCACCGCGGCGGGCAGGCCGAAGCGGATGTGGATAGCCGCCGCCAACCGGTCGTCCAGCGCGCCATAGCCCGGGCCGACCGCGGCCTTCACCGGCGAGATCATGTCGCCGATCACATATTCTGGCGCATCGTGCAGAAGCGCCGCCAGCCGCCATTTCACCTGCGCCTTGGGGGCGATCCGGCCGAACAGCTCTTCGACCAGCAGAGAATGCTCGGCCACGGAATAGGCGAAATCACCCGCCGTCTGGCCGTTCCAGCGGGCCACGAATGCCAGCCCATGGGCGATATCCTCGATCTCGATATCCACCGGGGTCGGGTCCAGCAGGTCCAGCCTGCGGCCCGACAGCATCCGTTGCCATGCCCTGGGTTGTGTTGCCATTCTGCCATGCCCCCTTTGCAGCGAATGTGCCTGAAACGCGGTTTCGTGCTATGCTTAAGCCATCCTGATCACCGGCTGCCAACAGTTTCTTGAGCAATCGTGCTTTGAACCGGCACGTGGGGATCACGACATCAAGGCTGAGGGGGGCGCGCGTTCCTCCCGGCGTGCCCCTCTCGGATCGAAACCCGAACCGAAAGGAGCTTGTCATGTTCAAGCGTTTGTTGGGAATGGCCCTTGTCTTTGGCATGGCTGCGGCCGCGCCGCCCGCATCGGCCCAGAACTGCGCCCTGCGCGGTGATGTCATCGCCAAGCTGCAGCAGATCTATTCCGAAGAGCTGGCCTTTGGCGGATTGCAGAACACGCGGAGCGGTCAGACGGTCATGGAGGTATGGGCTTCACGCGCCACCGGCACCTATACCGTGTTGATGACCCACGCCAACGGTATCAGTTGCATTGTCGCCGCTGGCACCGATTTCTTCGAAATGACGCCTAGGGCCGCTGCCGAAGGGGCGCCCAGTTGAATTAACGCCCGCGCCCCAATCGCCATCCACATTGCGACTTTTCTTCAACGGTGTTAGGGCCTGCCCAAACCGTTGTTGATCGGAATGGAGCATCTGATGGCCGGCGACTACATCGTCAAAGACATTTCACTGGCCGGGTTCGGCCGCAAGGAACTGGATATCGCGGAAACCGAAATGCCGGGCCTGATGGCTCTGCGCGCGGAATACGGCGACAGCAAGCCGCTGAAAGCGGCGCGCATCGTCGGGTCGTTGCACATGACGATCCAGACCGCCGTTCTGATCGAAACGCTGGTCGCGCTGGGCGCGGACGTGCGCTGGGCGTCGTGCAACATCTTCTCGACTCAGGACCACGCGGCGGCAGCCATCGCTAAGGCGGGCATTCCGGTCTTTGCCATCAAGGGCCAGACGCTGGAAGAGCATTGGGACTATCTCGACAAGTCGTTTCAGTTCGAAGACGGCCCCAACATGATCCTGGATGATGGCGGCGACGCTACGCTGTACATCCTGCTGGGCGCGCGCGCCGAAGCGGGTGAGGACATCATCCCCGTCCCGGCTTCGGAAGAGGAAGAGGTCATCAAGGCGCAGATCAAGAAGCGGATGGCGGCAAGCCCGGGCTGGTTCACCAAGGTGCGCGATCAGATCAAGGGCGTGTCCGAGGAAACCACCACCGGCGTCAACCGCCTGTATCAGTTGGTCAAGGACGGCCATCTGCCGTTCCCGGCGATCAACGTGAACGACAGCGTCACCAAGTCGAAATTCGACAACAAGTACGGCTGCAAGGAATCGCTGGTCGACGGCATCCGTCGCGCCACCGACACGATGATGGCCGGCAAGGTCGCCGTGGTCTGCGGTTATGGCGACGTGGGCAAGGGCTCGGCTGCCTCGCTGCGTGGCGCCGGCGCCCGCGTGAAGGTGACCGAGGTCGACCCGATCTGTGCCCTGCAGGCCGCGATGGACGGGTATGAGGTGGTTCTGCTGGAAGATGTGGTTTCGACCGCCGACATCTTCATCACCACCACCGGCAACAAGGACGTGATCCGCATCGAGCACATGCGCGAGATGAAGGACATGGCCATTGTCGGCAATATCGGCCATTTCGACAACGAAATTCAGGTGGCCAGCCTGCGCAACCACAAATGGACCAACATCAAGGACCAAGTGGACATGATCGAGATGCCCTCGGGCAACCGTATCATCCTGCTGTCCGAAGGCCGTCTGCTGAACCTGGGCAATGCCACCGGGCATCCGTCCTTCGTGATGTCGGCCTCGTTCACCAACCAGGTTCTGGCCCAGATCGAACTGTGGACCCGCGGCGACAAGTACGAGAACAAGGTCTATATCCTGCCCAAGCATCTGGACGAGAAGGTCGCGCGCCTGCATTTGGACCGGATCGGCGTCAAGCTGACCAAGCTGAACAAGGAGCAGGCGGATTACATCGGTGTCACGCCCGAAGGCCCGTTCAAGCCCGAGCATTACCGGTATTGATCTGTCAGAAATTCGAGGAAAAGGCGGCCATTTGGGCCGCCTTTTTTTTGTTGCGGTCAGCGGAGCGACGGCACGAAATCTCCGCGGCCCTGCGGTGTCAGGTCCAGAATGTTCCACAGGGGCCAGGCCGCATCGACATGGCGCGGATGCCAGTCGCTGGGTTCAAAAAACAGCTCGGAGCTCCAGAAATGGTGGATGCCATCCGCATCGCGTTGAAACACGTTCAGGATCGGCAACTGGTTTCCGTCCTCGGTCTCAGCCAGATAGTCTTGCTGGTACGTCGTATCCAACGCGGAATACAGCGGCAGATCCTGCCAGCCCATGCGCCGGCGCAGCGCGGCCAGGGCATCCGGCGTATTCTGCGCCACGACCGCAAAGGCGGCTTTTCGGGTCAGATGCGCGACCTGCCCGGTCAGACCGTCCAGAAAGGCCAAGCACATGGGGCAGGGGTCCTCTGCATTGGGACCAAACATCAGCGAATACACGACCAGAGTGTCATGATCACCGAAAAGGCTTGAAATCGGGGCAATATTGCCGCTGAGGTTCCGAAAGACGTAATCCCGTGGGATTTGGCCGCCTTTGGGCAAAGTCCGGCGCAGCGCGGCCACTTCCTCGACCCGCGCACGCAGATCGGTTTCGGCGGCCAGCAGGGCATTTCGGGCGGTTCGGTACGCGGCGCTTTCGTTGGGAAGGGCGACGGGCATGACGAGTCTCCTTGGATCATTAATTAACTTTTATGTTAAATAAAGAACCCGAACAGATCAAGGCGCGGGCTGCACGGCGTGGTCTACGGGGAACATGCCCGATTTTTCCCTTTGTGCTTTTCCTGCCAGCCGCTACCGTTCAGCCAGCGCCGAAAAGGCCGTACCCCAACCCATACAGGAGAGGACAATGGGAAAACGTGACGAGTTGATCGCAAAATATGCGGATGATCTGAAAAACAAATGCGGGATGGACCCCGACATGGACCTGCTGACCAAAGTGACGATCGGTTGCGGGCCGTCGATCTATGACGCGGATGCCGCAACCGTGGCCGCCAGCCAGGAAGGTGAGCTGGAGACGGTCAAGAACAACTTTCTGATCAAGAAGCTGGGCCTGTCGGATGGCCCCGAGCTGATGGAAGCGATCAACAAGGTCATCGAAACCTACGGCAAGTCCGAGCGCAACAAATACCGCGCGGTGGTCTATTACATGCTGACCAAGCATTTCGGCAAAGAGTCCGTCTACGGCTGATCCTGCCGCGACATTTGGAAACGCCCGCCCGGTCGGACCGGCGGGCGTTTTGCATTTGAATCATAATCTATTGATTCAACGTTTGAAAAACAGACGCGCCCTCGGCTATTTTCAACCCGTGACCAGGACGGTCAGAACCAGAGATTTCTTTGCGTGTGGTGAGTAGGGAGCACGCGGGGTAGGGAAGGTTCTGCATCGTCAGGGCCTTCCCTTTTTTCTCAATCCGCCGCGGTCTGGCCCAGTTCGCAGATCACTGCCCATTCGGCCTGGGAGACGGGCTGCACCGACAGGCGCGAGTTCTTGACCAGCACCATGTCGGTCAGCCGCGGATCGGCCTTGATCTGGTCCAGCGTGACCGGTTTGGAAAAGGGGCGCACCGCCTTGATGTCCACGCATTCCCACCGGTCGTCGTCGGTGGTGCTGTCGGGGTGGGCCTCGGCGCAGACCTCGACGATGCCGACGATCGCCTTGTCCTTCTGCGAATGATAGAAAAACCCCCGGTCGCCCAGCTTCATCTGCCGCATGAAATTGCGGGCCTGATAATTGCGCACCCCATCCCATTCCTCGCCCGCGTCGCCCTTGGCGACCTGCTGGTCCCAGCTCCACGTCGAGGGTTCGGATTTGAACAGCCAATACGCCATCAGCCGATGACCTTCTTCCACGGGATCAGTTCGACCGACTTGAACAGACCGGCCTTGGCATAGGGGTCGTTGTCGGCCCAGGCCTGTGCGGCGGACAGATCCTCGACATCCAGGATGACCAGCGACCCGATCATGGCATCGCCGTCCAGCAGCGGCCCGGCCTGTGCGACTACGCCTGTTTCTTCGATATAGGCCAGGTGCGCGGCGCGGTTGTCCAGCCGGGTCTGCAGGGCGCCGTCCTTGTCGCGCGCGATCAGGGCGATAAGCATGTCATTCCTCCTTGAGTGGGCGATTGAGCAGGGATTGCAAGGCCTCGGCGACACTGTAGGCGCCGCGGCTGAGTTGCGCCACCGTCTGGCAGATGGGCATGTCCAGCCCCTCGGTCGCGGCGATGGCGGCCATGGCATTTGCCGTGGCCACGCCTTCGACGGTGGTCGCGGCGTCAAAGGACTCGTTGCGGCCCAGCGACAGACCGAACCGGAAGTTACGCGACAGGTCGGACGAGCAGGTCAGGACCAGATCGCCCAAACCCGACAGGCCCATCAGGGTCTCGGGCCGGGCGCCGCGCATCATGGCAAAGCGCTGCATCTCGGCAAAGCCGCGAGTCATCAGGGCCGCGCGGGCGCTGTCCCCCAGACCCGCGCCGATGCAGGCCCCGCAGGCGATGGCCATCACGTTCTTCAACGCCCCGCCCAACTCGGCCCCGGTCACGTCGGTGGTCCGGTAGAGCCGCAGGTTGGCGGTGGTCAGCGTCTGTTGCAGCCGGGCGCCCAATTCTGCGTCGGCGCAGGCCAGGGTCAGCGCCGTGGGCAACCCGCGCGCGATGTCATCGGCAAAGCTGGGCCCGGTCAGCAAGGCAGTGCGGGCGTTGGGCAGCACCTGTTCGATCACGGCGATCGGACCGAGGCCAGTGGATAGCTCGATGCCCTTGCAACAGGCCACCAGGATACGACCCTTCAGGTCCGCCCCATGCACCGAAAGAACATCGCGCAGCTTTTGCATGGGCACCGCCAGCAGCAACACGTCGCTCTGACAGGCCAGGGTGATTTCGGCGGTCACGGTGATGGCGTCGGGCAGGGCGATCCCCGGCAGGCGGGTGTCATTGCGGCGGGTCGCCTGCATCGTCTGCGCCTGTTCGCCCGACCGGGCCCACAAGGTGACCGGACCCTTGCCCGCCAACGAGATCGCCAGCGCGGTGCCGAAGGCGCCCGATCCAAGGACCGAGACGTTCATGCCTTGGCCCCCTTGCGCCCGCCGCCCAGCATGGCCGGGCTGGTTTGATCCAGCGGCCAGCGGGGCCGGGCGGTCAGGTCCAGCCCGTCACGCGCGCCCAGCCGGAACCGTTCCAACCCCGCATAGGCGATCATCGCCGCATTGTCGGTGCACAGGTGCAGCGGCGGGGCGGTAAACCGCGCGCCGGCATCCGCGCAAACAGACTCTAACGCGGACCGAATGGCCGTGTTGGCCGCAACGCCACCCGCCACGGCAATGACCGGCTCGGCCGGGTTGGCTTCAAGATACAGGGCGATGGCGCGGCGGGTCTTTTCGGCCAGCGTATCCACGACCGCTTGCTGGAACCCGGCGCACAGGTCGGCGCGGTCCTGACGCGTCAGCCCGCCCTTTTCGGCCACGATCTGGTCACGCATCCGCATCAAGGCGGTCTTGAGCCCGGAAAAGGACAGATCGCATCCGGGCCGGTCCAGCAGCGGCCGCGGAAAGCGAAAACGTTTTGGGTCGCCATCGCGCGCCTCGGCCTCGACCGAGGGGCCGCCGGGCTGGGGCAGGCCCAGCAGACGCGCGGTCTTGTCGAAGGCCTCGCCCGGGGCGTCGTCGATGGTGCCGCCCAGCCGGGTGAACCGCTCGGGGCCGTGGGCGATCAGGTATTGGCAGTGCCCGCCGGACACCAGCAGCATCAGGTATGGAAAGGTGATCCCGTCCGTCAGGCGCGGAGTCAACGCGTGGCCGGCCAGGTGGTTGACGCCGATCAGCGGCAGACCGGTGGCCGCGCTGATCCCTTTGGCGCACATCACGCCGGACATGACCCCGCCGATCAGCCCTGGCCCGGCGGTCACGGCCACGGCGTCTATGTCCTGCAGAGTCAGGCCCGCCTGCTCCAACGCCTGCTGCACGCAGACATCCAGCTTTTCGGCATGCGCGCGGGCCGCGATCTCGGGCACCACGCCGCCGAAGGCGCTGTGCAGGTCCGTCTGGCCATGCACGACCGAAGACAGAACCTGCGCCGGTTCGCCCTCGGTCTGCCGCACCACGGCCGCCGCCGTGTCATCGCAGCTGCTTTCCAATCCCAGAACGGTAAGTGTTTGCACCATCGGCCTGAACCATTGCATCATGATCTGGTCGCGGGGTATCACCCCGCGCCGCAGCAAACAATCCTCAAGGCCCGAACGTCCGCCCGTGTACCTGTTGATGACCCGCCCCCGCGCCGCCTCGGAAAGGTTCGTGGCGCAGCTGCCCGAACGTTTGCGGTCGCGGGTTCAGGTGATCTATTCCCCGCTGCTGGATATCCGGCCGATGGAGCAACCGGTGGACACGACCGGAGTCCGGGGCCTGATCTTCACCTCGGCCAATGGCGTGGCGGCCGCCGCGGCGCAGGATGTGCGTCGGGATCTGCCCGCCTATTGCGTGGGGCCGGCCACCACCGAGACGGCCCGCCAGGCCGGGTGGGAGGCCCGGATGGCCGGCGAAACCGCCGAGGAGCTGGTCGCCAAACTGCTGAAAGAGCGCCCGGACAGCCCGCTGCTGCATCTGCGCGGCGAGCATAGCCGGGGAAACATCGCGGCCCGGCTGACCGAACTGGGGCTGACCGTGCGGGAACAGCCGGTCTATCGCCAGCAGCTGCTGCCTTTGACGCCCGAGGCCCGGGCGGCCGCGGCCGGATCGGCCCCGGTGATTGCGCCCTTGTTTTCGCCGCGAACCGCGCGACAATTTGCCGACCTCTGGCCCGGACCGGCGCCGCTTTTGGTCGCAGCGATGAGCGGACCGACCGCCGAGCCCCTTGAAAACTTGGCGATTGCCCGCTTGCGGATTGCCAAACGCCCGACGCCCAAGAAAATGCGGAAAGCCGTGAAAAAACTCGTTAAATACGCGATCCGGCTTGAGGGTGCGATGGGCGCGGATTAACTTGGACGCGTCTGAGCGTCAGGTTTTACGGGAATCGACAGGGGGAAGTGACGGTGGCTGCCAAGAAAGATACGGACCAGAAACCGGCCGACGACCCCAAGGTCGATGAGGTGCCCGAAGCGGTCGAAGCCAAGACTGACGACTTGACGCTTGACCCGGAAGATCGGGTTGAACAAAGCCCTTCCGAAGCCGAAGCCGAAGCCGAAGCCGAAGCCGAAGCCGAAGCCGAAGCCGAAGCCGAAGCCGAAGCCGAAGCCGAAGCCGAAGCCGAAGCCGAAGCCGAAGCCGAAGCCGAAGCCG